>JANOAF010000411.1:0-37601 GCA_031411015.1 Opitutaceae bacterium | reverse complement strand
GCACGCCCCTACCACCGGCAACTCCGGATCAATATCCGCCAGAAACTGAGACCCGCCCGCGTGCCGCTCAGGCGCAGAACTTTCATTGCCTGTCTCCGTGCCGGCAATCATCGTCCCCATTTACTGATGAGCGAAGCGCCTTCTTCTCCGACTCCCGCCTCTCCGTCTGCGCAGCCCGTCGAGTCGCTCGACTCTGCGCTGCTCCGCGTGCTGATGGACACGAGCCCGGACCGAATTTATTTCAAAGATCTACAGAGCCGCTTCGTGCGCAACAGCGCGGCGCATGCGCGGTCCCTCGGCACGGCGTCGCCCGCCGATTGTGTTGGGAAGAGTGATTTTGATTTCTTCTCCGCCGAACACGCGCAACGCGCGTTCGATGACGAGCAGGAGATCATTCGCTCCGGCGTTCCCGTCATCGCGAAAATTGAGCGCACGACCATGCGCGACGGGACCAAGGCCTGGGCTTCGAGCACCAAGCTGGCGTGGCGCGACGCCGGCGGCCGCGTCATCGGCACCTTCGGTCTCACCCGCGATGTGACGGCCACGAAGGATGCCGAGGAGAAACTCACCGAGGAGCGCAACCTCCTCCGCACGATCATCGATCACCTGCCGAGCCGGCTCTACGTCAAGGACACCGCTTCGCGCTACGTGCTCAACAGCCGGGCGCACCTCGCCATGCTCGGCGCGACGTCGCAGGCCGAGGCGCTGGGCAAAACCACCCTCGACTATTTCCCCGGCGAACGCGGCCGGCAGGCGCTCGCCGACGACCGGCAGGTCATGCAGACGGGCACGCCGATTCTCAACCAGGAGAAATCCGACTTCGGCCCCGATGGTGACGTCCATTGGTCCCTCGTCACGAAGGTGCCATTAAACGACACCCGCAAACAACTCGTGGGCCTCGTCGGCATCAGCCACGACATCACCCGGCGCAAGAAAGCTGAAGACGAACTCCACCGGCGCAGCACCGAGATGGAAACCGATCTGCGCATGGCGCGCCAGATGCAGGAGGCGTTTCTCAATCGCGCCTATCCGGTTTTTCCCCGCGGCTGCGCACCGGCGCTCAGCGCGTTGCGCTTTGCCCACCGCTACATTCCGACGACGACGCTCGGCGGTGATTTCTTCGACATTGTGCAACTCTCCAACACGCAGTGCGGCGTGCTCGTGTGCGATGTGATGGGCCACGGCGTCCGCGCCGGCCTGCTTACGGCGCTCATTCGCGGCGTCGTCGAGGAGATGGGTGCGCGCGCCGCGGATCCCGTGCATGTGCTTTCCGAGATCAACCACTGCCTGATGCCGATTATCGAGCAACTCGGACAGCCGGTTTTCGCGACCGTATTTTTCGGCGTCATCGATATTGCGCGCCACACTTTGACCTACGGGAACGCCGGCCACCCTGCCCCACTCGTGCGCCACGCCAATTCGGAGATCATCGCGCGACTCACACCCGCGGACCCGGAACCGGCGGCGGGCTTGCTCGCCGATTTCACCTACACGCAGCACGCGTGCGCCTTTCAACCGGGCGATCTTTTCCTCGGTTACACCGACGGTGTGGTCGAGGCGGCCGATCCGAGTGGCACCCTTTTCGGCGAAGAACGACTGAGCGCCATCCTCACCCGCTCGCGCGGCCTCTCCGGCGCCGAAGTCAGTGACCGTCTGCTCGCGGAAGTGAAGGCGTTCAGTGGCCATGCCGACTTCGACGATGACGTGTGTCTCGTCGCCATCGAGGCGATGTGAGCGCAGGGTGTTTTCAATCTTCAGGGCCAGGCTCGTGTCCACGCGTCGGCACTTGGACTGTCATGGCGAGAAGCGAAACGCCGAAGTAATCCAGCGGGATCGCGACGATTGCGTCAGCCTCGGCCGCCACGGCGCGCGTTTCACGCTGGCGACCGCGATGCCTGGAACTTCGAAGGCCGAGCGCGTGCGTTCCACATGTGCATCGAAATCCTTCAAGGCAACCGGCAGTGCCGCGAACGCCGAGCCCATCACGACCACGAGCGCAAAACCCGACCACACCCCGCGTGCGAGAGTCTTCAGGCATCTCAGCCCGTGCCCGGCGACCGGTCACACGTCACGCCGATTTCCGTCCGGGAGTCTCAAGCCTGAAACCCGCCGCGCGCAACTCGCGGTTGAGCCGGCGCGCAAACTCGACTGCGTGCGGCCCATCGCCATGGAGACACACCGTGCCTGCTTGAATCGGAACATCGGTCCCATCGGTCGCGCGCACCACGCCCTCGCGCAGCATGCGCAACACCTGCGCGACCGCGGTATCCTCATTGGTAATCATCGCGTCGGGCCGCGAGCGCGGCGTCAGCGATCCGTCGCGTTGATAGGTGCGATCGGCGAAGACTTCGCTGACGGAGCGAAGTTTCAGTTTTTTCGCGACCCGCACCTGAGCACTCCCGGCCAATGCGAAAATCAACAACGAGGCGTCAATCGCGGCAATCGCCTCGGCGACGGCGGCTGCGACCGCCACCTCACGCGCCGCGAGATTGTAGAGCGCGCCGTGGGCTTTGACGTGACGCACCGGACCAAGCGCGCAGAGCGCGGCGATTTGCCCGTGCACGAGCACGCGAATCTCGTCGGGTGAAAGCGCCATCTCCCGCCGCCCGAAGTTCTCCCGATCCGCAAAGCCCGGATGCGCGCCGATGGCGACGCCATGCTGCTGCGCGAGCGCGACGGTCGCGCGCATCGTCGCCTCGTCACCCGCGTGCGCGCCGCACGCGATGTTCGCGGACGTGATGAGCGGCATCAGCTCTGCGTCGTGCGCGCCGGCTTCGCCCAGGTCGCAGTTGAGGTCGATGGTGCGGGACACGTCAGTGAATTTTTTGCGCGAGGCCCGCACGCAGCAAGACTAGGGCACGCTCCTGCGCGTGTCGCAGTCGGCGCGCTTCATCCAGCGACACCATGACGAATCGCACGCCGTCACCCGGCCGCAACTGCGCCGCGCGCGCCATATCAACGGTGATCACGTGCGCGAGGCGCGGATAGCCACCAATCGTCTGCGCGTCAGCCAGCAGCACGATGGGTTGACCATCGGGTGGCACTTGCACCGTGCCAGGTGTCACGGGCGCGGAGATCAATTCGCGTGTGGCGCTCCGCGGCAGCGCCGCTCCGGCCAGTCGCACGCCCATCCGATCCGACTGCGGGGAAACTTTGAATGCCTGCGCCATCAAGCCGCCGTCGAACTCATCCGTGTGCGCTCCGGCCACCACGCGCAACGTCACGGGTGGCGCGAGTTCCGGCCTAATGCGCGCATCGATTTGCCAGTGCGCGCCGGCAGCGCGGTGCACGTTTGGCACCATCAGCCGATCGCCGGTCCGCAACGTGCGGCCCACGAGCCCGCCAAATCCACCGCGCACAAATGTGCTCCGGCTGCCGAGCACCACGGGCACATCTATCCCGCCCGCGATCGCGAGGTAACCGCGACAGCCGCGATCCAGGCGCGAGAGATCGAGGGTCGCCCCCGCGTGAATCACGAACGGACGCCCCGGCGGCACGCCGTCAACGTCCGCACCGCCGATGGCGACGAGTGTATCGCGGAGAAATTTGAGTTCGGGGCCCGTCAAAGTGAACTCCAGTGCGGCCTCACCCTCGGCGTTTCCGACCAGCAGGTTTGCCACGCGCAGCGCGAGGGAATCCGCCGCCCCGCCCAGCGGCACACCTTCCGCGCGGTGGCCGGGTCGCCCGAGATCTTGCACCGTCGTGAAAACACCGGGACGCAGGATCTCCACCGCCGCGGGACCGCGCGCTGCTGCGCCGTCGGAGCGCGCCCCATCCGATCGCGTTGCGCCCGAAAAATCCACCGCGGCGACAGGGCGAAATTTCACCCGATCGCCCGCGCGCAGCAGGGTCGGCTCTGGGCGCTGCGGATCAAAGAGCGCGAGCGGCGTGCGGCCGATGAGGTTCCAGCCGCCGGGCGATTCGCGCGGATAAACGCCCGTCTGCGCGCCGCCGATGCCCACGCTGCCCGCCGGCACCAAGGCCCGCGGAGTGGCGCGGCGCGGGACCGCGAGCTCTGCCGGCAAACCACCGAGATAGGGAAAGCCCGGCGCAAACCCGATTGCGTGAACCTCGTAGTCCGCTGCCGCATGCCGGGCGATCACGTTGACGGACGACAGGCCGGTGTGGCGTGAGACTTCGGCCAGATCGGGGCCTGACTCGCCACCGTAAACGACCGGGATTTCCACGGTGCGTGACCCACCGGCCGCCGCACGAATTTCTGTGCCTGCGGCCAGCCGTGTGAGTTCCGCCCGGACCACCTCAAACTCCGGTGCGCTCAATGGATCGAGAAGGACCGCCACGCTCGCAAACGCCGGCACTATCTCGACCACCCATGATGGACGCTCACGCTCGATTTGGCCGGCCAGCGCCCGCGCTCGCGCTGCGAGGCCCGGCTCGATGCTTTCGCCGAGGACGATTACGGCGGCGGAATCGCCGAGGGGGAGAATCGTCATGCCGGTTTTATCCGGCACTGCGGGTTAGCCCGCAAAATAAAAAACCCGACGCCGCGAGAGCATCGGGTTGATGAAACAATTTCTCTTCGCAGCTCAGCGCGAGGCGACCACGACGAGCGGCGTCGCCACGCAAAGCTCGGGCGGCACGGCCTTGCCGTTGACGCTGGCGAGACCCTGCGTCGGCGAAGCGGCGCGGACGGGTTCGGTCGAGGCCACGGCAATAGTCGGCAGCAGATTGCGCAGATCATAGGCTTCCAGGAGCGCTACGCCCGTCCCGGCAGTAGCCGAAACGATCGCGGTATAGTTACCGGGCGGGAGCACGACCACGAGCGCCGACTCAAGCGGATTGGTCGGGACGTTGGGGATGCGAGCGAGTTCCGAGCCGACGACAATCGGACCGACATCATCGTTCGCCGCGATCTGGCGGCTGGCGGAATCAAAAAGGGCAAGGCGCGGATTCGCGACCGCGCCCGCCACACCGAACGCGGTGAGCGAAGGGCCCTTCGCCGTGATCAAAACGCGCACCGGCTCCGTGCCCTGCACGCTGATGCCGCCGATCAGCACCTGATCGCCCGTGCCGACGAAGCTGCGGACCGAGAGATTACCAAGGCGGGTGTTGAGCGTCTCGGTGGATTGAAGGATGCGGCCGCGCAGCTGACCGCCGGCGAAGGCCTGACTATGGTAGTTCAGGTAGGTGCCGCCGCTCAGGAGCGCGGTGATATCGGCGAGGGTCGCGGAATAGGTGACCGCGTCGTGATTGCCGGAGATGTGGCCGTTGTTGGAGTTGTAGGAACCGGCCGTCGCGCTGTTGCCGAGGGCGGTGTTAACCGCGCCGTTCACATTCGGAGCGCCCGTGTGAATGTGAGAATTGGTGAACGTGCTGGTGAAATTGTAGAGCGAGTGACGGATCGTCACAGTGTTCGCCGTGGGATCGTAGAGGAGGACCGCGCCACCGAAATTGTTCACGGCCGAGAAATTCAGTGTCGGATTCGGCAGCGCCTCCTGCGCGACATCCATATTGGCGTAGAGGCGAACCGGACGGGCGATCAGCTGGCCGCGGATCTCGCCGCCGGGAAACTGCGCGGTGTGGATGTTAAAGTAAGCGCCGCCCTGGATGAGCTTCAATTTGTCGCCCAGATGCGTCACGTTGCGAAATGTGCCAGTGAGAGTGGTGCCGCTGCGGGTATAGTTCGCGACGCTCTCCGCGCCGAGTCCCGTGACGACACCACCATTCGTTCCGATCGCACCTTCGTGGATGTGCGAATTCGTCGCGATATTCGCCATGCCCGTGATGGAGACGAAGAGATCAAACGTGTTGGCCGCGACATCGTAGAGCATGATGGCGGTGCCGGTCGCCGTGGTGGTAACGGCAGGATTTTCCTGCGCACCATTGATGGTCGCACGGAGTTCGATGACTTGCGCTCGCGCGCCGATGGCCAGAGCGCACAGAGCGCCCGCAAACAACAATCCACGGACAGAGGTGATTTTCATAGGGAGAACAGGAGACAGAAGGCAGATGCCACACGGGCACGCCCCAAAAGGTAACAGGATCGTCAGGCTGGATCCCAAGATCGCATAGTTCGAGCACGAATTCCCCTGCCCCCGCAGCCATATTTTCAGCGCAAGCCAGCGGAGCGACTGACACGCCGCCTCATAACGACTACGCGCGGCAGTAATGAAATAATCCCGTTGGCGGATTGGTTTGAACTTTGGCCCTCAGCCCGCGTGTAATGCGCCTCCCATGATCTTCTCCCGCGTCGCCCCCGCCCTGCTTTTGCTCACCTTTGTCCTCGGAGCCTGCAAGAAGGCCGAGGTCCAATCCTACCGCGTCACCAAGGAAACGCCGCCGTCCGCCGCCACCCCCGCCGCCAATTCGCCCGCGGCCATGCCGGGCGCACCGGCCCCCGCTCCCGCGGGTGCGACCATGGCGAACACGCCGGTTCCGACCGCCAGCGGTGCGGCTCTGGCTTGGACGGCACCCGCCCACTGGACCGCCAAAGATCCCGGCGGGATGCGCAAGGGGAGCTACACGGTAAAGGGCGATGGAAGCGGCGACGGCGACCTCTCAGTGACGGCGTTCCCCGGCGATGTCGGCGGCGACCTCGCGAACGTCAATCGCTGGCGCGGCCAGATCGGACTCGCGGCCATCGCGGAGGCCGAACTCGCCGCGACCACGCAGCATCTCGACCGCAACGGCCTGCACATCACCTTGGTCGTGCTCACCGGCAGTCCGCAGAGCATCCTCGGCGCGATCGTGCCGCACGCCGGTGCGACGTGGTTCTTCAAACTCACCGGTCCCGCCGCGCTCGTCGCGAAAGAGACGACGGCGTTCACGGCGTTTCTCGATACCGTTAAGCCGGCTGCCAAATGAACGACGCGCTGCGGCAGTTCCGCGACTTCATCGTCTCACTCAAGCTCACCGTCGTTTTGCTGGCGCTGGGCATGGTGCTGGTGTTTCTCTCCACCCTCGATCAGGTGCATCTCGGAGTCTGGGGAATTCAGGAGAAATGGTTTCGCAGCTTTGTGGTGCTGCACGACACGGGCAGCTCCCACGTCCCGATTTTCCCCGGCGGCTACGCGATCGGCGGACTGCTGCTGGCCAATCTCATCGCCGCGCACCTCTACCGCCTGAAACTCACGTGGAGAAAGGCGGGCATCCAACTGATCCACTCGGGCGTCATCGTCCTGCTGGTCGGTGAACTCATCACCGGCATCCTGCAGGAGGATTTTCAGATGACGATCGTCGAGGGCGCCTCGCGCAACTACTCGGAGAGTTTCCGCGACTACGAGGTCGCGATCGTCGATGTGACCAATCCCGCGTTTGACGAGGTCGTCGCGATCCCGGACGCGGTTTTTTCCCACGGCGGGGAAATCCAACACGCCAAACTTCCGTTCCGCGTGGTGCCGCAATTTTATTTTCCGAATTCCAGCGCGCGCCCGCGCGCGCAGGTGCCCAACGCGCCGCCGATCGTCGCGACCCACGGCGAGCTCGACGCGCGCTTTGCCATCTCCGAGCAAGCGATCGACTACAGCCAGAACGGCCGCAACGTCCCCACCGCGCTCGTCGCCCTCGTCGCCGCCGAAGGCACAATCGGCAAGTGGCTGCTGCGGCCCGAGATTCCGGTGCTGCGCGCCGCCGCGGGAGGCCCACCTCAGCTTGAGATCGACCGCACCGCGCCCGAGCGCTTCACCTACGGCGGCCGGACCTTCGAGATGTCGCTGCGACTCGTCCGCGCCTACAAACCGTTTTCGATCCGGCTGCTCAAGGTCACGCACGACAACTACGTCGGCACCGACACGCCGAAGAATTTTTCCAGCCGCATCGAGCTGAAGACCCCGGATGGCCGCGACGACCGTGAGGTGCTCATCTACATGAACAACCCGCTGCGCTACGGCGGCTACACGTTCTATCAACATCAGATGGAAGCCGCCCGCGGCCTGACCGGCCTGCAGGTCGTGCGCAACCCGGGTTGGCTTCTGCCCTACATCGCGTGCATCATGATGACGCTCGGGCTCGTCCTGCAATTTGGGCTGAGCCTAATCACGTTTAACGATCGGCGCCGAGCGAAGGCCGCCGCTGTCCCCCGCACCGCATGAAAACTTTTATCCGCTACAGCCTTCTCCTGATCGCCGCCGCGATTGTCGGCCGTTCGCTCCTGCCGGAGCGCAACAAGACCGATTTCGACGTAGTGGGCTTCGGCCGTCTGCCGGTGGTCGTCAACGGCCGGGTGAAGCCGCTCGACACCGTCGCCCGCACCACGCTCGTTATTTTGCAGAGCAGCCAGAACGCCGTCGCGCCTGATGGCACCAAGATGACGCCCAACGAGTGGCTGCTCGACGTGCTGTTCCGCAGCCAGCGGGCGGACGCCTACCAGCATTTCGAAATCAACCACCCTGACCTAGTGGCACTAATTGGTGTCACCACCGCCGACGGGCGGGATGGGAAGCGTTTCTCGTTTCAGCAAATCGAACCGAAGATCGAAGAGCTCCAGAAGCAGGCCCGCCTCGCCGGCCCGATCGAGTCGGCATTGCGGACGCCGTTTCAGAAGGCAGTGCTCCAGCTGTATTCCAATGTCGGGCTCTACGTCCGCCTCAAAGCCAGCCTGGTCGCGCCCGACCATCGGGATTTTCTCGCCGAGCTGCTCACGTTCCAGGATTCCGTCGTGGCGGGTGTGACGGCCGTCCGCGCGCAACAGGAGAAAAAGCCCTTCGACGAAAAACTCGCGGGTCAGATGATGGAGGCCGGCGCACGTTTCGACCGGCTCCGCGAACTCGCCTACCTGCTGGCTGTCCCGCCCGCCGCCGGCGAAACCGAAGTCGGGGGCTGGAAAAACATCGGCGATTCGCTCTTCAACTCCTTCCAAACCGGCCGCGTCGAGCCGTCGCTGCTCGTGTATGCCGGACTCGCGCGCGCCTGGCGCGGCGACCAACCGAAGGAATTTAACGAACTCCTCTCGCGTTATCGCGCCCTGCTCGACCGCGGCTTTGCGCAATCGCTCCGGAAGACCGCATTCGAGGCGCGCTTCAACTCGGTGCAGCCGTTCTACACGGCGACGACTCTCTACGTGCTGGCATTCCTCATCGCGATTTGTTCGTGGCTCGTCTGGCCCGTAGAACTCGGCCGCGTGGCCTACTGGCTGACCGCGCTTACGTGGGTGTTGGCGACGCTGGGCATCCTCGCGCGTGTGTGGATCAGCGGCTACGCGCCGGTCACCAACCTCTATTCCTCCGCGCTCTTCGTCGCGTGGGTGGCCGCCGGCTTCTGCGTCGGACTCGAGCGGATTTTCCGCAACGCCATCGCGAGCGTCGCGGCCGCACTCATCGGCGTGCCGAGCCTGATCATCGCCCATCACCTTTCGCTCGATGGCGACACTCTGGAGATGATGCGCGCGGTGCTCGATTCCAACTTCTGGCTCTCGACGCACGTCATCGCGATTACGGCGGGCTACGGCGCGACGTTCCTCGCGGGCGCACTCGGGCTCATCTACATCATGCGCGGGCTCTTCACTTCGTCGCTGGATGAGCGCACGGCCGACTCGCTCTCGCGCATGATCTACGGCATCGTGTGTTTCGCGACCCTCTTCAGCCTCGTCGGCACGATCCTTGGCGGCATCTGGGCCGATCAATCGTGGGGCCGCTTCTGGGGCTGGGATCCCAAGGAAAACGGCGCCCTCATCATCGTCATCTGGAACGCCATTGTGCTGCACGCACGCTGGGGCGGCATGGCCAAGGCGCGTGGCATCGCGGCCCTCGCCGTCGGCGGCAACATCGTGACGGCGTGGAGCTGGTTCGGGGTAAACCTCCTCGGCGTCGGGCTGCACAGTTACGGCTTCACCGAAAACGGCGCACTGTGGCTGATCGCGTTTGTCGCGAGCCAGCTCGCGATTATCGCACTCGGTTGCGTGCCGCTGGCGAAGTGGCGGAGTTTCCGCGGCGCGTTGGCGAAATAAGTGCCGGCCCGACCGCTCGCGCGATCGACGGGCGCCGCGCCAGCCCGCCGGCTGACGCCAACTCAATATCGACAAGCCGCACCGCGCCGCCAATCGTCGCGTGATCGTCGTCGGTGCCGAATGCGGCCATCGCTTCGTGTCCGTCGCGCCCCACCCTGTCCGCCCGCGTGGCGGAATTCCCCCGAACTTCTCCTTCGTGCCTCCCGAATTTGCCACCCCACCGCCGCCCGCCATTCGCACCCCCGCGCGGCAGGCCGAGATCGCATGGTTCGCCGCGCTGTGCGCCGACGACTACGAATATCTCGGCGTGCCCGACGGCGGCCTGCGCTCCAGCTACGAACACTGCGGCGAACTCGTGCGCCGGGCCGACGCGCTCGGCTATCAAAACATTTTGCTCCCCTCGGGCTGGATCGCGGGCCAGGACCCGATGGCCTTTGCGGCGGCGATGGCGGCGCAGACGAAACAGATTTCGCAGCTCATCGCGCTGCGCATGGGCGAGGTCTGGCCACCGATGCTCGCCCGCGCCATCGCGACCGTGGATCACATCGCGCAGGGCCGGCTAACGCTCAACATCATCTCCTCCGATCTCCCCGGCCAAAAGGAGACCAACGAGGACCGCTACGCCCGCAGCAGCGAGATCATCCAGATTTTGAAAAAACTCTGGGCGACCGACGGCCCGCTCGAGTGGCGCGGCCGCTTCTACAATTTCAACCTGCCGACCTGCGAGCCCGCGAAACCCTTTCAACAAAACGGCGGTCCGCTCCTCTACTTCGGCGGCATCTCGCCGCTCGCGCAGGAACTCTGTGCGAAACACTGCGACGTGTTCCTGATGTGGCCCGAGACGGAAGATCGCCTCGCCGCCACGATGCGCAGCATGAGCGACCTCGCGGCAAAGCACGGCCGCACGATCGATTTCGGCCTGCGCATCCACATGATTGTGCGCGAAACCGAAGCGGAGGCCCGCGCCGCCGCGAACCGCCTGATCTCCAAACTCGATCTCGCGCAGGGCCAGGCGATCAAGGCGCGCTCGCTCGATGCGCAGAGTGCGGGCGTCCTGCGCCAGGACGAACTCCGCGCGCGGGCCGACGCCGATCTCTTCATCGAGCCGCACGTCTGGTCCGGCATCGGTCTCGCCCGCAGCGGGTGCGGCAGCGCCCTGGTCGGCAATCCCGAGCAGGTGCTCGCAAAACTGAATCGATACATGGACATGGGCATGCGGGCTTTCATTTTCAGCGGCTATCCGCACGCCGAAGAGTGCGAGCTATTCGCGAAGCACATCCTGCCGCGGCTGCCGACCTGCCGGCTCAACCAAGTGCAGCACCGCCGCGTGCCGAATCCGGTGACGCCGCTCACGACGGGCGTGCGCTGATGAAAGCGCCGCCGCACACTGCCAGCCGGCTCGAAGTAGGGCGGGTCTCTGACCCGCCCTCGAATTATGCACACGACCCGAAGGCGGGTGAAAGACCCGCCCTGCTTCAAACGACCATCCCTCGCTGACCTCCCCATGCCGCGTCCACCCGTCCGTTTCGGTCTCGTCGGTTTCGGCGCCTGGGGCCAGCACCACGCGCAATCGATTGCGGCCCACCCCGAGGCGCAGCTCGTCGCGATCACCGCGCCGTCCGAGGCGTCGCGGGCCGCGGCGGCGCAGGCCCACCCGACCGCCCTCATTTTTTCCGATCACCGCCAGATGCTCGCGGCGGTGAAACTGGACATCGTCGATATCGTCACGCCGAGCCACACGCACCGCGCGATCGCGACCGCGGCACTCGAAGCCGGTTGCGATCTCCTGCTCGAAAAACCGCTGGCCCTCACCATCGACGACTGCCGCGTGATCGTTCGGCTCGCCCGCGCCCGCGGCCGACGCCTTGCCGTCGGCCACGAACTCCGCCTCTCCTCCCAATGGGGCGAGATCAAACGTCGGATCGCGGCCGGCGAAATCGGCGAGCCGCAATACGTGCTCGTCGAACTCTCGCGCAAACCCTACCGCCTCGGCGCCTCCGGCTGGCGCTACGATCCGGCGCGCGTCGGCAGCTGGGTTTTGGAGGAGCCCATCCATTTTTTCGATCTTGCGCGCTGGTATCTTGAGGGCGCGGGCAATCCGGTGGAACTTTACGCCTACGGCAACTCGCGCGATCCAGCGCGGCCGGCGCTCTACGATAATTTTTCCGCCATGTTCAAATACGCCAACGGCACCTACGCCGTCGTCTCGCAGACGCTCGCGGCCTTCGAACATCACCAAACGGTGAAGGTCGCCGGCACCAAAGGCGCGATCTGGGCCGGTTGGAGCGGCGCGCTCGACCGCACGCTGGAGCCGAGTTTTTTCCTCAAAGTTTTCGACGGCGAGAAACTCGAGCAAGTCGCCATCACGAAACACAGCGGGGAGGTTTACGAGTTGCGCGAGGAAATCGCGCGGTGCGTGCAGATGGTCCGCGGCGAAGCGGCTCCGGCCGCGAGCGGCGAAGACGGCCTGTGGTCCGCCGGGCTATGTCTGCTTGCCGAAGAATCGATCCGTCAAAAGCGCCCGCTGCCCGTCGGCGAAATGATCGGAGGGACAAGTTCATGAAAACGTGCTCGCGGCCTGAGCTGAGCACGGTGCTTCAGCCCGTGCCTGATACTCCCAGCCGCGGGCTGAAGCACCACGCGACCTCAAGCCTTCGCATCGCAACCGTGGAGGCTCACCGTAGGTCAGCCCGCTGCCGGGAGCTTTCCGGAGCGCGCGCAAGCGGCCTGACCTACCCCAAGCTTGCTCGACGCGCATGAGCGACCCTCAACTTTCTTCGCCCTCCCGCTGGTATAGCGGGGTCACGCGCTATCAGTGGCTCGTGCTCGTCATCGCCTCGCTCGGCTGGGTGTTCGATGCGTTCGAAGGCCAGCTCTACAACATCACGCGCGGCGAAATGCTGCCCGATCTGCTGCGCGCGGCGCAGCCCACACTCGGGCCGGCGGAACTCTCCGCCCTCGTTCGGGCATGGGGCGAGCGTTTCCTCGGCGTGTTTCTGATCGGCGGCACGATTGGGGGCTGGTTGTTCAGCTCACTCGCGGATCGGTGGGGCAGGATGCCGGTGATGGCACTGACGATTCTCTTCTACAGTGTGTTCTCGGGCCTGACGGCTTTCGTGAGCGAATTGTGGCAGGTGGGCACGCTGCGCTTCTTTGTGGCCATGGGTGTGGGCGGCGAGTGGGCGGTGGGTGCGGCGCTCGTCGCGGAAGTTTTTCCGCGAAATGCGCGCGAGCGGGCGAGCGGCATTTTTCACGCCACGAGTGTCGTTGGCCTCTGGCTCGCCGCTGGCGTCGGACTCTGGGTCGGCAGCGCGTGGCGCACCGCTTATCTCGTCGGCATCGTGCCGGCGCTGCTCGTGCTTTGGGTGCGGATGAGCGTGAAGGAGCCCGAATCCTGGCGACAGGCCAAGGCCACGAAGGCCGAGCGCATGGGCAGCTTCCGCGAGCTGCTCGGCGACCCGCGCTGGCGTTCGCGCGCCATCTTCGGCGCGTTGCTCGCGATGGTGGGGCTCGCGACTTTTTGGGGCGTGGTGGTCGCCGGACAAAATCTCACGGAAGACTTGCTGCGCCGGCTCGGCATGGCGGAGGCCGAAGCCGCCAGTCGCGGCAAGATCGCGTTTGGTTTCGTGCAGACGACCGGTGCGGGGATCGGAATGCTGGCGATGGGGCCGATGAGCGTGCGTTGGGGGCGACGAAGGACGTTTGCGATGATGCACCTCGCCGCCTTGGTCACGACCCTCGCGGTGTGCTGGTTGCCACGCTATTTTGGCAGCTACGCGCTCCTGCTGTGCTTGCTGCCGGTGTTCGGCTTTTTCGCGCAGGGATTGCACGCGGGCTACGCGGTTTATTTTCCGGAATTATTTCCGACGCATCTGCGCGCGACCGGCGCGGGGTTTTGTTTCAACACCGGACGCATCCTCGCCGCCCCCGTGCTCATCTGGCTCTCGGCGTGGATGAAGGCCGCCTTTCCGCTACCCGTCGCGATTTCCGTCCTCGCGGGCTTCTTTCTGCTTGGGTTGATCTTTTTGCGTTTCCTCCCCGAAACGAAAGGACAGGAACTACCCACCTGAAAGTCGTGGCGAAAAACCCATCGCCGAAACTGAACCCGACCCATTCATGAAACCTCGTCTTTCCGCCCTGCTGACCTGCGTGTTGGTTCTCGCGTTCGGCCTCCTGCGCGCCGCCGTCCCCGTCGATCTCGCGGGTCTCGCCGCGAACAGCGAAATTCACGTCACCCACAGCGCCGCAACCGATCTGCTCACGCTCGACTGGCCGGCGTCCACCGCGGCCGGCGGCGCACGCGCCAGCGTCACGCTCAATCTCGGCAAAGATAAACCGCTGCTCGACCGGCTCGCGTGGCAAACCTCCGCGACCGCACCGCGTTCGCTCGTCGCGGAAAACCTCACGCCCCTCACGATCCTCACTGTCGGCACCCGTGATCTCGCGCGCAATGGCTGGATGGTTTTCTTCGACAAGGTCCACACCCGCCCGTCGCAGCGCTTCCCCGCGAGGCTCGTCCCGACCGCCGCTCGCGTCAAGTCCACGGCGACGCGCGCGCGGATCGCGATCGACGGGTTGAGCGCCGGCGCGTTTTCCGGACGCTACGAAATCACAATCTTCGCCGGCAGTCCGCTCCTCATGGCCGAGGCGGTCCTCACCACCCAGGAAGAGAGCCGCGCGATTCTCTACGACGCCGGCCTCGTCGCCCCGATCAATCGCGGCACGCGCTACGCGTGGATCGATCCGCGCACCGGTGCGCAAACGGCACCGACCGACACGCCCGCCGGCGTTCGCGCCGCGCGCTATCGCACCGCGGCGATGGAGTTTCCCGGTGGCAACGTGACGGTTTTCCCGCCGCCGCACCGCTACCTCTATCCGTTGGATTTCGCGGACAACTTTGGTTTCAACTGGCTCGGTCGCCACTACGACGCGGCGTTTCCCGGCGATGGCATCGGCGTCCGCCAACCGCCCGCCGGCGACAACCGCTACGTCCCGTGGGTGAACGCCCCGCCCGGCACCGAGCAGCGGCTGCCCATTTTTTTCCGTTTCGGCCCCGGCGACGGCGCGAGTGAAATCGCCGCCGTGATGGCCTACACGCGCGGCGACCGCTTCGCGCCACTCCCGGGCTACAAGACCTTCACGAGTCACTACCACGTCGAGCACACCCTCGATCTCCTCGCGCGGCAAAAAGCCGCGGGCACGAGCGCTCTCCCGGAGGAGTTGCGCGAGCCCGGCTTTGTCCGGGCGTTGCGCGGTGCGGGCATCGACATCGTGCATCTCGCGGAATTCCACGTCGGCGGCACGCCGCGCCTCGGGACCGAGGAGCGCCTGCGGCAACTGCGGCTCATGCACGCCGAATGCGCGCGGCTCTCCCACGAATCCTTTCTCCTCCTCCCCGGCGAGGAACCCAACGTCCATCTCGGCGGCCACTGGATCAGTTTCTTTCCCAAGCCCGTGCTGTGGGTGCTCAACCGCCCGGCGGAGAAACCATTCGTGGAAACAAACACCGCGGGCGAAACGATCTATCACGTCGGTAGCCCGGCCGACGTGCTCTCGCTCATGCAACGCGAGCTTGGCCTGATGTGGACCGCGCACGCGCGCATCAAGGCCTCGATTCCGTTTCCCGACGGCTACCGCGAGACGGAATTTTTCAAATCGCCGCACTTTCTCGGCGCCGCGTGGAAGGCGATGCCCGCCGACTACTCGCGCGACACGCTCGGCTGGCGCGTGCTCGACCTGCTCGACGACATGAACACCTGGAGCGCCGACAAACGCGCGCTCGGTGAAGTGGACGTTTTCAAAATCGAGCCGCACTCCGAACTCTACGGCCACATGAACGTGAACTACCTGAAGCTCGACCGGCTACCGCACTACGGCGACGGCTGGCAGCCGATATTGGATGTCCTGCGCAGCGGAGATTTTTTTGTCACGACCGGGGAAATTGTCGCGAGTGAGGCCCGGCTGCAGCGGAACGGCGCCGCCGCACCGAGCCTCACCGCGCGGCTCGCGTGGACCTTTCCCCTCGCGTTCGCCGAAGTGATCGCCGGCGACGGCGCGCGCACGTTCCGTCGCCGCGTCGATCTGTCCGACGCCACCGGGTTCGGTGAACGCACCCTCACTGTCGACCTACCCGCCGAACCCGGCCTGCGCTGGGCGCGCCTTGCCGTGTGGGATGTCGCCGGCAACGGCGCGTTCACCCAACCCATCGCGCGGCAATAAGCCCGCGCGCGCTGACGTTGGCGTGCGTGACGCCGTTCGGGCGGCATCGCGTCAACGCCTGATGCGGTGCCGCGCCCGATACGCCCGCGGCGTCAGGCCACACTCGCGGCGAAACATTGCGCTCAAATACTCCGGGTGCTCGAAGCCAGTCGCCTCGGCGATCTCGGCCACGGTGAGACCGGTGCTTGCGAGCAGCAACTGCACCCGCTCCATGCGCAGCCGCCGCATGTGCGCATGCGGTGCGGTGCCAAAGGCGGCCTTGAATCGCCGCTCCAACGCTGTGCGGGCCATCGGCACCGCGCGCAGCACATCGCCGACATTCGCGCCCGCCGCCGCCCGCGCGCGCATGAACTGCATGGCGCCGGCGATCTTCGCGTCGCCCACGGCCGCCACGTCCGTCGATTGCCGCGCCGCGACGCCGAGTGGCGCGATCGCATGGAGTTTCACGGGCACATTTCCCCCCGCCATCGCCCGTGCCAGGAGCGCCGCCGCCTCGTAGCCAGCGCGGGTCGCGTTCGGAATCACGCTCGAGAGCGGCGGGTCGCACAGCTCACACAACAACTCGTCGTTGTGCACGCCGATCACCGCGACCTCGTCCGGCACCGCAAGGCCGGCGAGCCGGCATGCCGCGAGCACCTGCTGACCGCGCAGATCGAGCGATGCGAGCACGCCCACCGGACGCGGGAGAGTCAGCAGCCAGCGCGCGATGGCCTTCACTTCCTCGTCTACGGCGGCGGGCCGGGGTGAGAACAGTGCGCACGATTCCGCCTCCGGCCGCACCGCGCGGGCAAACGCCTCTCCCCGCCGTCGGGCCCAGTGGAACCGCGCATCGCCGCAATACGCGAAATGGCGCAGACCGCGGTCGGCGAGGTGCGTAGCCGCCAGTCGCGCCGCGCCCGCGGCGTCCGTGGCGACGCGGGGAAAGACGAGCCGGGGCAACGCCGCGCTCACGTCGATCACCGGCAGCCGTGTGGCGCGGAGTTCGCGCGCGATCGGCGCGTTCTCCACGCGCGCGATCACGCCGTGGCCATCCCAGCGGCGCAGCCAAGCCGGCACCGCCGCGCCGCGCCCCTGTTCCGTCAACCGGATCGACCACGGCCCGTGCTCGCGCACCCACGCCCGGACGCCATGCAGGAGCTCGCGCGCATAACTGTTTGAGGTTTCAATCAACAATGCGACTTTGGGCGGCTCATCCATCGGGCGCCACGTTGTCCGCTGCCGCGTCGCGCACGAACTCAAAAACACGAAGCGCCGTAAAATCTCTTTTTTTATGTGGAAGAACACATGGGCAGTTTCGCCCCGAACTGTTACCCTGTGGACCGTCTGTTTCGCTCCAAATATTTTCCGCTCGCCCCCTCAATCACCATGATCCTCTCCCCGCGCCTCGCGTTTGCCCTGGTCTTCGCCTCGGACCCCGGCTTTGCCGCCAATCCGCCCACGCTCCCTCCGTCAACGCCCCCGCTCGCCCGCCCCGGCACCGGCTTCGCTCCCGGTGAAACCGACCCCGGTCTCGAGGCCGCCCGGCTCGAACTCGCCGCCGCGCAGAAAGCCGCCGTGCGCAAACCCGTCGCGCGCCAGTCGCACGGCGATGGCACCGTGCGCGTCACGGGCGAGCTGAAGCAGTGGCACAAGGTCACGATCGAACTCGCGGGACCCTTCGCGGCCGAGATCGACACCGCGCCGAATCCGTTCACCGACCTTCGTCTCGACGTTACGTTCACGCACGAGTCGGGGGCGCCGCGCTACATCGTGCCCGGCTACTTCGCTGCCGATGGCAACGCCGCCCACACGTCCGCCACCGCCGGCACGGTCTGGCGCGCGCATCTCTCGCCCGATAAGCCGGGCAAGTGGACCTACCGGGTCGCCTTCGCACGGGGCACCCAGGTCGCGACGAGTGGCGGCGGTGAACCGCTCACACCCTTCGACGGCCGCAGCGGCTCCTTCACCGTCGCTGCCACCGACAAGACCGGCCGCGATTTCCGAGCGTCGGGCCGCCTCACCTACACCGGCGGTCACTACCTGCACTACGCCGGCACGGGCAAGCCGTTCCTCAAAGCCGGCGCCGACGCCCCCGAGACGCTCCTCGCCTACATGGACTTCGACGACACGATCGCGCTCAAGAAAAACGTCCCGCTCAAAACGTGGTCACCCCACGTGCGCGACTGGCGCACCGGCGATCCGACGTGGAAAGACGGCAAGGGCAAAGGCCTCATCGGCGCGCTCAATTACCTCTCGGCCAAAGGTGCGAATGCGTTTTCGTTTCTCACCTACAACGCTGCCGGCGACGGCGACAACGTCTGGCCTTTCATTTCGCGCGACGAAAAATTCCACTATGATTGCTCGAAGCTCGACCAATGGGACATCGTCTTCGACCACGCCGACCGGCTTGGGCTCTTCCTCCATTTCAAGCTTCAGGAAAACGAAAACGACGACAACCGCATCGGGCCCCAGAGCAAACCCGGCCTTGTGCCCGAATCCCTCGACGGCGGTCTCACCGGCCCTGAACGCAAACTCTACCTCCGCGAGCTGAACGCGCGCTTCGGCTATCACCTCGCACTCAACTGGAATCTCGGCGAGGAAAACACGCAGTCCCCCGAGGAGCAGCGCGACATGGCGAAGTTCATTTCCGACATCGATCCCTACCATCACCTGATCGTCATCCACAGTTTCCCACAGCAGCAGGATAAAGTTTACGAAGCCCTCCTCGGGAAACAGTCCCTCCTCACCGGAGCCTCCGCGCAAAATAGTTGGAGCAAGGCCCACCAGCAAACCCTCAAATGGGTTCGGGCCTCCGCCGCCGCGGGCCGCCCGTGGGTCGTGTGTAACGATGAGCAGAATCCCGCCAACCAGGGCGTCCCGCCCGATCCCGGCTACAAGGGCTACGCCGGAAAAAACAGCGCGGGCAAAGACGTCGGCTACGACCTGCACGACATCCGCAAGGCCACGCTCTGGGGCACGCTCATGGCGGGCGGAGCCGGCGTCGAATACTACTTCGGCTACCAGCTCGCCGAAAACGATCTCCTCCTCGAGGATTTCCGCAGCCGCGACCGCTCGTGGGACTATTGCCGCATCGCACTGGAATTTTTCCACCGCGAAAACATCCCGCTCGAAAAAATGTCCAATGCCGACGCCCTCGTCGGCAATCCAGCAAACGACAACTCCCGTTACTGCCTCGCGGAGTCCGGCGCCCTTTACCTCGTCTATCTCCCGAAAGGCGGCGACACCGAGCTTGATCTCGCGGCGGGGAACGGGGAGTTTTTGCTCGCTTGGTATAACCCGCGCGCAGGCGGCGCCCTCCGGTTCGACGGTCGACTCACCGGCGGCACCAAGGCGAAACTCACCGCCCCTGACAACGAAGACTGGCTCGCCGTCGTGCGCCGCCCGTAACATCTTTCCTTCTCCACCCACTCACCTTCCCTTGACCCACATTTTTCAAATCGCCGTGCTCGGCGGCGATGGCATCGGCCCCGAAGTCATCGCCGAGGGCATCAAAGTCCTCCGCGCCGTCGAAGCCCGCGTTCCCGGTGTCAACTACCGCTTCGTCGAACATTCCGTCGGCGCCGGCGAATTTCTCCGCAACGGTGATCCGCTTTCCGCTGCCACGCTCGAAAAGATCCGCGCGGCCGACGCCATCCTCCTTGGCGCGATGGGCCTGCCCGAGGTGCGTTGGCCGAGCGGCGTCGAGATGACCCCGCAGATCGACCTCCGCGAGAAACTCGATCTCTACAACGGCGTCCGCCCGATCAAGCTTTACCATGAGTCGCACACGCCGCTGAAAAACTACTCGCCCGCCGGCCCGCGCCAAATCGACTTCGTGATCGTGCGTGAAAATTGCGAGGGCCTCTTCTCCGAGCGGCTCACGCCGCGGCCCGCCGGCCGCGATTTCGAGACCGACACCATGAAGATCACCCGCCGCGGCGCCGAGCGCATCTGCCGTGAGGCGTTCAAGCTCGCCCGCTCGCGGCGCCAGCTCTGCACCCTCGTCGACAAGGCCAACGTCCTCCCTTCGATGGCGTTTCTCCGTAAAATCTTCGACGAGGTCGCCCGCGATTTCCCTGACGTCCGCACCGAGCGCGTCTACGTCGACGCGATGGCGCTCTTCCTCGTGCAGCGCCCCGAGACCTTCGACGTGATGGTCACCGAAAATATGTTCGGCGACATCCTCTCCGATCTCGGCGCGGGCATCATCGGCGGCATGGGTATGGCGCCCTCGGCCGACATCGGCGACGACTACGCCGTCTTCCAACCTTCGCACGGCACCGCGCCCACCATCGCCGGCCAGGGCATTGCCAACCCCATTGCGACGATCCTCTCCGTCGCGATGATGCTGGATTGGCTCGCGCACCCCGAATCAATCCGCGGCGCGCGCCTTATCGAGGGTGCCGTCGGGCGGGTGCTCGCCGACCCCGTGCACCGCACCGCCGATCTCGGCGGAAAACTTTCCACCTCGCAGATGGGTGATCTCGTCGGCCAGGCACTCGGCTAAGATCTAAAAAATCAAAATGAAACCCCGCCCCACCCTCGCGTTTGCCTTTGCGCTTCTGGCGCTCGTCTCAATCGCCTCCGCCGCCGAGGCCCCATGGCGCGCACTGTTCAACGGCCGCGATCTCACCGGCTGGAAAATCGTCGGTGCAACGCCGAAGGCCGCCGCCTACGTCGACGACGGCGCGCTCACCGGCCACATGGTGCGCGGCACGCGCGAGCACACGTTTTTCTGCACGGAAGAGAAGTTCGGCGACTTCATCCTGGAGGTCGATTGCTTCCAAGTCTCCGGCTTTAACACAGGCGTCCTCTTTCGCTGCATCGACACGCCAGCGAGCGCCAGTGTGCGCCTCCACGGCTACCAGTTGAAAGTCGATCCCTCGCCCGAGCGCCGCTGGACCGGCGGCATTTTCGACGACTACGGCAAGAACTGGCTCTGGCTCCAGACGCTCAAGGATAACGACCGCGGCCGCACGGCCTACAAATTCAACGAGTGGTCGCGCTTTCGCATCGAGGCCCTCGGCCGCGAAATAAAAATTTGGGTCAACGGCATCCCGACCGCGCACCTCCTCCACGACAAATATACGCGCGGTCCTATCGCGTTTAAAATCCACTCTTTTCCCGCCACCGGCGACGCGGCGCTGGAAAAAAATCTCATCCGCTACAAAAACATCCGCATCCTCACCGAGAATCTCGCCCGCTACGCGCAACCGATGGACCTCCCCGCCCGCGAGGCCGACCCGACCCAAGTGGTGCTCCCCAAACCCTGACGCCATGCCCCCCTCGCGCGTCATTGATCTCACCCTGCCGCTCGTGAACGGCATGCGGGGCGTGGAAATTTCGCCGAAGACCACCGTGGCCCGCGAAGGCTGGAACTCCACCACGCTCACGCTCTATTCCCACGCCGGCACCCACATGGACGCACAGCTCCATTTCGCGGCCGGCCCCGAAACGATCGATCAACACACACCCGCGCGCTGCATGGGACGCGCGTGGCTCGTGAACCTCGCGGGGATTGCGCCACGCGCATTGATCGAGGTCGCGTCACTCGGTGCCGTCACGCAATCGTTCCAACCGGGCGACAGCCTCCTCCTCCGCACCGACTGGAGCCAACACGTGGGCAACCTCGCCCTTTACCGCGACGGGTTGCCGCGAATTAGCGCGGGCCTTGCGCGGTGGTGCGTCGATCGCCGCATGAAGTTGCTCGGCGTCGAGGCGCCTTCGATCGCTGACGTGAACAACCTGCCCGAAGTGACGCTCATCCACCAAATTCTCCTCGGCGGCGGCATCACGATCGTTGAGGGACTTTGTAATTTGGACCAATTGACCGGACCGCGCGTTTTCTTCGCCGCCTTGCCGCTCAGGATCGCCGATGGCGATGGCTGCCCCGTGCGCGCGTTTGCGGTCAACGGCGCGGAGGCCGCGGACCAGCTCGCGCAGTTGCTCGCATGATCCCGCGGCGCTTCGTCCTCGTCGGCGGCACATTTCTTCTTTCAGTGCTGCTCTACGTCGATCGGGCGTGCATCGCCACGGCGAAGGATGCGGTCACGCACGACCTCGGTTTGAACAAGGAGCAGTGGTCGTGGGTGCTCGCGTCGTTTGCGTTTGGCTACGCGTTGTTTCAAACGCCCGGCGGCGCGCTCGCCGACCGCGTGGGTGGGCGCATCGTGCTCACCCTGGTCGTCACCGCGTGGTCGATTTTCACCGGGCTCACGGCAGCGGCATGGAATTTCGCGAGCCTGCTCGTCGTGCGCTTCCTTTTCGGCGCGGGCGAGGCCGGCGCGTTTCCCGGAATGGCGCGCGTGGTCTACGCGTGGATTCCCGTCGGCGAACGCGGGCTCGTGAAAGGCATCAACTTCTCCGGCTCGCGCATCGGCGCGGCCCTCGCGATGCCCGGGATCGCCTGGCTCATTGCCCAACTCGGCTGGAAGCAGGCGTTCGTCGTGTTGATGCTCGTGGGTTTCGCGTGGGCTTCGTTTTGGTGGCTCTGGTTTCGCGACGACCCGCGCGAACAGCCCGGCCTGCCACCTGCGGAATTGGATCACATTTTGCGCCTTCGCCAAGATGGCGGCACCGCTCCGAGCGCGCCCACCGCGCCGCTGCGCCTCGCGACGCTCTTCGGCTCCGGCAATCTTTGGTTGATGATGCTCCAATATTTCGGGAGCAACTTCACCTTCTTCTTCAGCCTCACGTGGCTCTATCCCTACGTGAAGGCGAAATACAATCTCACCGCTGTCGATGCCGGCCTCTACGCGATGGTGCCACTCCTCGGCGGCGCGGCGGGAAATATTTTATCCGGCTGGCTCGTCGACGCGCTTTATCGCCGCGGTTCGCGCGTGCTCTCCCGCAAACTCCCCGCGATCGCCGGCTTCGTGCTGGCCGCGATCGGCATGGTGATGAGCGCGCATCAGGCGACGGCCTTCGGCGCGGTCGCGTGGCTCACGCTCGCGATCTTCGGCGCGGACATGACGCTGAGTCCTTCGTGGTCGTTCTGCATCGATATCGGCGGGAAGAACGCCGGCGCCGTCAGCGGCACGATGAACATGGCCGGCAACCTCGGCTCCGCGCTCACCGCGCTGGCCTTCGCGTATCTCCCGGCGTCGACGCAGGGTAACATCGCGTTTTTCTACACGGCTGCCGCGCTCAGCGGCATCGCGATCGTCTGCTGGGGCTTCGCGCGCGCAGAACGCAAACTGGAGAACGCCGCGTGAAGGGCGTGCTGATCGGCGCGGGTTACTTCGCGCAGTTTCAGGCGGAGGCGTGGCAGCGCATCGCCGGCGTGGAACTCGTCGCCGTGGCCGATTCGCTGCCGGGCCGCGCCCGGGAATTCGCCGCGCTCCATGGTCTCGCGCGCAGCTACGAGTCGGTCACCGCGATGCTCGACGCGGAACGGCCGGACTTCGTCGACATCGCCACGCGCCCGGACACGCATCTCGCGCTCACGCGCCTCGCGGCGGCGCGTGGGCTCCACGTGATTTGCCAAAAGCCGATGGCGCCGACGCACCCGGAGGCCATCGCAATGTGTGAGACCTGCGAGGCCTCTAACGTGCGTCTGCTCATCCACGAAAACTGGCGTTGGCAGCCGTGGTATCGCGAAGCGAAGCGCCTGATTGTCGCCGGAAAACTCGGGCGGATGCGCACGCTGTCCTTCGACTGGCGCACCGGCGACGGCAACGGCCCGGAGCCCTTCCTGGCGCAAACTTATTTCCGAGAAATGCCGCGCCTCATCATCCACGAGAGCCTCGTGCACATCCTCGACACATTTCGTTTTCTCGCCGGCGAGCTGCGCGTGACCGCCTGCGAAACGCGCCGCGTGAATCCCGTCATCATCGGCGACGACTGGGCGGAGATTCGGGTGGCCTTTGCAGACGGCGCGACCGGCTTCATCCACGGCGACCGCCAGACCGGCTCCGTGCCCGCGCCCGTCGCGATGGGTGAGATGCTCGTCACGGGCGACGCCGCCACGCTCCGCATCGCGGGCGATGGCCGGATGTTTCTCCGAAAACATTCCTCCTCCAAGGAGATCGCGCTCCCCTTCACGCCGACCACCCGCGGCTACAAAGGCGACAGCGTCGTCGCCACTCAGCAGCACCTGATCGAGGCGTTGCGCTTCGGCACCGCGAGCGAAAGCGACGGCCGCGAATACCTGAAAACCGCCGCACTCGTCGAAGCCTGTTATCGCCTCGCGCCCACGCCTCAAATTTTCCCCGCATGAAACATCAAGGCCTCGATCACCTCGCCATTGCCGTCCCGTCCACCGACGAGGCGTTGAAACTCTGGCGCGACAAACTCGGTTTTCCCGTCGTGTGCAGCGAGGTCGTCAATGGCGGAGCGATCCGCCTCACCCACCTCGACCTCGGCAACACGCACCTCCAGCTCGTCGAGCCGCTCGCGCCCAACCACCCACTCCACGCGTGGCTCGCGCAGCATGGCCCCGGCCTGCATCATTTTTGTTTCAAGGTCGCCGATGTCGCCGCTTCGCATGCCGAGCTTACGGCCGCCGGCCTCGCGCCGTCCACGCCGCCACCGCATCAGGGCACGATGGGCAAACGAGCGCTCTTTCTCGACCGCGCCGCCACGCAGGGCGTGCAGGTGGAGATCACTGGGCGCTAGATTCCTCCCCGTCTGGGGGCGTAATCCACCGAAACGCGAAACGTGGGACTTCCCGCCGCGTCTCCCCGCCAACCGCCCGGTCTCCGAATCATGCTACCCCAGCCCAGCCCCATGAAACCCGACAAAACATTCCTCAGCGTCCTGATCGGCTTCATTGTTCTGTCCGCGGTTTTCTTCGTGATTGAGCGCATCGTCGCGCGCGGCCGCAACCGCGTGCAACCGGTGTTCCGCCGCGGCTGGTTCACCGACGCCGTCTATTGGTTCGCCACCATTCTGCTAACGAAACCGCTGACGCGGCTTCTCCTGATTTTTCCGGCGACGCTGCTGATTCTCGCCGGCCTCACCTCCGCCGACGTGTTGAAACTCGGCGCCTACACCGGCTACGGCCCACTGAGCCGCCAGCCGCTTTGGCTGCAGGTGATTCAGATTTATGTCATCGTCGATTTCATTGGCTACTGGACCCACCGATTTTTTCATCGCGGCAAATGGTGGCCGTTTCACGCCGTGCATCACAGCTCTGAGGATCTCGACTGGCTCGGCAGCCTGCGCGTGCATCCCGTCAACGACCTCGTCAACAAGATGGCGCAGGTCACTCCCGTCCTCCTCCTCGGATACAATCCCACCGTCACCCTGAGCGCCGCCCCTATCCTCACGTTCTACGCGATCTTCATTCACGCGAACGTGAATTGGGACTTCGGCCCGCTGCGCAGCGTGATCGCCACGCCGGTCTTCCACCGCTGGCACCACTCGAAGGACCGCGAAGCGTGGGACAAGAACTTTGCCGGCCTCCTGCCGGTCTGGGATATCGTCTTTGGCACTTATTACATGCCCCGCAATTGCTACCCGGAGAACTTCGGCATCTGTGAACCCATGCCGACGAGTTGGCTCGGCCAACTCTGGGAGCCCTTCGCGTGGCTACGCCGGCGCGACAAAAAAGTGGACCCAAAGTGACGCGGACCCAACGTCCTGTCCGGAAAGCGCCGTCCCCTCGCAAATGAAACTCCCACCGCTGCTCGTTGCGCTCGTGCTCTCACTCCCGCTCGCCGCACCCGCGGCGATCGCTCCGACGCGGCCCAACATCATCATCATCCTCGCCGACGATCTCGGCCTTGCCGACAACTCCGGCTACGGCACGCGCGACATTCGCACGCCCAACCTCGACCGAATTGGCCGCGAGGGAATGACGTTTGATAATTTTTACGCCAACTCCTGCGTCTGCTCGCCCACCCGTGCCGCGCTGCTCACCGGCAAATATCCCGACCGTGTTGGCGTGCCCGGCGTCATCCGCGAAAAACCCGAAAACTCCTGGGGTTGGCTCGCACCTGACGCCGTCCTGCTCCCGCAGGCGCTCAAGTCCGCCGGCTATCACTCCGCCATCGTCGGCAAATGGCACCTCGGCATCGCCGCGCCGAATCTCCCGAATCTGCGGGGCTTTGATTTTTTCCACGGATTCTTGGGAGATATGATGGACGACTACTGGACGCACCTGCGCGGCGGTTTAAATTTCATGCGCCGCAACGCCGAGACCATCACGCCCACCGGCCACGCCACCGATCTTTTCACGTCGTGGGCCTGCGACTATCTCGCGGAGCGCGCTGCGGCCGCGCCGCCGTTCTTCCTCGACCTCGCCTACAACGCCCCGCACGATCCCGTGCAGCCGAAGCCCGAGTGGATCGAAAAAGTCCGGGCACGCGAACCCGGGATGTCCGAGAAGCGCCTGCGCCTCGTCGCTCTCATCGAGCACCTCGATGAGGGCGTCGGCCGCGTGCTCGACACGCTCGACCGCCTCAAACTGGCCGAAAATACGCTCGTGATATTCAACTCCGATAACGGCGGCATCCTCGCCAACGGCGCCAACAACGGGCCGTGGCGCGGCGACAAGCAGCACATGCTCGAAGGCGGTCTGCGCGTCCCCGCCAGCGCGCGCTGGCCCGGGAAAATCGCCGCCGGCACGCACACGCCGCGCCGCACGGTTACAATGGATCTGTTCGCCACCGCCTGTGAAGTCGCCGGCGCGCCGCTGCCCCCGCGCCTCGACGCCGTGAGTTTTCTGCCGACTCTCTTGGGCCAGACCGCCGCCGAGCCCGCTCGTGACCTCTATTTCGTCCGCCGCGAGGGCGGCCCGGCCTACGGCGCAAAAACCATCGAGGCCCTCGTCCGCGGCGATTGGAAATTGATTCAAGACAGCCCGTTCGTCCCGCTCGAACTCTACCATCTGAAAGACGATCCGCGAGAGGCGACTAACCTCGCCGCGAAGAATCCCACCCTCGCGCGCGAACTCGGCGCCGCCCTCCGCCTCCACATCCAGCGCGGCGGCCAGGTGCCGTGGCAAGAGCCGGAGTCGCGCTGACGTTTCTCCACGATTCACACCCGGATGAAACGTCGTTCTTTCCTCTACGCTTCCGCACTTGCCGTCGGCTTTTTCGCCTCGGCCCTTCCTGCGGCAACGCCCGCAGCGAACGCCACCGCCTTCGCTGCAGTGAAGCGGCCCAACATTCTTTGGCTCATCGGCGAGAATCTCACGCCGGGCGACCTCGCATGTTTTGGCGGCAAGGACGTCCATACGCCCAATCTCGATTCACTTGCGGCCCGCGGGGTGCGCTACCCGCGGGTCTTTGCGACCAATCCCGCGTGTGCCCCGAGTCGCTCCGCGTTTTTCACCGGGCTCTATCAGACGACGACCGACACGCACCACATGCGCTCGCACCGCAGCGATGATTTTCGCCTGCCGGCCGGAGTCCGCCCCATCACGCACTGGTTGCGCGACGCAGGCTACCACACCGCCAACATCAAGACCGTCGCCGGCGCGAGCGTCGGCACGGGCAAGCTCGATCTGAATTTCGTGAATGAAGGTCCCATCTACCACGAAAACTCCAGCGACTGGGCCGCGTTGAAATCGCGCCAGCCGTTCTTCGCCGTCGTGAACTCCGAGGAGAACGAATATGATATCTACGACCGCCAGAGCGCGAAGAAGGACCGCGTGCAGTGGGTCGGCGAAGACATCCACGTGCGCCACGCGAAGCCCACGACCGTCACGCCTCCGCCCTACTATCCGGATCACCCGGTCGTGCGGGAGGAGTGGGCGCGCTACCTGAATTCCGTCTCCGGCCTGGATCTCCGCCTCGGAAAGGTGCTCGCCCAGCTCCGCGCCGACGGACTCGAAGACGACACCATTATCATTTTCTTTGGCGACAATGGCCGGCTCGATCCGCGCGGCATCCATTGGTGCTACGACCCCGGCCTGCGCGTGCCGCTGATTATCCAGTGGCCGAAGAATTTTCCCGCACCCCCGCAGATTAAGCCCGGCACGGTCGACGAGCGCATCCTCAGCCTCATCGATCTCACGGCGACGACCCTTGCCGTCGCCGGCCTGCCGCGCGCGCCGCTGATGCACGGCCGCGTCTTCCTCGGCGCGCACCCCGATCCGGAACGCCGCTACGCCTTCGGCGCCCGTGATCGCATCGACGAGACTGAGCAGCGCATCCGCTCCGTGCATGACGAGCGTTATCACTACATCCGCACTTTCAGCGAGGGGCCGACGTTCGCGTCGCTAAACCGCTACAAGGAAAAATGCTTCCTCATCGTGCCGTTGATGCGTGAGCTCCAACGCACCGGCAAACTCACCGGCGCCCCGCTCGCACTCATGGAACGCCCCGGCCCATGCGAAGAGCTCTTCGATCTCACCACCGACCCGCACGAGATCCACAACCTCAGCGCTTCGACGCGACCCGAGCATCACGCGGCAGCCCAGCGCCTGCGCGCCGCACTCGATGTCTGGATCGTCGAAACCGGCGACCGGGGCGCGTTTCCCGAGCCGCGCGAGGTCGTTGCACCGTTCGCGAAGGAAATGCACGACTGGTTTGGCACGCCGCCGAATATTTCACCCTGAAAATCTTTTCCCACAACCTATGAAAACCATCACGGCTATCGCGTTTCTCATCGTGACCACCGCTGCCTCCGCCGTGTTCGCCGCCGCGCCCGCGCGGCCCAACATCCTCTTCGTTCTTTCTGACGACCACAGCTACCCGTTCCTCAGTTGTTACGGCGACACCAACGTCCGCACGCCCGCTGTCGACCAGCTCGCCGCCGAGGGCATAAAGTTCCACCGCTTCTTCACCGCCGCGCCGCAGTGCGTGCCCGCGCGCGCCGCGTATCTCACCGGACGCTCCCCTGTCGCCGCGCGGATCACGCGCTTCTCCTCCCCACTGCCGCGCGACGTGATCACGTTTCCCGAAATCCTCCGCGAGAAAGCCAACTACTTCACCGGTATCGCCGGCCGCAGCTACCATCTCGACGGCGCCGCGGGCAACAACGCCGGCGCCACCAGCAGCGACCTCATCACCAAGCATGGCCTCCGCACCTTCGCGCAGCGCGTCGACTATGTGCGCACCGGCAACGACACCGTGGCGATTGAGCAGATGCGCGAGTTTCTCGAAAAGAAGCCCGCCGAAAAGCCGTTCTGCCTCTGGCTTAATTTCAGCGACCCGCACCATCCGTGGACGCCCGAGGCCAACTACCGCCCCGACCCCGCGTCGCTCAAACTTCCGCCGCACCTCCCGGACTCCCCCGGCATGCGCGACCAACTCGCAGACTACTGCGGCGAGGTGAACCGCGTCGATCACAGCATGAAGCTCGTGCTCGATCTTCTCGCCGAAAAGGGCTTCGCCGCCAACACGCTCGTCGTTTTCGCCGGGGACAACGGCATGGCCTTTCCCCACGGCAAGGGCTCGCTCTACGATCCCGGTTGCAACGTCCCGCTCGTCATCCGCTGGCCCGGCGTCGTGCGCCCCGGCGGCGATTCGCGCGCACTCCTCAGCAACGAGGACCTCGCCCCCACGCTCCTCGCCGCCGCCGGCCTCCCACCCGGCGACAAGATGACCGGCCAGAGTTTTCTCGGGCTGCTCAAGGGCGACACCTACACGCCGCGCCAGCACCTCTTCATGGAGCGTGGCCCGCACGGCTCCGCCCCTGTCGCCGTCAACATGAAGAATAGCGGCTACGACCTCAGCCGCGCCGTTCGCAGCGACCGCTATAAACTTATCTACAATTGCACGCCGTGGATTCCCTACAGTCCCGTCGATTCTGCCGGCGGTGCCGCGTGGCGCGACCTGACCTCCGCCAACGAGGCTGGCAAACTCAGCGAAGGCCTGCGCGCGACATACTTCACGACCCCGCGCCCCGTCTACGAGGTCTACGATCTCGAAAGTGATCCGTCCGAATTAAAAAACCTGACTGGCTCGCCGGCGCTCCAATCGGTCGAACACAGTCTTCGCGTCGCCCTCGCGGAAAAAATGATCACCGATTTTGACTACCTCCCGCTCCCGGATCTCGGCGACGGCGCGGCGGCCAACGGCGGCAAGGCCGGCAAGAAAGGCAAGGCCGGCAAAGCGAAACAGTGAACGGGAGTGACGCTCGAACCCGGCCCGCTTTACTCGAAGAACTAAGATCGCCAACACTCCGTCACCGCTCGCACCTTTTCTCCCATGCCGATTCCCCTCCCACGTATCGCCCAGACTCTCCGCACTCTCGCCGTTGCGCTGCTCTGCCTGCCGGCGGTCCACGCCGCGATTCCCTCGTCACGCCAACCGAGCATCATTTTTATCTACGCCGACGACCTCGGTTATGGTGATGTCGGTTGTTACGGTGCCAAAGCCGTCAGCACGCCCAACGTCGATCGGCTCGCGCGCGCCGGGCTGCGTTTCACAAGCGGTTACGCGACTTCCGCCACGTGCACACCGTCGCGTTTTTCGCTGCTCACGGGCGAATACGCCTTTCGCCAGAAGGGCACGGGCGTGCTCCCTGGCGATGCGTCGCTCATCATTCCCACCGATCGCTTGACGTTGCCGAAGGTGCTCCGCTCCGCCGGCTATCGCACCGGTGTGGTCGGCAAATGGCACCTCGGCCTCGGTGCCGGCGCGACCGAGCTCGATTGGAATGCGGACATCAAACCCGGACCGCGCGAAGTAGGCTTCGACTATTCGTTCATCATGGCCGCCACCGGCGACCGGGTGCCGTGCGTTTATGTCGAAAACCACAAAATCGTCGGGGCTGATTCGAAAGACCCAATCAAAGTCAGTTACACCAAGCCGTTTCCCGGCGAGCCCACGGGTGTGACCGAGCGCGACACGTTGAAAATGGATTGGAGCCACGGGCACAACAACGCGGTCGTCAACGGCGTCGGCCGCATCGGCTACATGCTCGGTGGCCGTCAGGCGCGCTGGGTCGACGAAGACATGGCCGACGTTTTTTTGAAACACGGTTTGGATTTTATCCGCCGCGAAAAGGATCATCCCTTCTTCCTCTACTTCGCGACGCACGACATTCACGTGCCGCGCCTGCCGCATCCGCGCTTCGCCGGAAAAACCAAGATGGGTCCCCGTGGCGATGCCATCGTCGAGTTCGACTACGCCGTCGGCGCGATCTTGGACGCACTCGATCGTCTCGGCCTGACGGAAAATACGCTCGTGATTCTCTCCAGCGACAACGGCCCGGTGATCGATGACGGCTACAAGGACCGTGCCGTCGAACTTCTCGGCGACCACAAGCCCGCCGGTCCGTTTCGCGGCGGCAAATACAGCCGCTTCGAGGCCGGCACGCGCGTGCCCTTTATCGTGCGCTGGCCCGCTCGCGTGAAGCCCGGCGTATCCGATGCGCTCGTGAGCCAGATCGATCTGCTCGCGTCGTTTGCGGCGCTCACCGGCCAGAAACTCGCGCCCAGCGACGGCCCTGACAGTCTCAACGTGCTGCCCGCCTTGCTCGGCGAATCAACCACGGGTCGCGACCACATCGTCGAGCACGCCAACCGACTCGCCCTGCGCGTGGGCGATTGGAAATACATCGAGCCCGCCCCCCAAGGTGTCGCCGTCCAGGTGAACACCAACACGGAGACCGCGAATTTGCCGCAGCCTCAGCTCTACAATTTGGCTCTCGATCCCGGCGAGACGCGCAATCTGGCCGCAGGCGAGCCGAAACGCACCGAGGAATTGGCCGCCCGGCTCGAGACCGTGCGCCGAGCCAGCACCCCGCGGCCGTAGTCCGTGGGCACCTCGCGCGTAAGGGCGCGGGCGCAGCTCAATTTTTTGCGCGCTCACTTAATTGGACGCGCGCCGCAACGTAGCACGGGCAGCCTGCCCGTGTTGGGTCGGAGAACGCGGTCCGGCTGACCGCGCTACGCCCGGTGCCGGTCGCTGCAAGAACCCGAGACGCGCCCCACGCACACTGCCAACCGGCATTCCACTTGCTTGTTTTTAGCCGGTAAAATAATTCCCACCACCGATTAGCTTCCCGTTCTTGCGGTGCCTAACCGCGAGATCCTCACCACCACAACTACTATGAACACCCGATACGCTTGGAAACCCGCGGCCTGGTTCGCGATCTTAGCCGCCATCTCCAGCGCGCCCGGCGCACTGGCGCAATCAACGCCAGCCCCGGCCACACCAGCACCGGCAGAAACCACGAAGCTGGAAAAATTCGTCGTCACCGGCTCGATGATTAAGCGCATCGAGGGGGAAGGCGCCCTGCCGGTCCAGACGATCACTCCGCTCGAATTGGAACAGCGCGGCATCGTCAGCGCCGAGCAGATGCTCATGGAGCTCAACATCAATGGCAACGGCCTCGACAATCTGGCGTCCAACGCCGACGTCGTCGCGGGCGCGCAGCGCGGCAACAACGGCGCCACCTCCGCCAACCTCCGCATGCAGGGCGCCGGCGCCACGCTCGTCCTCCTCAACGGCCGCCGCGTCTCGTCGCACGGCCTGAACGGTGGCGTCGTCGATTTGAATCAGATTCCGTTTGCCGCGATCGAGCGCGTCGAAGTCCTGAAGGACGGTGCCTCCGCGATCTACGGCACCGATGCGGTCGGCGGCGTGCTCAACTTCATCCTCAAGACGAACTACCAGGGCGCCTCGGCCAGCGCGGCGATGGACGTCACCGAGCAGGGCGGCGGAAATATTTTCCGCTACAACGCGGTCGCGGGCTTCGGCGATCTGAAGCGTGACAAATACAATGTCATGGCGTCGGTCGCGCTCTCCGACAGCAAGGTGCTGCGGGGCGACCAGCGCGATTTCGTGAACACGTTTCAAGTGAACCGCGGCGTCTCGCCCGACACGCGTGGCACGCCGATCGCGAATGTCTTCGCCATCACCACGCTCTACACCGGCCTCAGCCGCGACAATCTCGACAATGCCGGCCGCAGCGCCGGCCCGGTTGATCCGCAGAACGCAAACCTCCGTGTGAACGGCATCAACTACGTCGATCTGCCCGGCGGCCCCGGCTACGCCGGCCTCGACGGCATGGGCCCCTACGATGAAGTCCTCTGGGCTTCGCCCGCGTCGAAATACGGCTCCGCTTGGGACACGGGCCGCGCCGCCGTGATTCAGCAGCCGGTGAAGAACAAAAATCTCGTGACCCGCGGCACGTTCCAAATCGCCGAGAAACACCGGCTGATCGTCGAGGGCGTCTTCGGCCGCTCGGAGTCGAACAAGAGTTTCGCGCCCAACCAATGGACGAGCGCCACGGGCGCGACGGCGACGGCGCTCGACGGCCGGACCACGGTGCCGAATCCGCTCTTCAACATGGCCTACCCAAGCACGGGCGCGAGCTACAACAAGGTCTTCAACGCCCTCGCCGGCTACTTCCCCGCGCTCGAGGCCAACCGCGGCGCGCCGCTCGCCTTCCGCTGGCGCTCGCTGCCGCTCGGAAATCGCGCGTTCACCACGACCACCGACACCTATCGTGTCATGGCGGGTTTGGAGGGTGCGCTCGGTTTCCTCTCGCAATGGGACTACCGCGTCGGTGCCTCCCGTGCGCAGAGCAAGGGCAAGTCGATCCTGAACAACGGCTACGTTTACACCGTGCCCTTCGTGAATTTGATCAACACGGGCGTGATCGACGTGTTCTCCTACACGCAGACGCCCGCCGCGCTCGCCGCGATCGACAAGACGCGCGCCGATGGCGTGGCGCTCTACGGCGGCACCTACCGCACCGACAATCTCGACGCCGCCGCATCGGGCCCACTCTTCAAGCTTCCGGCCGGCCAGGTGCAGGCCGCCGTCGGCTTGGACTGGCGCCGCGAGACGTTTCTCTTCAACGGCGATCAGCGCGCCAACCTCAACTCCTCCGATTCTCTGATCTTCGGCGCCCCGTTCGACAATAGCCTCGCGACGAATGGTCCGCTTAAGCGCACGATCAAGGCGGCGTTCGTCGAGCTCCAGATTCCCGTCCTGAAGGGCCTCGATTTCAACGCCGCCGGCCGCATCGACCAATACACGGGTTTCGGCAGCAGCAAGAATCCGAAGTTCACCGTGCGCTACGCGCCGAGCGACATGTTTCTCGTCCGCAGCTCCTACAGCACGGGCTTTCGCGTGCCGACCTTCAAGCAGCAGTATGACCCCGTGACGGAGAGCCCGCTCGCCGCGACCGGTCTCATCGATCCCGGCACCGGCCAGCAGATCGCGCCGAACAGCGTCACCACTCTCTTCGGCGGCAAATCCGATCTGCAGCCGGAGGACGCCAAGATGTATTCCGCCGGCTTCGTCGTGCAGCCCGCCAAGAACATCAGCGCCAACGTCGACTGGTGGCAGGTCAACCGCAGTGGCACCATCCAGAGCTTCGGCACCACGCAGCTCCTCCAGAACTACGCGATTTTCCAGGACCGCTTCACGCGTCGCGCCGACGGCACGATTTCGCGCATCGATACGCGCTGGATTAACTCGGGCGCGACCACCACCCGGGGCATCGATTTCGGCCTGAAGGGCGGCACCGACATCGGCAAGGGCAAGCTCACCGCCGGTTTCGATCTGTCCTACCTGCTCGCCAAGAAATCCAAGCTGCTGCCCAACGCGCCCTGGAGCCTGAGCGAGATCAACACCTTCACCCGCTCCAGCGACATCGGCCTGAAGTGGAAGCACACGGCGAACATTGGCTATCGCCAGGGCAACTGGTCGTTCCTCGTGAACAATCTTTACCGCACCGGCTACCTCGATGCCGTGCTCCCCGGCGTCGCCAGCGGCGCCGTGGTCCCGAAAGATTGGAGCGCGAAGGTGAAGCCCTACAGCATCTACGGCTTCAGCACCACCTACCGAGGAATTAAGAACATCACGCTCATCGCCGGCGTAAAGAACCTCTTCAACACCGACCCACCGTTCTCCGCCACCTACGACACGAATTTCGGCTCCGGCAGCAGCTGGGAGCCTCGCATCGCTGACCCGCGCGGCCGCTCGTATACCCTGCGCGTTGACTATCGGTTCAAGTAAGCAACTCAGCCCGCTTCGTTCACACGGCCTCCGGCAATTTCGCCGGAGGCCGTTTGTTTTTATTGAGTAAGTCCACGCGTGGCGCTCAGGTTTTCGCACCCCATGAAGCACTTGCTTATCGTCTTGGTCCATTGCGTCGTCGTCCACCTCGGGCTCGCCGCTGACACCAGCCGCCCGAACTTCGTCCTGATTAACATCGACGATCTCGGTTATCGTGAGATTGGTGCCTTCGGCTCCAACAACCGCACGCCCAACCTTGATCGTATGGCTGCCGAGGGCCGCAAACTGACGAGCCACTACGCCGCGCCGGTTTGCTCGCCGTCGCGCGCCGCACTGATGACCGGCTGCTACCCGAAGCGCGTGCTGCCGATTCCGCACGTGCTTTTCCCCAATGCCGCCGCCGGCCTTAGTCCCGACGAGCACACCATCGCCGACGTGCTGCGCGGCGCGGGCTACGCGACGGCCTGCATCGGCAAGTGGCACCTCGGCGATCAGCCGGAGTTTCTGCCGCGCCAGCAGGGCTTCGATTACTATTTCGGCCTGCCCTACTCCAACGACATGGGCCCGGCCGAGGACGGCACGAAGAGCGATTTCGGGAAATCCCCCAACGCCGGCCAAACCGCAAAAACGAAAAACGCCGCGCCCAAGAAAACGGCCACTGCCGCGATCGACGAAACGGGCCAGCGTGCACCGCAGCCCCCGCTCGCCTTGATCGAAAACGACACGGTCATCGGCCGCATCCGCGCGGCCGATCAGGTGCCCCTCGTGCAGCGCTACACGGAGAAAACCATTTCGTTCATCCGCGAGCGCCGCGACCGACCGTTCTTCATTTATCTCGCGCACAACGCCGTCCACTTCCCGCGCTACCCGGCCGAAAAATTCCGCGGCCAGTCGCCCAACGGCCTGCTGGGCGACTGGGTGCAGGAGATCGATTCGAGCGTCGGCCAGGTGCTCGACGCGCTCCGCGAGCTCAAGCTCGACCGCAACACACTCGTGCTCTTTGTCTCCGACAACGGCGGCCCCGTCGGCCAGGGCGCGAATAATTTCCCGCTGCGTGGCGCCAAAGGTTCGACGTGGGAGGGCGGCGTCCGCGTGCCCGGTCTCGTCTGGTGGCCGGGAAAGATTCCCGCCGGTTCGGCGACCGATGCCATCACTACGATGATGGATGTGCTGCCGACCTTCGCGCGCCTCGCCGGCGCACCGCTCGACGCCAATCGCAAGATCGACGGCGTGGATCTCTGGCCGGTTCTCACCGGCACTCCCGCCACCCCACCGCTCGACACGTTTCTCTACCACCGCGGCCTCCTCCTCGAGGCCGTGCGTTCCGGCCCGTGGAAGCTCCATCTCGCCAGCGGCGAGCTCTACCATCTTTCCACCGATATCGGTGAAGCCACCAACGTCGCCGCGCAAAATTCCGCCGTCGTCGCGCGCCTCACCGCCATCGCCGACGCCACGCAATCCGATCTTGGCCGCGACGGAATCGGACCCGGCTGCCGCGCGCTCGGTCGCGTCGCTCACGCGATTCCGCTCATTGCCACCGACGGCACTGTCCGCCTCGAGGTCGCCGGCACCGTCAAAAAGTTCCCATGAGTATCCGCAGCACACCATCTCCGACCACCCACAGTGGCTCTCCCAGCGAGCCACGGCAACCGCAGTCGCCCTGAATCAGTAGCTGAAGCGGCTCGTGATCACCCATTCGAGCGGGGGATTGAACCGGTAGTTGACCAGCGTGCCGTCGGTCGCGAGTTGGAGGCGGACGAAGGCGTCGTTGTTCAGGGCGTTGTTGATGTTAGTCTGCAGCGACCACATGACCGATTTTCCAACGAGCTGGATCTTCCGACGATAGGCGGCGTTGACGTCGACGAAGACTTGCTCCGAGCCGTAGAAAACGGAGCGGACGATGGCAGTCGGTGTGCCCTTGGCGGTGTAGCCGATGACCGGTCGGCCGCTGTAGCGCAGGCCGCCGCCCACGGTAAATCCCTTCAGCGCGCCTTCAGCGAAATCGTAATTCGTCACGAGGTTCAGTTTGCGGCGCATCTGGCCCAGCGGGAGCCTGCCATCCGCGAGCGTGAAGTTGTTGAACGTCGTGGAATCCAGCGCGGCCAGTTGCGTGGCAACGGTGCCCGTGCCGTTGGCCAGCGGCAGGGCGCGGTTCGCCTCCCACAGCGGGCGCCAGGTGGCGATGTAGGCGAGGTCGTCGCGGCCGATGTTCGTGCGTGAGGTCGTCCCCTGGCTGTAGTTGAGGAACGCGCGCCAGTGCTCGGTCAGGTTGGCGGTCAGTTCCACCTCGTAGCCTTGGGTGCGGGAATCGAACGTTTGTCCGGTGGCATTGGTGGAGGTGCCGCTTGGCACTTTTCCGGCCAAGGCGAGCGCGTCCCAGAGCGGGTTGATCGAGGAGTTAATGTTGCCGAAATTAAAATCGTTCTCGGCCTGAGTCTGGTAATAGAGCGCGGTGACGAAGACGCGGTGGTTGAGGAGGTCCAGTTTGAGTCCGATGTCCTGACTCCGGCCGTGCGGGATGGGCGGACGCGCGAAGCTCGTCAGATCGGAGCTCGTGTTGTTGAGTCTACCCGAAAACGACGGCAGGCCGCTGTTGGCGGCCTTGCTGTAGGTCAGGCCGAGCCAGTCGC
>JANOAF010000410.1:0-11607 GCA_031411015.1 Opitutaceae bacterium | reverse complement strand
ATGCGCCACCGAAGACGACTGGCCGTGGTGGTGGAGCGCCTCCGTCCCCAATCCGCTGGGAGGTGGAGCGCGTTGACTCCAACGCGCTTTTAGAAGCCGCGAATCACTGGGCGCTGCCGACCTCGCAGCCCCTGCGCTACGCGGCTCCTGAAAGCGTCTTGAGGTCAAGCCGCTCCACCTCCTGCGGCATCGCGCAAGATGGAGCGACTTGACCCCAAGGCGCTTCGGGATGCAGGCCGCGCCTGCCCTGCGCTGTGCCGGCCGCACTGTGCGAGTCCTGAAAGCGCGTTGGAGTCAACGCGCTCCGCCTCAGACGGCCCGCGCGTCGATGAAGGCCCGAATCGCATCCGGCGTCGCCTTGAGATGGTGCTTCACGATCGGTTTTAATTTCAGCGCTTCGAGGCTCGTGTGGATCGGCTCGATGCCGATGGCGGCGCGGATGGTTTCGGGGAATTTGGCGGGGCTCGCGGTGGCGAGCACGATGTTCACGCGGTCGGGGGCAAGGTCCTTGAAGCCGCAGGCGGTGTGCGGGTCGGCGATGTAGCCGTGCTCGCGGTGGACGCGTGTGATGATGCTCGCGATCTCGGCGTCGGTCGTGCGCGAGGCACTGAAGGTGTCGCGGTTGAAGTGCTCGAATTTGTAGGCGCCGGTCTTTTTGAATGTGTCCATCACGGAGCGCACCTTCCCGCCGTCGCGGCCGACGGCGAAATAGATGAAGCGCTCGAAGTTCGATGCGACTTGGATGTCCATCGACGGCGCAAGGCTCGGATGCACGTCGCCGACACGATACTCACCCGTCGTGAAGAGCCGGTAGAGAATATCATTCTGGTTCGTCGCCACGCGGAAGCCGCGGATCGGCACGCCCATTTTCTGGAGCATCCAACCGGCGAGCACGTTGCCGAAATTGCCGGTGGGCACGACGAACTCGACATTGCCGCGCTCGCTCGCGGGCAGCTTCAGCCACGCGTAGAGGTAGTAAACGCACTGCGCCAGCACGCGAGCCAGGTTGATTGAATTAACGGCGGAGAGCCGGTGCCGCTTCCGGAATTCCTGATCGCCGAACACATCTTTCAACGCGGTCTGCGCGTCGTCAAACGTGCCGTCGACGGCGAGTGCGAAGACGTTGGCCGCGCCCGTGCAGGTCATCTGGCGTTCTTGCAGCGGCGAGACGCGCCCGTCGGGGTAGAGAATGAAAATCGCCGTGCCCGGTTTGCCAAGTAGACCGTGAATCGCGGCCGCACCGGTGTCGCCGGAGGTGGCGCCGAGCACATTGATCGTTTCGCGGCGGGTGACGCACTGGTGCGCGTAGAGATTGCCGAGCAGCTGAAGGGCGAAATCCTTGAACGCGAGCGTGGGTCCGTGAAAGAGTTCGAGGACGTAGAGATTCTTCCCGAGCGGCTTGAGGGGCGCGATCGCGGGGTCGGAAAATTTCGTGTAGCTCGCAGCGATCAGGGAACGCAGGGTGTCGGCCGGAATGTCGGTCGCGAACACGCGCATGAACTCGAAGCAAAGCTCGGCGTAGGAGCCGCAGCGCTCGAACGCGGCGAGCTTGCCCGACAGATCGGGCAGTTGCTCTGGCAGGTAAAGCCCGCCGTCGGGCGCTAGCCCGGTGGCGACAGCATCAGAGAAGCCGAGCGCGGGAGTCTGACCGCGGGTGGAAATGAAACGCATCGGAGTTTAGCCGCAAAAAAACACAAAAAATCGGAGGGCGAATAAGGCTCGCACGGCGCCTATAGGCGCACGGTAGATAGACGAGCGTCGGCCGGACAAAATTTCTTTGCGCCTCTTTGCGGCCAATGGTTCGGGTCGAAGTGTGATCAGAGTTTCTCCAACTGAAACGCCTTGTGCGCAGCGCGCGCGGCGTCGTCGGCCTTGTCCTTCGCGATCACGACGGAGATTTTGATCTCGGAGGTGCTGATGAGCTCGAGGTTGATGCCGGCATCGGCGAGCGCGGTGAAGAGCGTCGAGGCCACGCCGCTGTGCGTGCGCATACCGACGCCGACGACGGAGAGTTTCGCGATCTTGTCGTCGAGCGTGACGGTGCCGCCGATCGACTTGAGCACGGGGGCGAGCGCCTTCTCGGCCTTGTGCGTCTCGGTCTGCGGGACCGTGAAGGTGAGATTCGCCACGCCGTCGTGGCCGACGTTCTGCACGATCATGTCGACGTTGATGTTCGCGTCGGCGAGCGCGCGGAAAACCTTGGCGGCAGTGCCGGGTTTGTCGGCGATATTGCTGACGACGACTTTGGCCTGGTCCTTGTCGACGGCGACGCCGCGGACGACGACCTTTTCCATGTAGGCGACTTCTTGTTTCACGATGGTTCCTGGGTTGTTGTTGAAAGAGGAGCGGACTTCGAAAACGACATTGTATTTCGCGGCAAACTCGACGGAGCGGGTCTGCATAACCTTCGAGCCGAGCGAGGCCAACTCAAGCATCTCGTCGTAGGAAATTTCCTGAAGCTTCTTCGCGTCCTTCACGACGCGCGGGTCGGCGGTGTAAACGCCGTCAACGTCGGTGTAGATTTCGCACTTGTCGGCTTTGACGGCGGCGGCGAGCGCGATGGCGGTGAGGTCGGAACCGCCACGACCGAGCGTGGTGACCTGCCCCTCGTCGTCGATGCCCTGAAAGCCCGCGACAATCACGACCTTGCCGGCCTGAAGATCCTTCTCGATGGATTTGCCGTCGATGCCCGTGATCTTGGCCTTGGTGTAAACCTTGTCGGTCGTGATGCCGGCCTGCGCGCCGGTGTAGCTTTTCGCGGGGACGCCGATGGCGTCCAGCGCAATGGCCGTGAGTGCGATGGTCTCCTGCTCGCCGATGGAAACGAGTTGATCGAGCTCGCGGTCGGGCGGACTCGGATGGATCGATTTGGCGCGGGCGATGAGTTCGTTGGTCACACCCGAACGGGCAGAGACGACGACGACGACCTCGTTGCCAGCCTCGCGAAACGCCTTGATGCGGTTCGCGACATTCTTGATGCGATCGACGTCACCGACGGAGGTGCCGCCATATTTTTGGACGATTCGGGCCATGGGTGTTGGAAAGTCGGTAGCTTAGCGCTGAGAGTTTAGAGCAAGAAGTCGCTGAACCGTCTGCTGTCCGGCTCTCAGCTCTAGACTCTCAGCTCTCAGCTTGTTGTTCATCGCTCGAAGTCTCCAATGCGCAGCAACACCGGCTCGTCGAGCACGGCGGCGAGGGCCTTGAGCTGCTTGAGCGTGGTGCCGATCGCGCGCTCGTTGCTCTCGTGGGTGGTGAGGACGAGTGAGGCGGCGCCGGGTTCATCGGCGGGGCCCTGGATGACGCTCGCGATGCTGACCTTTTCCTTCGCCATCACTGAGGCGACGCGCGCCAGGACACCGGGCTGATCGCGCACGGTGAGGCGGAGGTAGTAGCGGGAGCGGATGTTTTGCGGCGGCGCGAGTTTGCACGTGACGCGCGGCGCGGAGGTGATTTCGCCGAGGAGGTGGCCACCCTTGCCGTGTTTGAGGAGTGAGGCGGCGTCGGCGATGTCGCTGATCACCGCACTCGCGGTCGCGTCCTGCCCGGCGCCACGACCCGAATAAAACGTCGTGCCGACCACGTCGCCCGTGACCGAGATCGCGTTGAAAACACCGCTGACATTGGCGACGACGTTACCCTCCGGAAGTAAAGTCGGGTGGACCCGCACGGAAAGTTCGTTGGTCGCAAAGTCGCGGGTGATGACCGCGAGCAACTTGATCCCGAAGCCGAGCGCGGAAGCGGTCTTGAAATCGGCGGGCGTGATGCGCGAGATGCCCTCGACGATCATCTGATCGGTCTTCACCCAGACGCCGTGCGCGAGCCACGCGAGCACACTGGCCTTGTGCGCGGTGTCCCAGCCATCGACGTCGAGCGATTCGTCGGCCTCGGCGTAGCCGAGCCGCTTCGCCTCGGCGAGGACGGCGGTATAGGGCGCGTCGTTCTCCTCCATCTGCGTGAGGATGTAGTTACACGTGCCGTTGAGGATGCCGTAGATTCTCGGGAAACGATTCGCGACGAGACCCTCGCGCAACGCCTTGATAATCGGGATGCCGCCGGCGACGGACGCCTCGAAAAAGAAATGCCCGCCGTGCCGCTGCGCGGCCGCGATGATCTCGGATCCGTGCTCGCAGATGAGCGCCTTGTTGGCGGAGACGACGACCGCCCCGCGTTTGAGCGCCGCGAGCGTGACCTCACGCGCGAGCGTCGTGCCCCCCATCAGTTCGCACACGATGTGAATCGACGGATCGCGGGCGATGGCGAGCGGATCGGTGGTGAGGGCGCGCGCCGGGATTTTGACGCCGCGCTTCTTCTTCAAATCGCGGACGGACGCACGCGCAAGGTTGAGCGTGACGCCGAGGCGGGCCTCAAGATCGGCGCGGTGGGCCGAGAGGTGTTTCCACACGCCCTGCCCGACCGTGCCGAAGCCGCAGAGCCCGATGTTGAGAGTGAGACGTTCGCTCATGATTGATGGGAGTAGCGCGGAGCGTTAGACCGCGCTCGGAAGCGCTCCAGACACGGGCTGAAGCACCGCGCTACGGCAGAAGGTCCGAATGGAAAGGTCATGACGCGGACTCCTTTTTCGTCTGCCCGACCTTCGATTCAGTGCCGGCGAGGAGCCGCGAGATATTGGCGCGGTGGCGGAGAATGACGAAGAGGCCGATGACCGCGGAGACGCTGACGAGGAGCGTCGATTGCTTAAGCACGACCGCGGCGATCGGCAGCGCGACGGCACCAAGCATCGAGGCGAGTGAAACGTAGCGCGTGAGTCCGAGCGTCGCGAGCCACACGCCGAAAGCGATCAACATGCCGAGCGGAAAGAGGACCGCGAAACCGCCTGCACCGGTGGCGACGCTTTTGCCGCCACGGAATTTGGTGAAACACGAGAAGGCGTGGCCGAGAGTAGCTCCGATCAGCCCCAAGAGTGGAGTTAAAGAATTTGGATCGGTTTCGCCCGGAGAAGCAGCGGTCTTGAACAAAATGAAAAGCCAGAGGCCCGCCGCCATCGCCCCCTTCAACGCATCCAAAAACAAAACCAGATTCCCCGGCCCACTTCCGAGAACGCGCCGCACATTGGTCGCGCCCGGACTTTTGCTGCCGACCTCGAAGATGTTCACGCCCTTTGCGCGCGCGACGAGATACCCGAACGGCAGAGAGCCGAGCAAGTATCCGACGACGGCGGCGATGAGGAGCGGGACGAGCATGGAGTTGGCCGTCAGCCGCAACGATGTGGCACGGGCGTCCCGCCCGTGTTTCTCGGACCACGGGCGGGACGCCCGTGCCACTCCCAGACGGCGATTGCCACGCGCCCGCTCATAGCTGCACAAACTTTGCCATCTTGATCGCGGGGTGGTCCTTGATCTCTTTGCGCGCGGCTTCGCTCGGCTCGGTGTCGACGCGCACGACCATGTAGGCAGTGCCGCCGGGCGTGAGGCGCGAGAGCGACATGTCGGCGATGTTGACCTTGTCCTTGCCGAGGAGCGTGCCGATGGCACCGACCATCCCGGGCTGGTCCACGTTTTCGAGGACGAGGAGTTTGCCCTCGGCGGCGACTTCGACCTCGCGGCTGTTGATGCTGACGATGCGCGGCTGGTTGCCCTTGCCGATGAGCGTGCCGGCGGCGGAGAACACCTTCCCGTCGGGCGCGATGGCCTCGACCGAGATGAGTTCGCTGTAGCCAGAGTCGTCGGTCGATTTCACGACCTCGGCGCGGATGCCGAGGCGCTCGATGAGGACGGGAGCGTTCACAAAGTTAACTTCCTCGCCACTGATGCGCCGCAGGTAGCCGCGCTCGATGGAGCGGGTGACGGCATTGGCGTCGAGGTCGACGAGCTTGCCGAAATACGTGATGCGGAGCTGCGCGATCTGCGCGGGTGCGATCTGCTGGACGAGGGTGCCGAGCTTGGCCCCGAGATCGAGATACGGCCCGAGGATCTTGAGCGCAGCGGCGTCGATCGAGGGAACGTTCACCGCGTTGCGGATGACGCCGCCATTGAGCACGTCGGCAATCTGCTCGGCGATTTCGATGCCGACGGATTCCTGCGCCTCGGCGGTCGAGGCCCCGAGATGAGGCGTGAGCACGACGTTCGGTAGCGTGCGAAACTCGCTGTCTTTCGCGAGCGGCTCGTCCTCGAACACGTCGAGCCCGGCCGCGGCGACCTTGCCGCTTTTGAGGGCGGCAATGAGCGCGGTCTCCTTGATGATGCCGCCGCGGGCGCAGTTGAAGATGCGGACGCCCTTCTTGCACTTCTCGAACGCCGCCTCGTCGATCATGTAGTGCGTGTCGTCGGTCATCGGCATGTGAACCGTGATGTAGTCCGACTGCTTGAGCAGTTCGTCGAGCGTCACGCCCTCGACCTGCATGGCCTTGGCGCGGCTCGGCGCGAGATAGGGATCATAGGCGAGCACGCGCATCCCGAAAGCCTGCGCGCGCTTCGCGACTTCGCCACCGATGCGGCCGAGGCCGACGATGCCGAGGGTCTTCTTGAAAAGTTCGATGCCCGAGAAACTCTTCCGGTCCCATTCGCCCCGCTTCATCGAGGCGGCGGCCAGCGACACGGGACGCGCACCGCACAGGATGTGGGTAAACGTCAGCTCGGCCGTCGCGATGGTGTTGCCCGCGGGCGTGTTCATCACGACGACGCCGTGGTTGGTGGCGGCCTCGACATCGACATTGTCCACGCCGACACCGGCGCGACCAACGACCTTGAGGAGCGGGGCGGCCTTGAAGACCTCGGCCGTGATTTTCGTCTCCGAGCGGACGGCGATGGCGTGCACGTCCTTGACCAGCTCCAAGACCTTTTCCGGCGAGGAGCCGTAAGCCTCAATGACTTCGATGCCCGGCTGCTGGCGCAGGTAGGCGACTCCTTTGGGTGAGATCTTATCGGCAACGAGGACTTTCATCGGAAAAATTCCTCCAAGGGAAATCTGCGCACCCCGGCCTAGCAAGGAAAAGGTTTGGCCAGATGGTCACCCGACTTCCCCGATAAATCTTTGCCGGCCGCCGAATGCTTTTCCCGTTTGCCACGTCTATCTCGTCACCTTTGATTCATCGTCGCAGGCGTGGCCCAATTTTCATCCATCTCCTTCGGGCCAACCTGATTCCGCCACCCTATCTCCTATGATTTCGACTCCGTTTCCGCCGTTTCCAGGTCTCCGCCTTCTAGCCCTTGGCTTCGCTTTGCTGCTCGCCGGTTGTGGCGACAAGGCCGCCGCCCCGGCCCCTGGCACCAAAGGCGGCAAGGGTGGCGGAAGCGCTCCGGTTTACGCTGGCACAGTGCAACGGAAAATCGTCCCGCTGGTGCTCGAGGCGATTGGTGCGGTCGAACCCATTCGCGCGACGGCGGTGCGCGCGCAGGTGACGGGAAGTCTCTTCAAGATCGCGATTCAGGAAGGGCAGGATGTGAAACAAGGCGATCTGCTCTTTGAAATCGATCCGCGGCCATTTCAAAATGCCCTGCGCACGAGCGAGGCCGATCTTGCGAAGGCCAGACTGCAACTCGAGACGGCGCGTGCGCAGGTCACCCGCTACAAATCCCTCACCGCCGATCAGATGGTTTCCAAGGAGCAGTTCGAAAAAATCTCCGACACCGCGCGCACGCTTGAGGCTGAGGTTCTCGGCGGCGAGTCGCGCCTCGCCCTCGCCAAGCTCCAGCTCGAATACTGCTCCATCCGCGCCCCACTCTCCGGTCGCACCGGCAACCTCAACATCCGCGAGGGCGACCTGATCCGCGCCAACGAAGCGGGTGCACCGCTCGTCACGATCAACCAGCTCAATCCGATCTACGTGACCTTCAGCGTGCCCCAGCAATACCTCGCTCCGCTCACGCGCTACCGCGCCTCGGGGATGCTCAAGGTCCGCGTTGTCCCGCCGGGCACCGACGAAAAACCCGAGGAGGGCGAGCTCACGTTCATGGACAACACGGTCGATAGCTCAACCGGCACATTGAAACTGAAGGGCACGTTTCCCAACGCCACGCATCGCCTCTGGCCGGCACAGTTCGCCACTGTCACGCTCACCCTCGCCTCCCCCGAGGCACTCACGGTGCCGATCAGCGCGCTCCAAACTTCGCAGGCGGGCCAGCACGTTTACGTCATCCGCGCTGATAAAACCGCCGAACTCCGACCGGTCGTCGTCGAGCGCATGTATGAAGGCGTCGCCGTTGTCAGCAAAGGTCTGGCCGAAGGCGAAACGATCGTCACCGACGGACAGCTCCGCGTCATCCCGAACAAACCTGTCGACATCAAGGAAGCCACCGCCGGCAAGTCCGGCAAAGGCGGCGACTCCAAGGGCAAGAAGAAGGACACCGAAAAGAAGGCGCCATGAACATCCCCGAACAATTCATCCGGCGGCCGGTGATGACGACCCTCGTCACCGCCGCCATCACGCTTTTCGGCTGGATGGCCTACGAACGCCTCCCCGTCAGCGATCTGCCGAACGTCGATTTCCCCACCATCTCGATTTCCGCGGGCCTGCCCGGCGCGAGCCCCGAAACGATGGCGGCGTCGGTCGCCACGCCGCTCGAGCAGCAGCTCTCGAGCATCGCCGGCATCGATTCGATGACCTCGACGAGTTCCCTCGGCAGCACCTCGATCACGATTCAGTTCACCCTCGACCGCAATATCGACGGCGCCGCGCAGGACGTCCAATCCGCCATCGCCGCCGTGCAACGTCGCCTGCCGCGCGACATGCCCAACCCGCCGTCGTTTCGGAAATCCAATCCCAACGACGACTCGGTCATGCTGCTCGCGCTCTCCTCCAAGACTCTGGCGCTCTCCGAGGTCAACGAATACGCCGAGACGGTGATGGCGCAGCGCATCTCGACGGTGGACGGCGTTTCGCAGGTCAACGTCTTCGGTGCCCAGAAATACGCCGTCCGCGTCCGCCTCGAACCGCGCGCCCTCGCCGCCCGCGGCATCGGCATTGACGAGGTCCGCACCGCGCTCGACACCAACAACGTTAATCTTCCCGCCGGCACGCTCGACGGCGCCTCGAAGGCCACCACGCTCCTCGCCACCGGCCAGCTGAAAAACGCCGACGCCTTCCGCAAGGTCATCGTCAGCTATCGCAACGGCGCCGCCGTGCGCCTGGGCGATGTGGCAAACGTCACCGACAGCGTCGAAAACGAAAAGTCCTACAGCTGGTTCGACCGCCGCGTGATCGACGGCGTGGAGGATCCGGAATTCGCCGCCGGCACCAAGGAGACGCGCGCGATCATGCTCTCCATCCAGCGGCAGCCCGGCACGAACACCATCAAGGTGATCGATGGTGTGAAGGCGCTGCTGCCTACGTTTGCGGCCCAACTCCCGGCCACGATCGAGCTCGCCACCTTCGTCGATCGCTCCATCGCGATTCGCGATTCGGTGCACGACGTGAAGTTCACCCTCGTCCTCGCCATCGTCCTCGTGGTGCTCGTGATCTTCCTCTTCCTGCGGTCGCTCTCCGCGACGATCATCCCGAGCATCGCCATGCCCATCGCGGTCATCGGCACGTTTGCCGTGATGTATTTCTTCGGCTTCAGCATCGACAACATCTCGCTGCTCGCGCTCACGCTCTCGGTTGGCTTCGTCGTCGACGACGCGATCGTGATGCTGGAAAATATCGTGCGCCACATTGAGAAGGGCGAAAGCGTGATGGCAGCCTCGCTCAAGGGTTCGCGCGAAATCGGCTTCACGATCATCTCGATGACGATCTCGCTCGTCGCGGTGTTCATCCCGGTGCTGTTCATGGGTGGCGTGCTCGGCCGGCTCCTCCATGAATTCGCCGTCACGATCAGCGCGGCGATCCTCGTCTCGGGCTTTGTCTCGCTCACGCTCACGCCGATGCTGTGCAGCCGTTTCCTAAAGCCGATCAAGCACGGGGCAGCGCACGGCGGATTCTACCGCGTCACGGAGCGGATGTTTCAGTCGAGCGTGAATCTCTATGAGCGCACGTTGCGGCTCTCGCTCCGCTTCCGGGTGGTCACGCTGCTCGTGGCTTTCGCCTGCGTGGGCCTCACGCTTTGGTTGATCGTGATCGTGCCGAAGGGTTTCATTCCCACCGAGGACACCGGCCGCCTCCAAGTGCAAATCGAAGCTGCCCAGGATTCCTCGTTTGAGGCGATGATCGGCTACCAGCGCGCCGTGATCGCGGCGGTGAAGCGCAACCCCCACGTGAAGGATGTGTCCGCGTTCCTCGGCTCGTTTGGCCGCAGTGGCGGCGGTTCGAGCAACACCGGCCGCATGTATGTCGGTTTGAACGATGGCGAGCGCCCCCACGCCAGCGTGATCGCGCAGATGATCCGCGCCGAGACCGCGGGCATCCCCGGCGTGCGCGTCTTCCCCACCGTGCCGCCGAGCATCCGCATCGGTTCGCGCGGCGCGTCCTCAGTTTATCAATATTCCCTCTTCGGCACCGATCTCGACGAACTCTATCGCATCACCCCGATTCTGGTGGAGCGGGTGCGGGAGATTCCCGGGGTCATCGACGTCAACTCCGACCTCCAGATCACGAGCCCACAGCTCATCATCGACATCGATCGCGACAAAGCTTCGTCGCTCGGGCTCAACGCCCAGCAGGTCGAAGACACGCTCTACAGTGCCTTCGGTGCGCGCCAGGTCTCCACGATCTACACTTCGACGAACCAATATGCCGTCATCCTCGAGCTCGGAGAAAAATATCTCCGCGACCCTTCGTCGCTTTCGCTGCTCTTTCTCCGCAATCGCGCGGGGCAGCTGATCCCGCTCGAGAGCGTCGCAAAACTGCGTCCGTCCGTCGGCCCGCTCACCGTCGCGCACATGGGCCAGGTGCCGGCCGTGACGATGAGCTTCAACCTCGCGGGTGACATGTCCCTCAGCCAGGCCACCGCCGAGATCGAGCGCATCTCCCGCGAAATTCTGCCGCCGACGATCAACGGCACCTTCCAAGGCACGGCTGCGGCGTTCACGAGTTCGCTGCAGGGCCTCGGTTGGACGCTGCTCATCGCAGTGCTGGTGATCTACCTCGTGCTCGGCGTCCTCTACGAAGATTTCGTGCATCCGCTCACGATTCTTTCCGGCCTGCCCGCCGCGACCTTCGGTGCGCTCGTGACCCTGATGCTGTTTAAGCAGGAGCTGAACATGTATGGCTACGTCGGCCTCATCATGCTCATCGGCATCGTGAAGAAAAACGCGATCATGATGATCGACTTCGCGCTCGATGCGCGGCGCAACCACGGCAAGTCCGCCGAAGAGGCGATCTACGAGGCCTGTATCGTGCGCTTCCGCCCGATCATGATGACCACGCTGGCGGCGCTCGCCGGCACACTACCCATCGCACTCGGCTACGGGGCCGGTGCCGATGCCCGCCGCACGTTGGGTCTCGCGGTGGTGGGCGGCCTGATGGTCTCGCAACTGCTCACGCTCTACATCACGCCGGTATTCTACCTCTACATGGAGAAATTCACCCGCTACGTGAGCCCGAAGCCCGTGGCCGACATCGAGCGCGAAGAGGCTGGTGCCGCTGCCGCCGCGAGCATGGCGAAGTAAACGGCGCGCAAGTCCGCGCACGGATTGTTCGTTGTAGGGCGGGGTCGCCGAACCCCGCCTGGTTTGGATGCGTGCTCGCATCCTCCCCGACGGCGGGGTTCGGCG
>JANOAF010000409.1:0-5704 GCA_031411015.1 Opitutaceae bacterium | reverse complement strand
CATGAAAAAAAGAAAACTCAGCCAACTCGTTGCGACCTTTACGATCGCCGCCTTCGCCGCCCAAGCGCGGGCCTCCAGCCATATGGATGCTCCGTTGATCACCCTCGATCCGGCGGCCAACACCACGGACGTGTATGCGTTCGTCGGCGGCGCGCCCGCCGGTCCCAAACACCTCAATGTCGCCTTGGCCGTCTATCCGCACGAGGAGCCGGGCGTCGGACCGAACAAGTATAATTTCGACGACAATGTGCTTTATGAGATCCACGTCGCACTCGGGGACGATGTGAAAGCCGGCAAGGCAACCTTGAGTTACCAATTTCAGTTCAAGACCGGCTATCGCAACCGGAACACCATCCTCCAGTCCTATCTGGGCGTCATCTATACCGTCGCCGACGCGAGGCAAAACCTAGTTCAGACCTATACGGTGACGAAGGTCGATAACCGCAAAGGCAAAAAAGATGTGGTCCTAGGTAACGGAGTCGTGCCACCAAACAATCAAGGCATCGCGACGCCGCTCTACAATCAAGGTAACAACGGCAACAATCCCGCGAAAGACGGCGTCCCTACTTTTGCCCAGCTCGATCCCTATACCAAGGACGCGGTCACGAATCTTGGAAATGGTTACACCTCGTTTGCCGGTCAGCGCGATGACGGTTTTTACGGCGACATCAACTCGATCTTCGACCTGCTGCAGCTCCGCAATCCGGGGAAGGATTCTCAGGGCGGGTTCAATCTGCACCTGATGGCCCTCAAGATTCCGGTCGAGGAACTTGGCGGCGACCGGCAAGTCGTCGGGGTCTATGCGACCACCAGCCGCAAGCACGTTCGCATCATCCGCGATGATGAGGATCAAAATTCTGGCCCGTGGGTGCAGGTGGGACGGCAAGGCAACCCGCTCTTCAACGAGGCATTGGTCGCGATCGTGGACAAAGACCGCTACAACCGCAGCAGTCCGTCGCAGGATGCGGCGCTCTTCGCAAAATATGCGCTCAATCCCGAGCTCGCGAAATTGATCAACGCGATTGTTTTTGGCGGCAGCGGCCCCGCGGTCGAAACCAACCGGACGGACATCGCGGGCATCTACATCCCCGATTTGATTAAGGTGGATCTTTCCACGCCGGCGGCGCGTCTCGCGGGCAGCGGTGCGGGTCATGCGACCAATCCCGATGACGCCGGTTTTTCGCGGCTCAGTATTTTTGGCGGCGACGTGCTCCAGAGCCAGATTCAAGACCCGTTTGGCAATGGTGGTAGCATTCCTGGCGGCTGGCCCAACGGTCGTCGTTTCGGGGACGACGTCGTGGACATCGCCGTCAGCGCGCTGATCAGCGATCTCCGCGGCCCCGTGGTCATCCGAGTCGCCGACGGAGTCGACGGAGTGAGTAAGAACGACGTGGGTTACAACAAAGCCTTCCCCTACGAAAGCACGCCGCAGAACGGGCGAAATCACAGTCATCCGTAGGCAGGCTCCAAGCACGCGATTTATTCGGCAGGGATTTTCCAAGAGCGGACGGTGCGGACAACGCGCTGTCCGCTCTTTTCCTGCAAAAAGCGGCGAGAGCCGGACCCGAGCGCAAATCGGTCTTTGGATTATCCGCGGATCGGACCTCCAGCGGCGTTTGTTCTCCGAGTGCGGCTATCCTCATGGGGTAGCACCCGCTCTCCGAGCCGTCAGATGAAATTGAGAGTATGTCGAAGAAGGTCTCCTTGCTTGTCATTCTGAGACAACAAACGAAAGCGCCACGCTTTCGGCGGCTCGCGCCAATGACAGCTCTTCGAGATGTCATTGGCAGCGGAGCGAAGAATCCAGCAGGACATGCGCACCCCTGAAAACGCCGCGTCGATCCAAGTGGATTCTTCGCTCCACTCAGAATGACAGACCCTTTTTCGACGTCCTCTTAGCGATGCAGGCGATTCCTCGGTGGCTGGAGCCGAGTGATTCGAGCCGGCTTACTCACGGTGCAGCCACGCCTGCGCCGCGGCGACATCCTGCGGCGTAAATCCGTGGCTCGCGGGTAGCGAGTGCACCGTCGCATCCGCGCCGCCGGATCGGAGCAAGGCCGCGAGCCGGGCGGGATGGTCCGCTGGCACGATCGGGTCGTGGGCACCATGGCAGAGGAGCACGCGTTTGCCCGTGAGCGAGCCGGGCGTGGCGGGTTGATCGAGGACGACCATCGCGCGGAGGAGCACCGCGCCGCCGAGCGTTTCGGGGCGGAGTAACAGAAGGGTGGAGGCGATGTTGGCCCCGTTGGAAAAGCCCACGGCGGTGAGCCCCTGGGCGTCGAGTTGGTAGTGCGCGGTGGCGGTGGCGATGAAATCGCCCAGCGCCTGTGTGCGACGGACAATTTCCTCCGGATCGAAAACACCCTCGGCGCGCCGCGCGAAGAAGCGCAGCGCCCCGCCCTCACTGACATCGCCGCGCGGACTCAGGAGTGCTGACCCGGGTGAAATGGCCCGACCGAAGCGGAGTAAATCATGCTCGCTGCCCCCCGTGCCGTGGAGCAACAGCAACGGCACCGCCGCGGGGTCCGTGGCGGGTTCGAAGATGTGTTGGTAGGCGAAATGGGTTTTGGCTGAACGAGGCATCGCAATGAGGGAGGACGAGTTGGGCACTGAATGGGTGCGCGGCCCAAGCGCAAACGATCGAGTCGTTTGCCGGGGACGGCAGTAGGGTAACAACCCATACCGTCGGCGCCGCCGCTGACGTAGGATTTGGGTGCGAGTCATCCCGTGCACCGTGCGCGGAGGATCTCGACACCACTTTTTCCATGATGTCCCTCATTAGTCGCCACAGTTCAGTGAAAAAATACTTTCCCGGGCGTTTTTGCGCGTCCGTGTGCTTTTTCGCCGTGGGACTGATGCCGGCGACCGCGGGTCGCGCGGCCAGCGAACCGGTCGGCGCGATCGAACTCACCGAGCGGGCCCGGCTCGCGCCGGTGGTCACGGTGTATATTGAAAACGATTCCTTCACCGGCACCGATCAGCACTACACCAACGGGCTGAAATTTTCATGGCTCTCGCCCGAGCTGACGCAATGGGGTCAATCCGGTTGGCGGAAAACGTGCCTCGATCTGATGCCCTTCGTGAGCCGGCTCGATGGGCAAAAGGACGTCGGTCTCGCGTTTGGCCAAAACATTTACACGCCGCAGAATATCAAGAGCCCGAATCCGGATCGCACGGACCGGCCCTACGCCGGGTGGACCTATTTCGAATTCGATTTCCTCACCAAGACCCGTTCGATCGCGGACACGTTCGCCCTTCAAATCGGCGTGGTCGGCCCGCACAGCTACGCTGAGGACACGCAGCGTCTCTTTCACCAGCTGATCAGCATCGCGCCGGCGCGCGGTTGGGACTACCAGCTGCGCGACGAGCTCGGGGTAAATCTGATCTACGAACGCCGCTGGCGGATGTATGGCCGGGCGCTCGGTGAGAAGCTCGGGGCCGATTTCATCCCGCACGCCGGGGCGAGTATCGGCAATGTCCAGGCCTACGCCAACACGGGTGGCACCGTGCGACTCGGCTACAATCTCCCGAGCGATTTCGGGGTGCAACTCTCGCGGGCCGGCAGCGTAGGCGGCAGCCCGACCGACGACCTCGATCCGCGCGTCGCCCTCGATCGCAATTTTAGTTTTTTCGTTTTCGGTGCGGCCGATGGGCGCGCCGTTGCGCGTGATCTGTTTCTCGACGGCAACACGTTTCGCCGCAGCCGCTCCGTCAACAAGGAATACCTCGTCGCCGATCTCAGCGTGGGTCTGGGCCTGATTGCTGGGCCTTGGCAGCTGACCTTCACGCAGGCGCGGCGGACGCGTGAATTCAAGACGCAGGCTGAGGCATTCAGTAATTTCGGATCGTTCACGCTCTCCCGCGCCTACTGATCGGCGCGGCCCTTTCCCAGCACACATGAAAACAAAAACATCAAGTTCAGTATCGACCGCCACCTCCACCCGCCTGTCCCCCGATCGCGGGGCTTCGGCCTCGGAGGCCGCGCATGACGCCAACCTCGTCCGGCAGTTTAATGAGGGCAACGAAGCCGCCTTTCTCGAAATCATGGAGCGCTACCGGGAAAAAACCTACCGCATTGCCCGCGCGGTGCTGCGGAACCACGGCGATGCCGAGGAGATCACGCAGGACACTTTCGTCCGGGCCCATCGCGGGCTCGCGCGGTTCCGGGGTGATTCGTCGCTCGCGACCTGGCTGCACAGCATCGCCATCAATCTTTCGCGCAACCGCTATTGGTTCAATTATCGCCGCCGCCAGCACGCGACGGTCTCGCTCGACAGCCCGCTGCGCTATGACTCCGCTTCGACTTTTTCGGATCTCCTGGCGGCCGAGAGTGCCAGTCCGGCGCACGAAGCCGTCAGCACGGAATTTTCCGGCTTGATCGAGGTCTGTATGGCACGGCTGGCCCCGGCTCACCGGGAGATTCTTACGCTGCGCAATATTCTCCATAATTCCTACGAGGAGATCGGGACCAAGCTCGGGATCACCGTGGGCACGGTGAAGAGCCGGATCGCGCGCGCGCGGTTTAACGTCCGGGGCATCCTCTCGGAGATGTGTCCGGAGTTTGCGCGTGAATCCGGACTCGGCGAATGGTTCGAACCCGTGCGCGTCGCCGGTCTGCTCGCGGTGGCATGAGGCCGTTCCTGCACTCAAGCGCGCCGGCGGGTGAAAACCTCTGCGCAGCTTCCGCCGCTCGCCGGGTTGGCCGGTGGAGTGGTGCTGTCCTTCAAAATCTATGAATGAACAACCTGTTATGGTCAGTGATACGGCTATCACGATCGCAGTTAAAAACGCTTTTGCGACGGAGGCACGCGCGCAGGCCGTAGGCGGTGGGCGGGCGGGTGACGGGATTTTCGTCGAAACCGTGCAAGGCCTCGTTCGGCTGAGTGGTTCAGTGGATTCGCCCGATGAAAAGACGCGTGCGGGGGAGGTTGCCACGGAGGTCATCGGTGTCGTTCGCGTCGCGAACATGATCGTGATGCGGTAGCGCGCGGAACGCGCGGGAGCGAGAAGGTGCGAACGGGCTCCACTTAATTTATGAAAACCATCCGGGTCCGTTGGGCCCAGATTTCCTGCGTCGCATTGGGCGGATTTGCGCTTTCGATTTTCGGCGGCGGGGAGCGGACGCGCGCCGCAGAGGTGCCGCCGCCCGCGAAGCGCCCGGACAATGGCTACTCGCCGCTGGCGCCGGCGGACAGCGCCTTTCTGGTTCAAGCCGCTCGCACCAATGCGGCGGCGCTAGCCATCGCGCGGATTGCAATATCAAGGGCACTGCTCGCCCCCGTGCGAGCGCTGGCGGAGGAATTCGTCGTCGCGCACGAAGCGATCGAGCGTGGGCTTTTGCGGCTCGCGGCCAACAATGCCGTGAACCTCGGTGCCGTCCCGCCGGACGAGATCAACCGCCAGTGGTTGGGCAAGGAGAACGCGGCGTTCGATCGGGACTTCGTCGTGGAGACCACGAGAGGGCATCGTCAGGCGCGGAGTCTGTTCGGCAACGCGGCGCGCGGCAGCAAAGATAACGAGGTGGGCGCCTTCGCCCGCGATCAGCTCGCTGGGTGGGAGGAACGGCTGCGCCAAGCCGAGGCGCTCGCGAAGCGCGCGAAGTGATCTGAGCACGGTTTCTTACGCTTGCCAGTTGTAGGGCGGGGTCGCCGAACTCCGCCTGGGAGAGAATGCGGACGCGTCTCCAAGCCCGCGGGGTTCGGCG
>JANOAF010000408.1:0-10203 GCA_031411015.1 Opitutaceae bacterium | reverse complement strand
CGGTTGAAAAAATACGTCGCCCGATCCGGATGAATCGGCACTCCGCGGTCCATCATGCGCTTCATGAGTGTGGCGGCGTCGGGCGACTGCATGTAGCCGTAGCGGCCCACGGCGCGCCACAGTCCCTCGCCGATTTCCGTTAGCACGAGTTGGTCGGTATCCGGCACGGTGGGCACTTCGTCGGTCGTGACGCTCAGGAGCACGACAGTTTTGTGCAGACTGCGATTGGACTTCACGTGGTGCAGCAGCGCGATGGGCGTGCCGGTGGAGGAACCGACCATGAACACGGCGGCGCCGCTGACGCGGGTGACATGTTTGCTACGCGCGATGGCGGTGAGTTCGCTTTCGGTGACGTTATTGCCGTAAACTCGCAGGTAGATTTCCGAGCGGCCGATTTTCCACGTGTGCATGATGGCCAGCACCCCGAGCGCGATGGCCAGCGGCAGCCAACCCCCCTCCATAAACTTGTGGAGATTGGAAACGAAGAAGGCCAAATCGACGACGAGGAACAGGCCGCAGAGGGAAGCCGACTTCCAGCGGGGCCAGCGCCAGCGCATGCGCGTCACGCGGTAGAATGCGATCGTCGTGACGGCCATCGTCGCGGTGACGGCCACGCCATAGGCCGCCGCGAGCCGGTCGCTCGATTCGAAGATGAGGACGACGGCGATCGTCATGACCGCGAGGGCGCGGTTGACGAGGGGCAGGTAGATTTGGCCAGCCTGGTCGGCATTGGTATGGCGCACCTCGAGACGCGGGAAGTAGCCGAGTTGAATGGCCGAACGCGTGAGAGAGAAGACGCCTGAGATGAGCGCCTGGCTCGCCACGATGGCCGCGACGGTGGAGAGCGCGATCAGCGCGAGCTGTGGCAGGCCGCTCGGGACGAGCGCGAAGAAGGGATTGGCGGCGACCTCGGTGTGCGAGAGGGCGTAGGCCCCTTGGCCGAAATAGCACAGCACGAGTCCCGGAAAGGCGCCGAGATACCACGCGCGGCTGATTGCCTTGCGACCGAAGTGCCCCATGTCCGCGTAGAGCGCCTCCGCGCCTGTGATGACGAGCGTCACGGAACCGAGCAGGGCCATCGCGCTAAGGGGATTTTGAACGATGAGACGGAGTCCGTGCAAGGGGTTGAGCGCGGACAACACGAGAGGATATTGCGCGATATGCCAGACCCCGAGGCCCGCGATGGTCGCGAACCACACCACCATGACTGGTCCAAACATTTTTCCAATCGCGTTGGTGCCCTTGTGTTGCACCCAAAACAGCGCGGCCAGCACCACGCACGAAATCGCCGGGACATAACGGGCGAGCGCCGGATCGAAAGTTTTCAAACCCTCGACCGCGCCCAGCACGGAGACCGCCGGCGTGATCACTCCGTCACCATAGAGCAGCGCCGCCCCGAAAAGGATCAGCAGCGTGAACGGTCCGCCGGTGCGGGAGCCGGGACCGCGGTCCGTATGGCTCAGCGCGAGCAGGGCGAAGATCCCGCCCTCGCCGCGGTTGTCGGCGCGCATGATGACGGCGAGATATTTGAAACTCACCTCGAAGATGAGCGCCCACACGACCAGCGAGAGCGCACCGAGAATTCCGGCGGTGCGTTCCACGGCCGGAAGATTGGCCAGGCACTCGCGCAGAGCGTAGAGCGGACTTGTGCCGATGTCGCCAAACACGACTCCGAGCGCGCCGACGCAGAGGGCGGCTTGCGCACCGAACCGAGCGGGTGATGCTGGTGAATTGCTCATCTAGGGGGAGCGAGTGTTCGGCAACGACGAAGATGCTCCAAGCTGTTTTCGGATGAGACGGGAAATCAGCTTGCTTTCGCCTGCTCCGGCCTAGCGAGCCGTGGGCTTTGCGGCGGAGGCAGGTGGACAAGCTGAGGAAAAGTTTTCACGCTGCCCGGCCATGACTCCCGAATGGCAGGTCGCCAAAACCTATACCGACATCCTTTATCACAAGGCCGGCGGCATCGCGAAAGTGACAATTAACCGTCCCGCCAAGCGCAACGCCTTCCGCCCGCTCACGATCGTGGAGATGTTCGATGCGTTTTCCGATGCCCGCGAGGATCCGAAGATTGGCGTCGTGCTCCTCACCGGCGCGGGGCCGCACACCGATGGAAAATACGCGTTCTGCGCCGGTGGCGATCAAAGTGTGCGCGGCCATGCCGGCTATATCGACGAGGCGGGCGTGCCGCGCCTCAACGTCCTCGATCTGCAGAAGCTCATTCGCTCGATGCCCAAGGTCGTGATTGCGCTCGTGGCGGGCTACGCGATCGGCGGCGGGCACGTGCTGCACGTCGTGTGTGATCTCAGTATTGCGGCGGACAACGCGATCTTCGGGCAGGTCGGGCCGAAGATGGGGAGCTTCGATGGCGGTTTTGGATCAAGCTACCTCGCGCGCGTAGTGGGGCAGAAGAAAGCGCGGGAGATTTGGTTTCTCTGTCGGCAGTATGGCGCGCAGGAAGCGCTCGACATGGGACTAATCAACGCCGTCGTGCCGGTCGCCGCGCTTGAGGCGGAGGGCGTGAAATGGGCGGGCGAGATCTTGGACAAGAGCCCGCTCGCGATTCGGATGCTGAAGAGCGCGTTCAACGCCGAGCTCGACGGCCAGGCTGGCATCCAGGAACTCGCCGGCAACGCGACGATGCTCTACTACATGAGCGACGAGGCGAAAGAATTTATGACCGCCCAACGCGAGAAGCGGAAGCCCGATGCGAAAAAATATCCATGGCTGCCGTGACGCTGGCGGGCTTGGGCAGATTTTTACTTTGTCTTGCGGGATGTTTTTTTTGTTAGTCCCGAGATTGGCGTGCCGACTCATTACCTATGAAAAAATCTGATTTTTTGCGTGCCTTGGAGGAGTCGCTGGAGATCGATTCGGGTGCGATTGCCGGCACCGAGTTGTTGAAAGACGTGGAATGGTGGGATTCGATGGCAGCGCTAGTGTTCATCAGTGTGGCGGATGAAAAGCTCAGTGTGATGATCACCGGGGCGCAGCTGCAGAACTGTAACAGTGTGCCCGATCTGCTGGCTTTGCTGGGGAATAAGCTTTCCGCCTAGGCCATGCTTAACCCGCTTGATCTGACGGGGCGTGTCGTGATCGTCACCGGTGCCTCGTCAGGGATTGGTTTGGCGACGGCGGTTTTGCTCAGTCAGCTCGGCGCGAAGCTCGTGCTGGTGGCGCGTTCGCGCGAGCGGCTGGAACTGGCGCGTGCGCAGTTGACGGGAGCGGAGCATCTCGTGGTGCCTTTTGATTTTTCGACACCCGGCGTCGACGTGGCCGCTTGGGTGAAAGCAATTAGTGCACAAACCGGACCGATCAGCGGTATCGTGCATTGTGCGGGCGTGCAGTTGATCAAGCCGGTGCGACTGCTCGCGGAATCGGATCTCGATGCGATCATGAAAGTGAATGTGAGCGCGGCGCTGCTGCTCGCGAAGGGGTTTCGCATCAAGGGCGTCCACGCGCCGGGCGCGAGTGTGGTCTTCGTTTCTTCGGTGATGGGGCTCGTCGGGGCAGCGGGTCGAACAGTTTATTGCGCCAGCAAGGGCGCTCTCGGTGCGATGGCGAAAGCGCTGGCGCTGGAACTCGCCGCGGAAGACATTCGGGTGAACTGTGTGGCGCCGGGATTTGTCCGCACCGCTATGCTGGAAAAATCGCAGGCGACCGTGGGGCCGGAGCAAATGGCTGCGGTCGAGAAGCTGCATCCGCTCGGATTCGGCGAGCCGCGTGACGTCGCGAACGCCGTGGCCTACTTGGTCGCGGACACGGCACGGTGGGTGACGGGCACGACTTTGGTGGTCGACGGCGGCTACACGGCGCAATGACCACTTCCCTCAACATCGATGCGGCGATCACGGCGGTCGATTACGCCTTGCCGGCGCGGGTGCTGAGCAACGACGAGTTGGCGGCGGAGTTCCCCGAGTGGACGGCGGAGAAAATATTGGCGAAGACCGGCATCCGGGAGCGCCGCGTCGCCACGGAAGGTGAATACGCCTCCGATCTCGCGGTGGCGGCGGCGAACCGGTTGTTCGAGCGCGGCGTCTGCACCCGCGACGAAATCGACTACGTGCTCTATTGCACCCAGAGCCCCGACTACATTTTACCGACCACCGCGTGCGTGTTGCAGGAGCGACTGCACTTGAGGACGGGAATAGGCGCACTCGATTTTAATCTGGGCTGCTCCGGTTTCGTCTACGGGCTCGGGCTCGCAGTGGGTTTGCTACGGAGCGGACAGGCGCGCCGGCTGTTGCTGCTCAACGCGGATACCTATTCGCGGTTTCTCCATCCGGAGGACAAGAGCGTGCGCACCATTTTTGGCGACGCGGCGACGGCGACGTTGATCTCCGCGGTCGAATCAGATGGGCCGTCGATCGGGCCTTTTGTCTACGGCACGGATGGTCGCGGGGCGGGCAACCTGATTGTGCCCGCGGGCGGCCAGCGCAAACCACGCTCGGCCGATGCGCCGCTGGTGCGCGACGACTCGGGCAATGCCCGCACCGAAAACAACCTGTTCATGAACGGGGCGGAGATCTTTAATTTTACGCTGCGCATCGTGCCCGAAACGGTGAGCGGCCTGCTGACCAAGGCGCAGTTGCAGCAGGGTGATGTCGATCTGTTCATCTTTCATCAGGCGAACCAGTTCATGCTCGATCACCTGCGCAAGAAATTGAAGGTGCCCGAAGATCGTTTCTGGGTGGCGATGAGCGATGTCGGCAACACCGTTTCGTGCACGATTCCAATTGCGCTCAAGCGAGCGCTCGACGCCGGCAAGGTGAAGCCGGGGATGCGGCTCATGCTGGTCGGATTCGGGGTGGGTTATTCGTGGGGCGCCACGCTGGTCCGCTGGCGCGGCTGAAAAGGGATTTTTACCATGGCCAAATCCGTGATTCGCCGGGCCTTCAATCGCTTGCTCCATGCGATCGCGCGACAGGTGCCCGGTTCCAGTTCGCTGCGACCGCTACTCCACCGGTGGCGTGGCGTGAAGATGGGAAAAACATCTTCATCGGCGACGATGTTTACGTGGACAACGAGTATCCCGAGTGCATCGAGATGCACGACGGCGTTTCGGTCAGCATGCGAGCGTTGCTGATTGCGCACACGCGCGGCCCCGGAAAAATAATTTTGGCGAGGGATTCGTTTATCGGACCGAACGCGGTGGTGTGCTGCTACGCCGGCCGCGTCATCCGCATCGGCGAAGGCGCGGTCGTGGCAGCAGGCGCGGTCGTGACGCGCAGTGTGCCCGCGCGGACATTGGTGGCTCCGCCGCCCTCGCGAGCGGTCGCGAAGCTCACGCGTCCGTTGAGTGTGAACACCAGTATCGAAGATTTTCTCGCAGGCATGATGCCGATTCGACGGCGCTCGGAGAACCGCAGTCCCGAGAAATGATTCCCGCTCTCACCTTGGTTTCGTCCGCGGCGTCCAAATCATCGGATGTCGCGCTGAAGAAGCTGGCCGAGTTTCTCGGTGTAGCGTGTGCGGTGGTGGAAGTTTCGGCGTTCAACCACCGCGCAGACGTCGGCGCGACCGCGATGAGCGGGCCGGCGCTGGGCAAGGTCCTCGCGCGCGGTGCAACGCGTGAGGAGAAATTGAGCCTGCTGCCGCGCGGTAAGCTGTTGCTCTGGGGGTTTGGGGCTGACGCGGATCCGGGTTTGATTGCGCTGCTCACCGATGGCGCGTTGACCGGAGTTCGTCCTGTTGCCGCTGGGCGGCGCACTTACGTTTACAACGAGGTTTTGGGGCGTCGGGAAATTCCGCTGGCCGGCCTCTCGCATTCCGTTGAGGAGGCGAGGGCATTGGCTGCGTTTGTGCCCGCGCGAACTGACGCCGGCTTGACAACCTTGGTGTCCGTCGAGGCCAGCCCCTGCTCGTGCGAATCAACGTGGGCGAAACCGAGTTGTTTTTGCTTTCGGACGACGGCGTGCAGGATCTGGATCAGGCGTGCGATTCAAGCGAAGGTCTCGCGGTGGCCAATGTGGCTTTGTTGCCCCCAGCTATCTTTTTGCGCACGGCGTTTGGCGCGGTTTGTTGGACAAACCCTTTTCCCGCCGCGAACCTGGTCATCGACGACCCGATGATTCGCCCTCGCTATGGCTTTGTCGCCTACGAGCAGCTCATGACGGAGGCGTCTGTCCACGGCTACGCCGTGACGATTGCATTCATCCCCTTCAACCACCGGCGTAGTGATCGCCGCACGGCCGAATTTCTGCGTGGCCACCGGGAGCGTTTCTCGATCGCGGTGCATGGCTGCGATCACACTAGCGGGGAATTCGGGGCCCAGGAGCCGGACCGGTTGCTGCACATCTCCCGTCTCGCGCTCGAACGGATGCGCCGCCACGAAACGAAGTCCGGGATGCCGTTTGATCCGGTGATGGTTTTTCCGCAGGGCTTTTTTTCGGCGGCGGCCTTTGCGGCGCTGAAGCGCAGTGGCTACGACGCGGTGGTCAACACGGAGCTGTGGCCCAAGGCCGGCAAAAAACCGCATATTGCGCTGCGTGACCTGCTCGCGGGCGCGACCATGGTATATTCCGGGTTTCCGCTTTTTAGCCGCCGTTATCCCAAGAGTATTTTCGAGTTCGCGACGGATCTTTTTTGGGGCAAACCGGTGCTGCTCGTGGAGCATCACGCTTACTTCAAGGAGGGCTACCCGCAGCTCGCGGAGTTCGTGCGCCAGTTGGGTCAACTGACTCCTAAGCTCACGTGGAAACCCGTGGGGGCAGTGGTGACGGAGCACGCGCTGTTTCGACCGGACGGCACGGGCCGTGTGGCGGTGAAGTTCTTTACGCCCACGTTTCGACTGCGGAATCCCACGAGCTCCGCTGCGATATTTTCGCTCGCAAAAACCGAGACGGAGCCCGAGTTGGTCGAGCAAGTCACGGTCAACGGCAGTCGTGTGGACTTCAAACTTGCTGCCAACCTTCTCCGCTTGGAGGTGAATTTGGCCGGTGCGGATGAGGCTCTGGTGAAAATCGCCTATCGGGTCGCGCCCACTCCGGCCTACCGACTTTCGGCGCGCTATCGCTACTCCGCTGCGGCGCGGAGATATCTGAGCGAGTTCCGCGACAACTACGTGGCGCGCAATTCCCGCCTGTTGGCGGTGGCGACTAAACTCAAGGGGCTGCTGCGCCGGCGCTGAGCGAATTCCGCGTGCATGATTCCTGAAAACATCGCCGTATGAAACCCTACTTCGCCGGCCGCTACTATGCGGTTTCTCTGCTCGGATTGGAGTATCGCGAGGCCCTGGAGCGGATCGTTTTTTTCAACGACGAGCAGTGGCGCCTGCGGTCGGCGATGTTGCAGGCGATCGAACGCTACGGAAATCCGAAGATCGTCAGTCGAGAAAATCACCTCGGACTCGAACTCGACCGTGAACCGAACGTGCAGACCCTCTACGTGCTCAAGGACGAGAAGCGCACGCCGCGTTTGAGCGGGGTGGTGGTTTTCACCCGCAACGACGCGTTGCTGCACGTGATTTATGTCGGGCTGGAGCCGGCCGATGCCCACGGCACGGGTGAGCAGGCCTATCTGTTTGTCGAAATTTTCCAGCTCCTGCGTGGCATCGGTCAGCGGATTCGCGGGGTAAAGTTCATCGAGTTCAACCAAGGGCAGCGCCGGTTCCGGCTTTCCGTCGGTGCGCGCGGCACGGTCTAGTGCGCGGCATGCGCAACCAACGCCCCTCGCAATGGTTAAATTTGCTTACGTGCTGAATTCCCGGGCGATTAGGGCCGCTGCTTCGGCTGGCGAATGAGTGGTCGTATCGACGCGCATTCTTGGTTCCGGGATCGTCGGCGAGTGGAACACGCCACGTGCGCGTAACTGGCGGTAGAGTTCGAGGTCGACCAGCTTGCCGTCATTGTGGCGCGAAGCGGACGCCAGCCGTTGCTCGATCACGGTTTCGTTTGCGACGAGTTCGATCGGTATCACTTCGCCGCCCGCGTGGCGCACTTCCGAAAATAGCTCGTCGATAAAACGCTGTGGCACGGTGTTCTCCGGATTGAAGGTGAAGATCAACACGGGCAGGCGGTCGGCCAGCGCCTGCCGAAACGCCGCGAACCACACCGTCTCGCGCAGGGCGATGAAACCGGCTGTGCCGAAATCGTAGAGCGCCAGTGCGAGGTTTACGGTGAGGTGATTGTGGAACAGCCGCCAGCCAGTGAGGCGGGCGAGTTCGCGGGCGACAGTGACTTTCCCCACCGCAGGCCGACCATAGAGGAAGATGAGCTTCATGCGGCCTTGAGTCGGGATGAAATGACGCTGCGTGCAGCGGCGATCCTCACCGCGGGGAATGCAGCACCTGCTCGAAATCCCGCACGACTGTCCGCTTGCCCTTTTGCACCATCGTGTGGCCCTCGGCGGTCAGCTTGCGTTTCAGCGCGATGACGCCTCCGGGATATTTGGGATTCAACTCCCCGTCCTTCTTTAGCGTGCGCCAATAAGGCGTCGTGTCCTTCTCTCCGGCCGCGCGACCTTCCTCGGCGGCGTGAGCGGCGATCCACGAAAAAATTCCGGTGGTGAACGGGCAACCGGCGGCGGCGCGATGTTTCTTGGCGACGGCGGTGCGCAGCTCATTGATCGTAGTGACGCGGCCCACGGGCACCTTGCGCATCAAGGCATCGACTTCGCGGGGTGCGGGGATGGCGAGGGACTTTCCGCCCCAGCGCTTCGCGCCGGCGGCGTCGAGGCGCACGACCTTGGGGAGATCGTGGTTGGTCGCGAGTTTCTCGCGCCACGATTTTTTCGTGGTTTTGGCGGGCATGAAACAAAAACGCCCCGCGTTTCGGCGGGGCGTCGGATGACAAAATTATTTCTTCAGGCTCGCGCGCAGATCGTCGAGCTGGCCGGCGCTCCCGAGGAGCTGGTTGCGGCTCGCGATGAACTTTGCGTATTCCTCGATGAAGATTTTGCCCGGCGGGCGGAAATCAAAATCGCCCGGCTTGTCGCGGAAATATTCGCGGTGCACGCGGGTCCAGACGAGGCGGCCGTCGGTGTCGATGTTGACCTTGGTCACGCCGCGCTTTGCCGCGGGGAGGTATTCGTTCACGTCCACACCCATCGAGCCGGCAATCTTGCCGCCGGCGGCGTTGATGCGGGCGACTTCGTCTTGTGGGACGGAAGACGACCCGTGCATGACGAGCGGGTAACCGGGGAGGCGGGCCTTGATTTTTTCGAGCACGTCGAAATGGAGCGACTGCTTGCCCTTGAATTTGAAAGCGCCGTGGCTCGTGCCGATGGCGCAGGCAAGGGAATCGCAGCCGGTCTTTTTCACGAAGTCCTCGGCCTCGACGGGATCGGTGAGGCACGCGTTGCCCTCCTCGACCTTGATGTCCTCTTCGACGCCCCCGAGCATGCCGAGCTCGGCTTCGACGGAGATGCCCTTGGCGTGCGCCTTGTCGACGACGCGCTTGGTGATCGCGACGTTCTCATCGAACGGATCGTGCGAGGCGTCGATCATCACAGAGCTGAAGAAACCCGAATCGATGCACTCGTAGCAGGTCTGCTCGTCACCGTGATCGAGGTGGACGGCGAAAATGGACTCGGGGAAAATCTCGGCGGCCGAGCGGATGATCGCCTCAAGCATGCGCTTGTCGGTGTATTTCCGCGCGCCTTTGGAAATCTGGATGATGAAAGGCGCCTTGGAGTCGATGCAGCCCTTGAAAAGGCCCATCGCCTGCTCGGCGTTGTTGATGTTGTAGGCACCCACGGCGTATTTGCCGTAGGCGTGTTTGAACAGCTGCGCGGTGGTGACGATCATGGTCGGATAGGGAAAGAGATTGAGCAGATTCCGGGCGGGCGCGGCGGCGGGCAAGGGTTTTTTCCGCGGATGACGCGGAGGGGCCGTAAAACAGGTTTTGAGCATCCGCCCAAACTCACGGGCGGGCGCCCGTGTCACGTGGCATGGGTGTCCCCCCCATGCCTTCAAACCGGCGGTCGCTCAAAACCTGCTTCGCGCCCACGCGGAGCGGAAGGTGGGCGGCCTACTTCTTCCCGCCCGCGCCGCGGGCTGCGGGCTGGCCACTCCCGAGCGTCTCCGTCACGAGCTGACGCAGCTGCTGCTGCGCCTGTTGCTGTTGCTGCAATTGCTGGAGGGCTGAAACTTGAGATGGACTCAGGACCGACTGCGACTGCGTCACGGCCGCCGGTGTGATCGTGGCCGTCGAGGCAGCCGGGCCGCCGAGCATGCGCAATCCCGCGCCATCAGGCAGGCCCGTCGGC
>JANOAF010000407.1:0-14231 GCA_031411015.1 Opitutaceae bacterium | reverse complement strand
GGCGTCTCCAAGGCCGCCGCGCCCGAAAAATCTAAATAAACCACCTCCATGGCCGAAGAAAAGTCCGCTCCCAAGAAAGAGAAACCCGCCAAGCCTGCAGCCGAAGGCGCGCCCGGCGCTGTCGTCCCCACCCCTGCTGAGAAAAAGGCCAAGGGCCTCAAGGCCGCCGCCGACAAGGCTGCTGGCATCATTCCCGCCGATGGCGCGGCACCTGCCGCTCCTTCCGGTGGAGATGCGAAGCCCGTTGAAATGGTTCACGGTGTCGCCAAGCAACCTACCGCCGAGGACCTCCTGAAGGAAGAGTTGGGCACGATTAAGGTGCGCAAGGCCAAAGGCTCTAAGAACGTCGTCTCCGGCGTCGCCAACGTCCTCGCCTCCTTCAACAACACCATCGTCTCCATCACCGACCAGAAGGGTGCCGTCATCGCTTGGTCGTCCGCCGGCAAGTGCAACTTCCGCGGCTCGCGCAAATCCACCGCCTACGCCGCGCAGGTCGTCGCCCAAGACGCCGCTCGTAACGCGATGTCGCACGGCTTGAAGGATATCGTCATCCGCGTCTCCGGTCCCGGCCTCGGCCGCGACTCGGCGATCCGCGCCCTCCAGGCCATCGGCCTTGAGATCGTCTCGATCGTCGATGTTACGCCCATTCCGCACAACGGCTGCCGCCCGCGCAAACGCCGCCGCGTCTAATTCGCCGGCAATCTCAATTCGAAACTTTTAAACCGAAAATTCCATGGCTCGTTACACCGGCCCCACCACCCGCATCAGCCGCCGCTTCGGCACGTTTTTCCTCGGCTCCGGCAAGGCCTTCGAACGCCGTCCGTTCCCGCCCGGCGTGCACGGCGCGAAGATGAAGCGCAAAGTCTCCGAATACGCTGTCGGCCTCAACGAAAAGCAGAAGCTCCGTTACATCTACGGCCTGCTTGAGCGCCAGTTCCGTCGCGTCTTCGAAATCGCCAAGCGTGAGCGCGGCGTCACCGGCGAGCGCTTCCTGCAGCTCCTTGAGAGCCGCCTCGACAGCACCGTCTATCTCCTCGGCTTGGCCAAGAGCCGCGCTGCTGCCCGCCAGTTCGTCAATCACGGCCACATCCGCGTCAACGGCCACAAGGTCGACATCGCGAGCTACAACGTGCAGCCCGGCGACGAGATCGAGGTCAAGAATACGCCGGCTTCCCGTCAGCTCGCCACGCGCTGCCTCGAGGAAAACCGCATTCGCAACGTTCCCGGCTGGCTCACCATGAATGCCGAGACGTTCAAGGCCACCGTCGTCCGCCTCCCCACGCGCGAGGAAATGACGCAGGACGTCAACGAGCAGCTCATCGTCGAATTCTACTCGCGGTTCTAAGCCCAACGGGCTTACCGCGCCCTAGCTCCTTGAGCGAAGGCGGTTCGCCCATCACGTCTCCCTTCTTTTTTCTCAACCGTCAGGGTTCACCACCATGCCAAAACGCCTCGGAAAGTTCGAACTCCCCAGCAAGCTCACCAAGGTCGAGGAAGGCGCTACGCCGACCTACGCCAAGTTTATCGCCGAGCCCTTCGAGGCCGGCTACGGTCACACCGTCGGCAACTCGCTGCGCCGCGTCCTCCTCAGCTCCATCGAAGGTGCCGCCATCTCGTCGATCAAGATCGACGGCGTGAACCACGAGTTTCAGTCCATCGACGGTGTGGTCGAGGATGTCACCGACATCGTCCTCAACCTGAAGAAAATCCTGATCGTCTCGACCAAGCGCGAGCCCATCACCCTCCTCATCAAGGCGACCAAGGCCGGTGCCATCACCGCCGCCGACATTCAGGCCGACGCCAACATCACGATCGTTAATCCCGATCAAGTAATCTGCACCCTCGACCATAAGCGCTCCTTCGAGGCCGAAATCGAGATCAAGACCGGTCGCGGCTACTATCCGGGCGAAGCCAACAAGAAGGAAGAGCAGGCCATCGGAGTCATCTCCATCGATTCGCTCTTCTCCCCGGTTCGCCTCGTGAAGTATGCCGTTGAGGCCACGCGCGTCGGTCAGATCACGGACTACGACAAGCTCAACCTTGAGATTTGGACCGACGGTCGCATCACGCCGGACGACGCGCTCAAGCAGTCTGCTTCGATCCTCAAACATCACCTCGACGTATTTGATCGGGTTTCCCAGGAGGAATACGAGTTCGAGAACCAGCAGTCCGAGGTCAGCGAGGAGCAGAACAAGCTCCGCAAGCTCCTCAACATGTCGGTCAACGAAATCGAGCTCTCCGTCCGAGCGGCGAATTGCTTGAACAACGCGAACATCACCACCGTTGGCGAACTCGCGATGAAGACCGAGCAGGAGATGCTCAAGTATCGCAACTTCGGCAAAAAGTCCCTCAACGAAATCAAGGAGAAGCTCGAAGCCCTCGGCCTGTCTCTCGGCATGAAGTTCGACGAGCGCCTCCTCGAAGCGAAGAAGGAAGCCTAAGGCGAAGTAGCGAGCATCGAGTAGTGAGTAGCGAGCATGGCGCTCAATCACTGCTTCTTTTACTCGCTACCCGCTACTCACTACTCGCTACTAAAAATTCTGGCTCTCGCGCCGTCCGCTGCCGCCTCACGCTGCGACCGGATTGCCGATCGGGAGCCGACCAATAATCCACACCAATGCGTCACAATAAACACCACGCTTCTCTGGGCGTCACCCGCGAGCATCGCGCCGCGATGCTGTCCAACATGGGCGCCTCGCTCATCGAGCACGGTCGCATCAAGACCACTCTGGCGAAGGCCAAGGCTCTGCGCCCGTTCATCGAGAAAATCATCACCAAGGCCAAGAAGGCCGGCGCGATCGCCCGGATCGAGAAGAACGGCAAGCAGCTCCTAGACGCGCGTGCCCTGCACCTGCGCCGCCTCGCCCTCCGCGATGTCCGCAACGAGGATATGATCACGAAGCTGTTCAACGAATCCTTCAAGGAGTTCACGAATCGCACGGGTGGCTACACCCGGATCTACAAGCTCGGTGCCCAGCGTCTCGGTGATGCCGCCGAAATGGCGCTCATCGAGTTCGTCAAGGCGGACGACCCGGGCTACAAAAAGTCCAAGAGCCGCAAGTCCGGCAAGAGTAAGAAAGCCAAAGCGCCCAAGGCCGAGGCTGCTCCGGCCGATGCTGCTCCCGCGGCTACGGAAAAACCGGCGAGCTAAGCTCGGTCCAAAGTCGAAATTCAAACGCGCCGGGCTTTGTGCCCGGCGCGTTTTTTTGTAGCCCTGAGCGGGCGGGCCGGAATCCTGAGTGTGTCCGATGTTTGATTTCTCCACCGCCACTATCATCTACTGCGTGCTGGTCGCCGTCGTGTTCGTGAGCCTATGGCTCTACTATGATCGGCGCGACGACCGGCGGTTCGAATTGGAGCGGCGGAAGTCCACGTTCCACTGCATTCGTTGCGATGCGCTCTATAGTGCGCCCGGCGGCACCGAGCTGTGCCGCTGCCCAAAGTGCGGCCATGAAAACGTGCGGCTGCATTTCTGATTTCCTGTGGCCGCGAGCGTGAGCGAGTAGATCGCCTCCCTCGCGCTCATGCTCGCGTCTACCAATGGTTTCAAAGCGCCCGCTTGATCGCCGCGCTGAGCGCGGCGTAGTCAACTTCGGCCAGTAGCTTCTTCGTCGCTGGCATCATCTCGAAAGGGGCGCCCCACGCTGGGCCACCTTCGTATTTCGGCACGAGGTGCATGTGCAGGTGCGGCAGTTTGTCGGAATACGCGCCATAGTTGATCTTATTGGGCTGGCAGGCCGCCTTGATGGCCTTGGCCGCACGGGCGACATCGCGCGTGAAGTGAGTCAGTTCGGAGTCGGACAATTCGAAGAGTTCGTTCACGTGCGCGCGATACGCCACAACACAGCGGCCCCGGTGGGTCTGCTCGCGAAACAGGTAGAGCGTCGACACCTCCAGCGGAGCAATCTCGATCATCAGATCCTGCAGGCGCTGGTCTTTGCGGCAGTAAAGGCAGTCGGGTAGTGTGCTCATGCGTGGGAGCCGAAGGTGGGGAATAATTCTGGCGCGGCGACGCTGAAGTTTCGCGGTGCGTGCCTGCTTGCACGCTGGTCTAAGGTCCGCCTTCCTCGCGCGTATTCCTCGCGTGTCCTCTCCCTCCGCCACTTTCGATCCTTACGAACCGCGCCCTTCATTTCTGGAACGGCATGGCGAATGGGTGGCGGCGGCGGCTGTCTTTGTGCTGACGGTGGTGCTCGCAGTGGGCGCGTTTCCGCCGTTCAAGGCTCCGGAATTTGCCTACGCGATGCTGACGCCGGGAATTTTTTGGGCCTACACGCGGCCTCGGTGGAAACTCTACGTGACGACCATGCTGCTCGCGCAGGCGGTCGCGTGGACGATTCTCCTCGGGTGGTTGCACCACGTCACCTGGGTTGGGCTTCTGTTGCTCGGACCCTTCGTCGGTGCGTGGGTCGGCTCGTGGTATTTTGCCGCATGGTGGGTGCTACCCCGGATCATTGGGAAACCAACGCTCACGCGCCTGCTCGCGGTGCTCGGTCTTGCGGGTGCCTGGGTGGTAATTGAATGGTCGCGCACCTGGTTGCTCGGAGGATTTCCGTGGCTGCCGCTGGCGGCGAGCCAGTGGCAACGGTCCACCATATTACAGATCGCGGCGTTCACGGGTGCCTATGGCGTCTCGTTCGTGCTGGTGATGATGAACCTTGGCTTTGCCGCGTATGCGCACCGGCTTTTTCGCGAAGGCGCGACGGGCTTCAACAAACGCAGCCAGGAATTTTTCCTCGCGCTGTTTTTGCTGATCGCCTGCGTGAGCGTGCATTTTCAGGAGTCCTTTAATCGCCGCGGTTACACGCGGCCGCTGGCGCGCGTGGCCATCGTGCAGCCGGCGATTCCCCAGGACGTGAAGTGGGACGCGGCCAAGGCGCCGGGCATTCTCGACGTGCTGCAGCGCACCACGCTCGAAGCCGCGGCGACTCGCCCTGATCTCATTTTGTGGCCGGAAGCCGTCACGCCTTTTGCGGTGCGCGGGGACGACGCCATCAAATCTTTTGCCGAAGCGCTGGTGAAGCAGGCGAAGGTGCCGCTCCTGCTCGGCTCGCTTGGCCTCGAGCACGCGGGCAAGGCTGAAGAACGTTGGTTCAACGGTGCGTTTCTCGTCACGCCGGAAGGCGGCCTCGCCGCGAATCACTATCTGAAGCGTCACCTCGTGCCGTTCGGGGAATACGTTCCCCTGCGGCCGGTGCTGGGCTGGTTGAAAAAATTTGTCCCGATCGGCGACGAGGATCCGTTGCGCGGCGAATTCTCCTCGCCGTTGCTCGTGCCGCTGCGGGGGCAGTCCGCCGTGTGGGGTCCGCTTATTTGCTACGAGGATATTTTCCCGGATCTCGCGCGGCACAGTGCCCTCGGGGGCGCGAGCGTGCTCGTGGTGCTCACCAACAATGGCTGGTTCGGCGAGGGTGGGGCGGCTTATCAGCACGCCGCGCACTCCGTGTTGCGCGCGGTCGAGACGCGCCGGCCCGTGCTGCGCTGCGGCAATGCCGGCTGGAGCGGTTGGATCGACGAATTCGGTATTGTGCGCAACACAGTGACGGACGAGCGCGGCTCAATTTATTTTCGCGGCACCCGCACGATTGATGTGACCTGCGACGCGCGCTGGGTGGATCGCAACAGCTTCTACACGGAGCATGGCGACTGGTTTGTGCTCGTGGCCGTGGCGCTCGCGATGTTCAGCGTGGCCGTGCTCAAGATGGGTGAAGTGACGACGACCCCACGCCGCGAGACTCCGGACGTTTAATGCGATTGGTCGGGTGGTCTCACCATCGAGCCAGACTGTCAGATGCCGCGCGCGGTTGCTCCGCTGGCAAACGAGCGTTCCGGTGGATCTGTTTCCCCTGCACGCCTTGCACCCCAGTTCGTCCTCCTCCGTCGCATCGATGCACTGCCATCGATCGGGAGTGACGCGGCCACTCGCGCGGAATTTTTCCCTGCATCCCGTCAATTGAACCCTTGGATTACCCATGAAATCGCTCGCTCGCTCGCTTAGACTGCTGACGCTCGGCGCCCTGTGCGCCGCTGTGCCGGCCGGGGCGCAAACCGCCCCGAACACCGCGTCTGCCGCGGATCTCGCCAAATACGACAAGAATAAAAACGGCCGCCTCGATCCCGCTGAGCTTGCCGCGATGCAGGCCGATGCCGCGGCGACGAAAAGCACCGATGGCGTCGTGCAATTGACGCCGTTCTCGGTCAGCACCACGCGTGACTCTGGCTACTTCGCCGAGAACACGCTGGCCGGCAGCCGCCTCAACACCAACCTCGCCGATCTCGCCGCCTCGATCACCGTCGTGACGAAGCAGCAGATGGACGATACGGCTTCGCTCGATATCAACGACATCTTCAAATACGAGGCCAGCACCGAGGGCTCCGGCACCTACACGCCCTCGATCACGGATCGCGGCACGGCCAAGGACACGATCGCTGGCTACAGCTTCGGCAACAACGGCGACACCACGACCAACGCTCAGTCCAACCGCGTCCGCGGCCTCGCTGCGCCCGACGCCGCCATCAACAATTTCCCCACAAACAACCGCATCCCCTTCGACGCCTACAACACCCAGTCCGTGGAGATCACCCGCGGCCCGAACTCGCTTCTCTTCGGCCTCGGCACGCCCGCCGGCATCGTCAATCAGACCTCCGCGCAGGCGCTATTCAACAAGAACACCAATCAGGTTATCCTCCGCACGGACCAATACGGTTCGTTCCGCACGTCGCTCGCGTTGAACCGCTCGCTCATCAAGGACAAGCTCGCGGTCTATGGCGCGCTGCTATTCAACGACCAGCAGTTCCAGCGCAAGCCCTCCGGCGATCTCACGCGCCGACAATACGGCGCCATCACCTACAAGCCTTTCGAGAAAACGGTGATTCGCGGCTTCGCGGAGAATTATCGCAACGACGCCAACCGGCCGAATTCCCTCACGCCGCGCGATTTCGTCAGTTCATGGTTCGCCGCCGGCCGCCCCGCTTACGATCCGACCACGCGCCAGATCACCGTGCTCGACACCGGCCGCGTGCTCGGGCCCTACGTCTCCAACGTCAATTCCCCTGGCTACCTCGCCGCGGTCAACACCATCCTCGGCGCGGGCGCTCCCGGGACACTCAACAACCCGCTTTTCGTGCCCGGCATCCAGTTCGAGGACACGGCGCGCCCGCTCCGCCTGATCGATGGCGGTCGCTCGATCGCGTTTTTCCAGCGCAATCCCGTCTTCTATGCGCCGGCGCAGACCAATCCCGCCACAGCCACACCGACGCCCGCCTCGCTCGGCTACACTGCGGGCGATCCGCGTTTCCTCATCCTCGATCGGCAGTGGTCTTCCTCGGCCAACCTTCCCATTCCGACCACGACGATCAACGGCCGCACGTTCACCTACGGCAGCTATCAAATTCCCGGCGTGACCAAGAAATCGATCTACGACTGGACGAAATACAATCACCTCCAGACCAATTTCGCGCAGGTGCGGGCCGCCAACTACAACCTCGAACTCGAGCAGCAGATTCTGCCCAACCTCTTCTTTAGCGCCGGCTGGCTGCGGCAGGACGTGGATGGCTTCGACAACTACACGATGAACCAGCTCACGGGTGCGACCGTTCAGGTCGATACCAACCAGAAGCGCATCGATGGCACGGCCAATCCTTACTTCGGCCTGCCTTTCGTCTCCGAGGGCGTCGGCGGCGGCCTCGACACATTTTTCTCGCCGCAGACCGACGACAACTATCGCGCGATGCTCGCCTACGATCTCGATCTCACGAAGCAAAACAACGCGTTGAAATGGCTCGGCCGCCATCGCCTCCTCGGGCTCTGGACCCGGCAGAACGTCAATCGCGCGGTCGAGCGCTGGCGCAACAATTTTGTGGATGGCGATGCCGATGCGAAGCTCCGCTTCGTCGCGAACCTCGCACTGCCCGGCCAGCAGTCGGCTCTCACGTCTGCGCTCATGCGCAAATACTACCTCGCGAGCCCCGGCGGCGCGCAGGGCGTCTCGACGCACTCCGCCGGCTTCTACGGCAACCAGGGTTGGAACCAACCCTTCACCTCGCAAGTGCAGGTGTTCAACCACAGCACGCAGCAGTTCCAAAACGACACCGTGACCGAGCAGGCATTGTTTTCCAGCGCGGGCAGCTTCCGCACGCGTCGCGAGGTCAAGAGCTGGACGCTCGCCGCGCAAAGCTACCTCTGGGAAGACCGCTTCATCGCCACGCTGGGCTGGCGGCACGACGACTACCGCGCGCGCGTCACCACCGCTGGGGCGATCACCGATGTGTTGGGCAAAGTCACTACGCCGGCCCTCACCAATGCCGAACTCTTCACGGCCAATTCCACCGGCTTCATCAACCGCGATCTCGTGATGAGCCGCTGGGGTCGCTGGGATGCGCTCAAGGGCGACACCAAGACTCTCGGCGCCGCCTTCCGCCCCCTGAAGGGCCTCGGCTTCGTGCAGCGCATCGGGGGCAGTGCGGATTCGTTCCTTTCCGAACTCCTGCAAGGGACGACGCTCTACTACAACAAGTCGGACAACTTCAATCCGCCTGCCACCTATCAGACAGATTATTTCTTCAAGCCGCTCGCCAAGCCCACGGGCAAGGGTTCGGACATTGGCGTCGGTTTCAACCTGCTTAAAAACAAACTCGTCGTCCGCCTGAACTGGTATGAAAACCAGAGCGAGAGCGAGCGCACGGGTGCGGCGGGCACGCTGCTGGGACGGCTGTCCTACTCCGACACGACCACCGGCATCCCGTGGGCCAGCGCCGTCCAGCGCCTCCGCAACGGTATCGCCGCCGGTCGCACGGTCGATCAGATCATCGCCGTCGCGAACTGGAACACGGACAACGTCAACAACGTCTCCGACACCGCCAACCAGCAGAAAATCTTCGACCTGATCAAGCTGCCGCTGAACTACTATAGCGGTCTCAGCTCCGGCGCCACGCAGGACAGCAAGGTCAAGGGCACCGAGCTGCAGGTGACGTTCAACCCCACGAACAACTGGACGATGAAGCTCACCGGCAGCAAGCAGCAGAGCACCTACAAGAACATCGCGCCGCAATACGACGCGTGGCTCGCCGAGCGTCTGCCAAAGTGGACGACGAACTCCGCCCCCGATATCCCCGACTTCGTCGATCCGACGACGAGCCGCCGCTGGTCGCTCAAGAATTTTTGGACCGGCTACGGTTATGTGAACGTCGCCCAGATCGAGAACACGGACGGCAACACGAGCGCGCAGGCCTACTTCAACAACGTCGTGCAATCGCAGGTCGCGCTCGCCAAGGCCCTCGAGGGCGCGCGTTCGCCGCTGGAGCGCCAGTATCACGCCTCGTTCCTCACCAACTATAATTTCCGCGAGGGCAAGCTGAAGGGCTTCGCCGTCGGCGGCGCCGAGCGCTGGGAGTCCCGCGCCGCGATCGGCTTCTTCGGCAAGGTCGGCGACCCGATTAATTCGCCGACGGTCATCAACCTCAACGACGTCACGCGTCCCGTTTATGACTCCGGCAATTACTACACCGACCTGTGGGTGTCCTATTCGCGCCGCATCTTCCGCGACAAGATCGGCTGGAAAATTCAGCTCAACTGCGAGAACGCGACCGAAGGCGGCCGCCTGATGCCGACGCAGGTCAACTTCGACGGCACGCCCTGGGCCTACCGCATCATCGACTCGCGGAAGTTCACGCTCACCTCGACGTTCAACTTCTGACGCGGCGCAGACGAGGCGTCCCGCCTCGTTTCCCTTTTCAGCAAAGCTCCCTCACCCACGAGGGAGCTTTTTCTTTTTCGCGAGCCCGATGCCCGCCGGCTTGTCATTCTGAACGCAGTGAAGAATCCATTTGGACATCCGCCACGATCACCGGCTTCGTAACTCCAATTGGATTCTTCGCTTCGCTCAGAATGACCGCCAAAAAAGAGTTCGTTCCTCCACCGTGGCTCGCGCCGGCGCTGCTCGTCGTCGCAGTCGCGCTCGCTTACGCGAACTCGCTGAACGCGCCCTTTCTCTTCGACGACGCCGGGGCCGTCACCGACAATCCCACGATCCGTTCACTCGCCTCGCTTGATGTGCTGCGGCCGCCCGTGGATGGCAGCACGACGACGGGTCGGCCGCTCGTGAATCTCTCTTTTGCGCTCAACTACGCGCTCAGCGGCGAGCGCGTATGGAGTTATCACGCGACCAATATCGCGCTGCACGCGGTGGCTGCGCTGCTCCTCTTCGGCCTCATCCGTCGCACGCTTTCAGCTGTCAGCTCTCAACTCTCAGCTTTCAACTCCGCGGGCCTCGCCCTCGCCGCGGCCTCGCTCTGGGCGCTGCATCCGCTGCAAACCGAGTCGGTGGTCTGCATCGCGCAGCGCACCGAGATCCTCTGCGGAGTTTTTTTTCTGTTCACGCTCTACGCCTTCGCGCGCGCAGCCGGGATGGGCGGGCACGTCCCCGTGTCCGCATTTCGCCGCCGCCGCTGGCTCACCCTCTCCGTCACCTCTTGCCTCCTTGGGATGGCAAGCAAGGAGGTCATGGTCACCGCTCCTGTCGTCGTTCTCCTTTACGATCGCACGTTTGTCGCCGGGACGTTTGCCGCTGCGTGGCGCGCGCGTCGCGGTTACTACGGCGTGCTTGCCGCAACGTGGCTCCTGCTCGCGCTGCTCGTTGCACAATCCGGCGGCGCGCGGGGCGTCGCCGCCGGCTTCGATCTCGGTGTGTCGTCGTGGGCCTACTTGCTGAAACAGTGCGAGGCGCTCGTGCTCTACCTGCGCCTCGCCGTGTGGCCGCATCCGCTCGTGCTCGACTATGGCACCGCCGTCGTGCGCTCCGTCGCCGAGGTGTGGTGGCAAGGCCTCATTGTCGTCGCGCTCCTGCTTGGCACGGCGTGGGCACTCGTGCGCCAACCTGTGGCCGGGTTTATCGGTGCGTGCTTTTTTCTGATCCTCGCGCCGAGTTCGAGTTTCGTGCCGCTCGTCACGCAGACGATTGCCGAGCACCGGATGTATCTGCCGCTCGCGGTCCTGGTCACGGGTTTCACGGTGGCGGTTTGGCGCAACTTTCGGCGCGGCGTTTTTGGGCTGCTCGGCTCTCTCGCGATGATTTGTGGGGTTGTGACAGTGCTGCGCACGCACGACTACCGCGATGCCGTGGTCATCTGGGCCGATACCGCGCACAAGCGCCCGGAGAACCCGCGCGCACACCACAACCTTGCGCTGGCGTGGCAACAGCGGGGCAAACCGGAACAGGCCAACCAGCACTTCGCGCGCGCGATCGAGCTTCAACCCGACTACGCGCCGGCGCGTTACAACTGGGGCGTGGCGCTCCTCGATCGCGGGCGCTTGGCCGAAGCGAACACCCAATTCAGCGAAGCCGTGCGGCTCTCGCCGGCGCTCCGATTCGACCGAAAGTTCGCCGAGACCCAGTTCGAACTGGGCCGACTCGCCGAGCGCACCGGTCAGCCCGTCGAAGCCGAGGTGAAATATCGTGAAGTGCTGCGACTTGCGCCGAATCACGTGGGCGCGCTCGCGAAACTTGGTCTGCTGCTCGCGCGTTCCGAGCGCTTCGGGCCGGCGGCGGAGCAATTCCGCACGCTCGTTCTGCTGCAACCCGGCGACGCCGATGCGCACGCCAACCTGGGTAACGTGCTCCTGTTGCTCGGCCAGCCGCAGGCTGCCCTCGCGAGCTACGAAGCCGCCCTGCGCCTGCGGCCCGACGACCCGCGCACGCGCGAAAACATCCGGCTGGCCCGCGAGGCGGTGCGTTGATTTTCTCGCCCGCATGTCCGCTCGTTTTTCCGCCACTGCGCTCGTCGCCTTCGCTACGGAACTCTTGCAGCGCACCGGACTCGACGCCGAAAAGGCCACCGCGGTCGCCAGCGTCCTCGTCGAGGGCGATCTCCTCGGCCACAACACACACGGACTCGCGCTCCTGCCGGCCTATCTCGCCGATCTCGAGAAAGGTGCGATGGCGAAAAGCGGTGAGCCGTGCGTCGTCGCGGATTTTCCCGCCGCCGTCACGTGGGATGCACAGCGTCTGCCCGGCCCGTGGGTCGTGCGCCGCGCCCTCGATCTCGCGATGGCGCGCGCGAAACAGAATGGCATTTGCACCGTTGCGATTCGACGCAGCCACCACATCGCTTGCCTCGCGGCGTATCTTCAGCGCGTCGCCGAGCAGGGGCTGATGGTTATCCTGACCTGCTCCGATCCCAACGTGTGCAGCGTCGCGCCGTTTGGCGGCCGGCGCGAAGTGTTCACGCCGAACCCGCTCGCCGCCGCTTGGCCCACTGCCGGTGAGCCCGTGATCCTTGATGTCTCGATGTCGATCACGACGAACGGCCTCACGAAACGCCTGCACTCCGAAGGGAAGAAATTCCCCGGCCCGTGGGCGCTCACCGCGGTCGGCGAGCCGACGGACGATCCCGCCGCGCTCTACACGAATCCGCCCGGCACGTTGCTCCCGATGGGCGGCGCCGATCACGGGCACAAGGGCTACGCGTTTGCGCTGCTCGTCGAAGCACTCACCGGCGGTCTCGCCGCCCACGGCCGCGCCGATCCGAAGGAAGGGTGGGGCGCCACGGTGTTTCTCCAAGTGATGAACCCCGCGTGCTTCGGCGGCGCGGAAGAATTCCGCCGCCAGACCGAGCACATCGCGGAGGCATGCCGCGCCACGCCGCCGCGACCCGGTTTCGATCGCGTGCGGCTGCCCGGTGAACGCGGACTCGCGCGTCGCGCGGAACAACTCGCCCACGGCGTGCAGTTGCATCCGTCGATCTTGCCTGCGCTCACGCCGTGGGCGGAGAAACTGGGTGTGCCTTGGAGTAGGGCGGGTCTGTGACCCGCCCTTTCGTGCATTGACCCGTCCGCACCGAGGGCGGCCCACCGACCCGCCCTACGGCGATCACGCCCGCCCGACTGTCAGCACGATTTCCCAACTGACATCCCTCTCTCCGTCTCGCACAACCCACCTCTTCATCATGACCCCCGCCCAACTCCGCCGCGCCCGCTCCGCCCTCGAAACCTTCGTCGTCGAAACGCCCTCGTGGGGCTTCGCCGACACCGGCACGCGTTTCGGGAAATTTTTCCAAGACGCCGCCGCGATCGATCTCGGCGACAAGCTCGCCGATGCGGGGCACGTCCACGGGCTCACCGGCTGCTGTCCGACCGTGGCCGTCCACGTGCTGTGGGATTTCAAACCCGGCGAAGACCCGAAGGCCGTCGCGCGCCTCGCGCGCAAACACGGCGTGAAGATCGGCGCGATTAATCCGAATCTGTTTCAGGACCAGTGCTACAAGTGGGGCTCGTTCGGCAATGCCGACGCCGCGGTCCGTGCGCATGCGCTCCAGCACTGCATCGACTCCATCGCGATCGGCAAGGCGGTGAACAGCGAGTATCTCTCCCTCTGGTTTGCCGACGGCACCAACTACCCCGGGCAGGAAAGCATCCGCGATCGCAAGCAGCGCTTTGAGGCGGCGCTGCGCGAGTGTCACCGCAAGCTCGGCCCGAAGCAGACGATGCTCGTGGAATACAAACCGTTCGAGCCCGCCTTCTACGCGACCGACATCGCCGACTGGGGCATGGCGCTCCTCCTCGCGAAAAAGGCCGGCCCGCGCGCCAAAGTGCTCGTCGACACCGGCCACCACTATAGTGCACAGAACATCGAGCAGATCGTCGCGTGGCTCCTCGACGAGGACATGCTCGGCGGCTTCCACTTCAACGACCGTCGCTACTCCGACGACGATCTCACCCTCGGCTCCATCGATCCCTACCAGGTCTTCCGCATTTTCCACGAAATCCATTTCTTCGCCGCCGACCGCGGCCGGATGCCGAAGATCGCCTACATGATCGACCAATGCCACAACGAGAAACCCAAGATCGAGGCGACGATCCAGACGGTGGTGATGGCGCAGGAACTTTACGCCAAGGCCGCGCTCGTGGATCACGCCGGGCTCCACCGGGCGCAGGCGAAGAACAACGTCCTCGACGCCGAACTGATTTTGAAAAACGCGTTTTTCACCGACGTGTCTCCCGCCCTCGCCGCGTGGCGCAAGGCGAACAAGCTTCCCGCGGACCCACTCGCCGAACACCGCCGCACCGGCTACGCGAAGACGGCCGCCGCCGACCGTAAGCGCCGCCGCCAGGAACTCGGGCTGACGCAGGGCGGAAGTTTTGCGTGAGGTCAGGGGTGCCGTCGGAGTTGTAGGGCGGGGTCGCCGAACCCCGCCTCAGGGAAGGTGCGCGCACACATCAAATCACGGCGGGGTTC
>JANOAF010000406.1:0-3705 GCA_031411015.1 Opitutaceae bacterium | reverse complement strand
CCTTGCGCTGGAATTTGCCACCGCCGGCGGCCGTCAGAAACTCCTATGCTGGCACACCGAGGGCATCTTCCGGCTCATCCAGTCCATCCCCAGCCCCAAGGCTGAGCCGTTCAAGCGCTGGCTCGCCAAGGTGGGCTATGAGCGCGTGCAGGAAATCGAGAATCCCGAACTCGCCACCAAGCGCACCCGCGCGCTCTATCTCGCCAAGGGTTACTCCGAAGCATGGATCGAAAAACGGATGCGCAGCATCGCCATCCGCGACGAGCTCACGGACGAATGGAAAAAGCGCGGCGTAAAGGAGCGGCTGGAATACTCTATCCTCACCGCCGAATTCTCGAAGGCCGCCTTCGGCCTCACGCCGTCCGAATACGTGACCTACAAGGGCCTGAAGCGCCAAAACCTCCGCGACCATATGACCGACCTTGAGCTGATTTTCTCCATGCTCGGCGAGGCCGCCACGACGGAGATCGCCCGCACCACCGACACCCAGGGTTTCATGTGAAACAAAGTTGCCGCCAAGCAAGGTGGGACCGTGGCCGGCAACGCCCGACGCGAGCTGGAAAAAAAATCCGGCCGTAAAGTCGTCAGCCGCGAGAACTACCTCGACGCCCCGGAATCCGCCAAACGACTGTCCCGCGGCCGGGAGGCCTGAGCCGCCTCAAAGTAGATCTCCAGTCTGGCACTCCGACCCCGCCACTTCACACCACTACCTCAATCCGCTTCCCGCCCTGCGCCGCGGATTTGTAGATCGCCTCGATGATCACCATGTCGCGCCGGCCCATCGCGCCGGAGACGGGCGATTCGCGGCCTTCGCGGATGCACCGGGCGAAATCGTCAATCTGGAGGGCCTGCTGACTCTGGACTTCGGTCATCAGCATCGGGCCTTTGCTCGTGCTGGCCTTGATTCCGCGATAACCGAAACCCGGATCGAAACCCACCCAGCCCTTGTCGCCTTCGGCGCGGAAGCGCCCGGTGTTTTCGTTGTAGCTGCTCGCCAGTTCCGCTTTCGCGCCATTCGCAAATTCCATCGTCCAGTCGATGCCTTCCTCCACGTCGGCGAAAATCTCCGGCCGCGTTTTGGGGTGTTCGCGCGCGGTGACGGCAACGGGCATAGCTTCTTCCGCGACCATGCACGCGGCCTGCACGCAATAGACGCCCATGTCCATCAACGGTCCGCCGCCCGCGAGTTTTCGCTCGGCGCGCCAGATTTTACGGCCCATGCGGAAACCATTCGAGCCGATCATTTTCAGGAGCGGGCCAAACTCTTTCTCGGCGGCAAGCCGCTTCATTTCCCGGTGGAACGGATCGAAATGGAGCCGGTAGCCGATCGAGAGCTTCACCTTGTTGGCGCGGCAGGCGGCGAGCATCGCATTGCAGTCGGACACACTCGTCGCCATCGGCTTCTCGCTAATCACGTGCTTTCCCGCCCACGCGGCGGCGATCGTGTGCTCGGGATGCAGAGCATTCGGCGTGACGACATAGACGATGTCGATGTCGGGATTGTCCCCGAGGCGCGACATCTTGTCGTAACTGTAGATGTTGCCCTCCGGAAAACCGAATTCCTGCGCCCACTTCCGGCCTTTCTCAAGCGAGCCGGTGACGACGCCGCGCAACTCGACGTGCTGCGTGAGCCGCAGCGCCGGCGCGAGCTGGCCGGTGGCGTAGCCGCCGAGGCCCACGAGCGCGATGCCGAGCTTGCGCGGCGCGGCGGCCGAAGCCGCGCTACTCGGCTGCGAGCGGACCCGGGTGGTCAACGCGAGCGCTGCCGCACCAACCGAAACTTGGCGAAAAAACGAGCGCCGCGTGGCTAGCCCGAACGGGGGGTGGTTCTTTTTCATGGGGTAAGCGTCTGTCTTTATGCCCCCGTCCCACCCCATGCAACTCCTCGCTCGCCCCGTCCTGACTGCGCTGCTGCTCACCGGCACCGCGTCCCTCGCCTCCGCCCAACCCGCCGCTCCCGCTACCGATCCCAATGCGTGGACCACGGCGCAGGACCATGCGAACATGATGTCGCAGCTCGGCATCACCAAACTCCGCCCCGGCCCGAGCGGCCGCACCGGCCCCGACGTCACCAACCCGGCAAACTACGACATTGCGAAGGCCAATCCGTTTCCCGATCTGCCCGCGCTGCTCGTCGCGAAAAGCGGCGCGACTATTTCCACGCCCGACCAGTGGTGGAAAACACGCCGCCCGGAAATCGTGGAGGACTTCGAGCGCGAGGTGATCGGGCGGGTGCCGAAAAATGTCCCGAAGGTCACGTGGGAGGTCACCAAGACCGTCAACACCGAGGTCGGCGGCATTCCCGTCGTCGCGAAACAAGTCATCGGCCACGTGAACAATTCGGCGCATCCCGCCATCGCGGTGGATATTCGCATGGCCGTCGTCGTGCCTGTGGGCGCGACGGCGCGCGTGCCGGTGCTGATGATGTTTGGTTTCGGCGGAATGCCGGGTGAAGCGCCGCCAGGACGCGGCGGGTTCGGTGGCGGCGCGGCAAAAAAAGCGCCCGATGGCGCGACGCCCAACGCTGCGCCCAAGGCCGCACCAAAAGCGCCGACGTTCGCCGATCCCCCGTCCACCGAGCAGCTCATCGCCGCCGGCTGGGGCTACGTTTCGATCAGCACCACGAGCATTCAGGCCGACAACGGCGCCGGGCTAACCAAGGGCATCATCGGCCTCACGAACAAGGGCCAGCCGCGCCAGCCCGACGACTGGGGCTCGCTCCGCGCGTGGGCGTGGGGTGCCGCGCGCGGCCTCGACTACCTCGAAACCGATTCCGCCGTGGACGCGAAGCGCGTCGGCATCGAGGGCGTGTCGCGCTACGGCAAAGCCGCGCTCGTCACGATGGCGTTCGAGCCGCGCTTCGCGCTGGTGCTCGTCGGCTCAAGTGGCGAAGGCGGCGCCAAACTCCATCGGCGCAATTTCGGCGAGGCCGTGGAAAATCTCACCGGCTCCGGCGAGTATCACTGGATGGCCGGCAATTTTTTGAAATACGGCGCGGAAGAATCCAAGTTTGGCCGCAAGAACGCCGGCGACATTCCCGTCGATGCCCACCAGCTCATCGCGCTCTGCGCGCCGCGACCGACTTTCGTCAGCTACGGCATTCCCGAAAAGGGCGACGCCAACTGGCTCGATCAACAGGGCAGCTACATGGCCACGGTCGCCGCCGGCCCCGCGTTTCGCCTGCTCGGCGCACGCGACCTCGGCGACAAGCACGACTATCGCGTCGCAAAAATGCCCGCCGTGAATCACGGCCTCCTCGCCGGCGAACTCGCCTGGCGCCAACACGACGGCGGCCACGAAGATCGAACCAATATGAAACACTTCATCGCGTGGGCCAACCAACTCATCGGCCACACGCCGCCGGCACGGAACGCGCATTGAGGCGCATCGCTTCGCGCTTGCCGGAGCGTGCCGACGCCACACGTTGGCTCGCGGTTCCCGCCTCCGATGAAATTGCCCCGCCTCATCCTCGCCTGCTGCGCGCTCGCCGGCCCGATTGCGCTCCGCGCCGAAATTCTCATTGAGCGCACGATGCTGCCCGAGGCGCACGCGAGCAGCTTCGCGTTCGGCCTGCCGGGTGGCGTAAATTTTTGCTACGATCCGGTGCGCGGCGGCGTGAACTACGCGTGGACCGGTGACTTTCTCGATCTCACGAATGTCCGGCCCGTCAACAAACTGATCAAGGCCGCCGAGCTGCGCGGGCCG
>JANOAF010000405.1:0-8404 GCA_031411015.1 Opitutaceae bacterium | reverse complement strand
TCGCGGCCCATGAACGTCTTCGAGGCCGAGATACGCAGGTAGAATTCTTCGTCGGGCCGCTCGACGCGCAGCATGAGAAAATTGCCGATGCCGGTCATGTCCTGCCGCGGGGTGTAGGGATCGGCCTCGGATTGGAAGAGCGCGATGCGGTTACGATCACCGAGGTAATAGTGGTTACCGCGGTTCGTATGGACAAACACGAGGTGGTTGTGGGTGTCGGCGGCGGGGACGAGTTTGAAAAAAGATTTTGCCGGTGCACCGGGTTCGAGGCGGAGCTTGTTAAAAAGCCCGAGCGACTCATCGAGCAGCAGGTAGGCGTCAGACTCACCCGGACGCCCCTGACCGAGGTAGGGCGAGCGAAACGACGTCTCGAAAAGATGATGCGTGCGGGTGGCCTCCGCGTCGCGCTGCTCCAGTATGGCGCGGGTGCGTAGCAGGTCGGCGATGCGCGGGTGGATGCTAACGAAAGAGTCGCCGAGCCGCTCATACTCGATCGGGGCGATCTGTTGGTAGTAATCGCGAGAAAGGAAACGCAGGTCGGTCCCGCGGACTTGGAACGCGGCAACCTTGGCGGCGACGAGGTTGTTGATATCGGCGAGGAGCCGGGTCTTGGGCGGAATCGCGGGTGGTTGCGTGCCGAGGATGGAGGCGAGCTTGGCCTCGGTGATGCCGCCGGCTTTCTCGCCCTGTGAGACGCGGGTGTAGTGCAGCGCGGTCGGCGCGCAGCACGCGAGGGCGACGAGCACGCCGAGCGGCGCGGTGAGGCGCGAGCGCGGGAGCTTGAGCAGCGCGCACGCGAGCGCCGCGGCGAGGGCGGGCTGCATGAACATCGCGATCTTGTAGAGGCCGAAGTCATTGCCCGAGCGCATGAGTTTCAGCGCGAGCAGTAATTGCACGACGAAGAGCACGGCCATCGGCGCGCCGCGCCGCAAATCGCGCCCGGCGAACACGAGGGCCGTCACGAGCGCGAGCAGTCCCGCGATGATGGTGAGCGACGTGAACGGCTCCGCGAAGTTGATCGAAAGCGGCATCAACCCAAAGAGATTCGCGAGCCCCGTCGGGATCATGAAATAGGGGAAGAGCGACAGGGAAAGATCGACGCTCCGAAAACCGGAGCCCATCTGGAGGATGATGGTGAAGACGTATTCGAGGATGTTGGAGCGCAGCAGCACGACGACGCCGATGATGCCGTAGACAACAAGCGTGACCCGCGTCGCGGGAAACGCGCGGCGCTGCACCGCATCAATCGTGCTCACGATGACGGTGGTGAGCACGGCGAAGGCCGTGACCTCGGGATAAAAAACCGCCAGCGCCGCCCCCACGATCGAGAGCGCGAGGATGTGCGGGGCAAGCCGAAGCCGCCGAGCTGGCAATCGCGTGGTGAGGATCGCGGTGGCGGCGAGCAGCAGCCCCAGCCCGCCGACCTGGGCGATGAGCTGGTAGAGCGTGCCCAACATGAAGAGCGGGCTCACGGCCAGCAGTGCCATCGCGAATGCCGCGCGTCGCCGCCAGCGGCCGCGGTGGAGGACGAGGGCGGCAGTTGAGCAAAGTTGAATCAACCCGAGCCCCACAATCACGGGCATGAAGATGCCGAGAGATTTCACGCCGGTCAGCGCCGAGATCCAGGCGAGCGTGATCTCGGCCCCGAAGCGCATGAGTCCGGGCACGTGCATGAACCAGTAGTATTGGGCAATGTCGGTGCCGATGAGCTCTTCCATCGTGGGCACGCGCCAGAACGCGAAGTCGCGGAAGCGCTCGGCGGCGAGGCAGTAGTTGACGTAGTCGTCGTTGACGTAGCTCAGCCAGCCGAAGCCGAAGCGCAGCATGGGCCAGCCGGTCCAGAGCAGGGAGAACAACGCGATGGCGACAAAGGGCGTCACCGCGCGCCACGGCACGGCGGGACGGCGCCACCAAAAAATCGCCGCGGACAAAACGGCCAGAGCCAGCGTGAGCGGCCAAGCAAAGGAGCCGATGGGGAGTCCGGCCTGATTGAAAACCATGAGTGCCAGCACCACGACGGCGAGGCCCATGGCGGGGGCGAGGAGCCAGGCGCGGAGGATGCCGCCGCGCCAGCCGACGAGCGCCAGCGTGGCGCGGCCGGTGAAGCCGAGGAACAGAAGAAAGGCGAAAGAAAGCGCGAGTGCCGCCATGAACCGCTCTGCCTATCTTGATTCAGCGCCGGTGCGCAACTGCGGACCGCACAAACTCGCCGCACGCGGCGTGAGCACGCTGGGCGAGCGCGACGGGCGGCACGGCGGGTTTGGCGGCGGCGAGCGCCCGCGTGACGGCGGCTTCGCTGGCGGATGTGGCGAGCAGTGGCGTGTGCAGCGCATGGGCCGCGCCGCGAAGTTTTTCGTTGGTGGAGAGCACGACAATTTTCGAGCCGGCCCACGCGCCGGCCAGGGCCGCGTGATAGCGCGCGGTGACAAGCCACTCAGAACTTGGCCAACGTGAAAGCACGTCTTTCAGCTCGATGCCGGGGAGCTCGGGATTGAGGAGTTGCCAGCGCGCTTGTTCGATCGGCGCGAGATTGGCGTGCATCTCACGCTCCGCCCCGGGCAACTGACGCGATTCCTGCACGAGCCAGACGCACTCGGTCGCGGGAAGTGCCCGCAGGGCGTCGAGGCACGCGGTCTGGCCCGGCCAGGTACCGTAGTTGAAATTCGCGACGAAAGTTAGTCTCCTCGGTTGGACGGCCGGCGGGGGGCAATCGCGGAAAAAAATATGCGCCATATCGGACGCGGCGCGGATGGGTGGAGGCGACGGCAGCGAACGGAGCCGCTCGGCGGATTCATCGTCGCGGGTCCAGATTCCGGCGGCGTGCGTGCAGAGCCGGCGCACCTCAATGTCCGCGAGCTCAGTCAGCGATTGCACCCCAACGCCGAGAAAATACATCGGCTTGCCGGCGTCGTGACAAAACTGCGCCTCCGCCACGAGGTGATCGACGAACCAGCGGGACAGATCGATCTGAAAAGGCGAGCCGCCCAAGCCGAGCCAGGCGTCGCACTCGGCGATGCAACGCGAGCGCTCGCGCTCCTCGTAGGGCAGCCAAGTGATGGTCGGGAAGCGTTGTTGCAACGGTTCGATGGCGAACGGCACGCAGCAAGTGAATGTGGCTTCGGGCGCGTGCCCACGCATCGCGGCGAGAAATCCCGCGAGCATGAAATCATCGCCGAGGTTGCCCGCACCGTAAAAATGGTGGCCGAGGTGGATGCGCACCCGAGGCGTTTGGCGGGAAATTACCTAGAATGCGAGCGTGGCTTTGAGGTGCGCGCGAGAACGCTCGGGATTTGAGTAAGGCAAATAGGTCAGCTGCCATCCATAGTCGGCAGTAAATGAGAAGTTCTGGGCGAGGCTAGCGCGGATGCCGACACCGGCACTGGCGAGCGCTACCCGCGTCCCGTCAGTGGCGAACTTGTGGCGCACCGAGGTGTCGCCGGCGTCAAAGAATCCCAGAGGGCGAAGCTCAAGCGGGCCGCGGGTTTTCGAAACTACCGGAAGGTGTTTTTTCCAAGCGGGAATCAAAAGTTCCGAGGAAAAGGAAAATCCGTTGTCGCCAGAAAACACGTTTTCATTGAACCCCCGGACAGTCGATGCGCCGCCGATGTTGAGCTGTTCGCTTGAAAGCAGGTTCGCCTGTGAGGCCTGAGCAATGGCGCGGACCGTGACATCCCAGCCCGGCGCGAGATTGAGGAGTCGTTGGACGGACAGGTTCCCGTAAACATAGGCAGCCTTGGCGCCAATTCGTGCACTGTCTTGTCCGCCGTAGCGCGACGCGTCGAAAGCAAGGTCGGTGTTTCGTGAATTGATGCGACCAGGGCTAACAATTAGATTTAGCCCGAATGCCCACGCACCACGCTTGTCGCGTCGGACAGCGGATATGCCAGTTGTTAGCTGAAAAATATCAGTCTTCGTGGCCTGCACGGAGGTGCCGCCGAACGCTAGGTTGTTGTTACTCTCCTTGAAATTGATCGCCGCGAACGCCTCGAGGGAATTGTCACCCGTGCGCAGCGGAACGGTATAGCGGAGGTCGGCGGTGACCGTCTCACCGTCCTGAACGAAGAGTCCTTGGTAGAAGGACGGGCGTGCGCGCAGATAGGAAGCGCTGAACTGAACGTAGTGCCGCCAAGACAGCGGAACGCGGTAGTCGAGGCCATGCGCCTTAAAGACCTCCGGCCGGTCACTTGTGATCAGCTGATAGGAGATGGTGTGGTCCTTTCCCCAAAGATTGGCGTAGCTTGCAGAGGCAACAAAACGATTTTTGCCAATCGCGTCGTTTCCGCCGTTATCATAGGTGGAGACGAACCGGAGTGGAATGGCTTCCTGCACCGCGATGGTGAGGTCGGCTTCACCGGTATTTCCGACGGTATCGAGCTTTACCTGCACCCGGCGGAAGGGGTTGTTGTTCGTCCAGCCGATGGCTTGCTCAAGTTCGGAAATGCGGATGCTCTCACCTTTCTCGATCCGTAGTTTTTGGCGCAGGAGAGATTCGCTAAACCAGCGAGTGCCCTGCATATTGATGTTGCGGATTTTCAACTCGGTCGATCCGGTAACCGGCGCAGACTTTGCTTGAACTCCGAGCAGGACGACGATCCTCACAGTCCCTTCGGCGATACTTTGAGTCGGCACGATGACGGAAGCGGAGGGGAACTCGTTTTGCTTGAAAAAATTCTCGATCACCTGAGCGACGGCAGCGAGGAGGGGATCGTCGATTGGGCGGTTTTCTCCGGCGGCGAGACGTTTCGCGAGGTCCGCCATGTCAAATTTGGCCAGCGCCGGCGAGATGACGACAAAGGCGGAGCCAGACGGCACCGTTAGCGCCTGAGCGGTCTCAACACTTTCGGTAATGATGAGATGACGGAGCTGTCGGCCGGCCGGAGAATTGGCGGACGCCGGTGGGGTGGCAGCTGGTGCTGTGACTGGTGCGGGCGGCGCGGCATCAGCCGCCTCAACGGGCGGAATAGTTGGAATAGACCCGAGGCACAGGCATAGCAGGGTGATTTTTGTTCGAGGAATCATCGAGCGAGTCGAGACCTTTGCCTCCGGAGAATGTTCAATGCAACGCCAGAAAGCCGCACGGGGAAATAGAGACGCTCCGAACTCGGAGCGGAAGTAGGTGTATGCACCGCAAATGATTAGCGACGGGAGATCAAAGGTCCAGCCCGACGCGGTATGCTTTAGATTGCTAGGCTAATTCCGGAGCGGCTTCTCTGCTCTCAGAGTTTGCAGTCGTTGGGCCAATAGAGGCGTTGATGGGTCATTACGAAGGGTCGCATTTGCCACCGCTTGGTCGGCAGCTTGAACGGCCTCCGGAAAACGACCGATCTCGGCGAGCGCGCCCGAGAGGACACTGAGGTAGGCGGGGTTATTGGGCTCAGTCTTTACAACCTGCTGGGCGATTTCGTAGGCTTCCTTCCCGTTGCGGAGGGTGTCGTCCTTGCTCGTGGCGAGCACCCATGCGAGGTAGCTGGCGATGTCAGTGTTTTTAAGCTCGGCCAGTGCCGTCCGATAAATACGGATGGCAAGAGCATGTTGGTTTTGATGGAAGAATGCTCCTGCGCCGGAGATGTAGATATTGAGGCGATTTGCGGCGGGAGCTAGCGAAGCTCCTTTCAGCATCGCCTCAGCGGCCTCAGGCCACGCCTTGCGCGCTACCAACAGTTCGCCTTTGCGCAGCCAAGGTTCGAAAAATTGAGGGAACTGTCTGATGACGTCATCGAGTTTGCGTTCACCATCGTCCACTGCACCCGCAGCGATTTGTGAGAGCGCTACATTGTAGAGGGCCTCCGGGATCGTCTGGTTGAAATTTACTTTGAAGAGCATCACCACTGGCTTCAATGAAACCAGATCGGGCGGAACAGAATACGGAATCATCTGAAGCCATTGGGGCACGTGTTTCTCGTAGAGAATACGAAAGCCGAAGCAGTGCCGGACTTCCTCTGGTTTGGCGTTTGGATTGAGGAGCCTGTAGTATTGCTCTATGAAATTCTCCTCCATAATGAGCGCGATATGCGTAACCTTGTGGGTCTGGATGAGTTTTGCCGCCTCTGCCTCGCTATTTGCCCCGAGAATGCTGGCGGCGGCCTTCAGGCCGGCGCCATTTTCCCAGTATAGTGTCCCTAGGGTTTTGAACCGGCCGAAGTATCCGACTGTCGTCGAAGAGTTGGGGCTGGTAAGCAATGTTATCTCGCCTTGGGGCTGTGATGTGCGCAGCACTGCGGCAATATCGCGATTCAGCGTTGAAGCGGCGTCTTTGGGTGAAACCTGTTTGGTCTTTTGTTGAGATAACGCCCCTGTGTAACGCACAAAGCCGCCGACTAGATACAATATGCTGATCAGCACCAGTGCCGCTCCCCAGCGGGCTGCCGGGCGAAGGTGGATCGTCCAAACCACCAGCACCACCAGGGCGAGGCAGATTAGCACTGCACTCGCGTTGAGCAGCCAGCGTGATTGCCAGATTGCCATAGCGACAAAGAGAGCGCCGGCAAACGTGGCAAACCAAACGACAATCGGTGTCTCGCGTCGCCGGTAGGTCAGGGTCGCGATCCCCGCGATCAAGGGTAGACCGCCGATGCCGGCCACTTGAAAGATCGCGTCACGGTCGAATCCCCGGAACGTGAGCCATAGCGGTAAGAACTCCTGAATGTAGTCGTTGTGCAGGCGTGACATGAATGGATCCAAAACCACGAAGACCCGCGCCCCGCCAATTGCGACGACGAGGGCCACAGTGCTGACTGCGAGCACTGGCCAGATTAATTGCTGTAAATCGGCAAAGCGACGCTCGCGCGGTCCGACCCAGCGTTCAGATAGCTGGGCAATCAGTTCTCCTCCACCAAGCCAAGCTATCGCGTGCAGCGGATGATTCGCCTCCAATCTCATCCCGATGTGTTGGGGGAAATACTCGAGCAGGTAGAAAACCATGCTGAAGAGAGCACCCACTCTGCCCCAAAGCCGCCAAGCTTGGCCATCGAATGCAGCTCCCTGTGTCACCGCCGTGCGCCCTTGCGCCATCGTTGCAAGCAGGCCCGCTAGTCCTACGAGCGCGATAGGCGGAATCACCGAGGCGGCGCTGATCCAGAGACCGCACGCACCGGCGAAGGCCGAGAATTTGGCCGCCGTCCGGGCATTTTCAGCGGAATCGGGCAGGATCTGAACCTTGCCTGTTTCAGCTTTGCTCCACCATCCGCCACCCATAAATACCGCGCCAAGCATGAGCCCGAGCACCGCCACCATAAGCAATCCGTGATGGTCTACGTAGGTGGGGAAAAACCCTTCATACATCCGATCGTGGAATGTCATCGCAGCCACTACGACCACACCGAGGATGACGCCGCCGCGCTTGGTTGCCCATGCCGAGAGTAAGATCGTCAAAAGGAGCTGTGCGACGGGGTTCAGCCAGACGGTCGCCTTTTCAACCGAGGATTCTATTGGGTATCCCGTGAACAAATGATGCAGCCAGCCGGCCCCAGCGATGCACCAAGCCCACGCCGAGTTCCAGTGCACCTCGCGGCCGGATGGAGCATTGTCGATCGTCGTATGCCGTAATCTAAGGTCCTTTCCCTCCAACAGGGCCAGCGAGTGCCTTACCCACACATGGGCGTCCGCGGCAAATGCCGGATAGGACTGTTTCAATGGGGTGGGGGCGGCCCGCGCTCCTCTTAGGCCGAGTTGACCGACATTTTCGAGGTAGTCGCGAACGATTCCGGCTTGTTGGAAGAGGGCGAACGCGGCGAATGACCAGACCGCGACTAGGACGAACCATCTTGTGCGATAACCTTCATGGCTCAATTGCATGGTGTGAAAAGTGTGGAAATTAGTTTGAAACCACCTACGGGTTGACGCCCAGACGAGTTCGTGCCGAGCGAAAAACAACTCGATGGCGAGTTTGTCTTTCTCGACGTTCGGCGATGTATTCTACATCGAAACAAGTTATGCCAACCTTTTGCAAAACACGATTCAATGTCGGCTCTCGGAAGGAGCTAGGCCCACCGCAGAATGTCGTTGGGGATTTGTCCACACTTTGGCCCCAAAAAAATCCTTGCCAGAGCATTCAAATCTCCCACATCTCTTCCTTCGTTAGGCGTAATCAAGTCACAACCTGTTAGTCATTCAAAATGAAAAAAGCACCTCCTGTTAGGTTATCTCTTCGCAAATTGTTCGTTGCGATGCTGGCTGTAGGGCCGGTCGCAATACTCCCAAGCCCGTTGCTGGCGGCGCTTCCGTCCGCAACCCTTGGCGTCGACGTTTCGGTGACCAATGGCTCGGCGTCCATTGCAATCAGCGGTTCGACGGCCACAATTTCTACTGCTGACCGCACTGTGCTGGTCTGGGGTCCGGGCAAGTTCAACATTGCCACGGGCGAAACGTATAGTTTTCAAGTCCCCGGTGGCTCGGTGCTAAACAA
>JANOAF010000404.1:0-7384 GCA_031411015.1 Opitutaceae bacterium | reverse complement strand
GCGCGCGGCGGCGCGGTGAGCGTCCGCTCACTTCTCCGTCTCGCCGGAATCACTCTTCGCCATCGTCACGTAGTAGTCTTTGTAGGACTTGTCGTAATATTGGGCGTAGTAGTAGCCGGACATGGCGAGATTCAGGCCGTTAAGCACGGCGCCGAAGTTTGGCACGTTGGCCTCAAGCAATTTCTTCGCGCTAAACTGCGCCGCCTTCCGGCGCACCTTGTTGAAGAAGATCGTGAAGATCGAGCCGTCGACCAGGGGGAGAATAATCAGCGCATCGCTCACCGCGGCGAGTGGCGGCGTGTCGATAAACACCCGGTCGTAGGTCTTGCGCAGATCAGAGAGCATCTGTTCGAAGCCCTTGCTGTTTAAAATTTGGGTCGGGTTCTTCGCGCGGCCGCCGGCGGGCATGACATCAAGGTTCGGCTGCACATTGCGCAAAACCACTTCCTCGATGGTGGCCTTGCCGGCGCACACGTCGATCACGCCGCGGGTATTCTCGACGCGAAATGATTTGTGGATGTTCGGCTTCCGCAGATCGCAGTCGATCACGACCACCTTTTCGCCGTGGGCGGCAAACGTCAGCGCGAGATTTGTGGTCGTGAACGACTTTCCCTCGCCGGGAATCGTGCTCGTGATCAAAATGCACTTCGCGTTTTTACTCTCGTCCTTGAGCCGCAGGCTGGAGTGCAGGGTGAGAAATGCCTCGGCCACCTGGCGGTCGGCATTGTTCGCGACAATCTGCGCCTTGTCGGCCTGTTCCATGCGCTTGATCTGCGGGATAATTCCGATGAGCGGCAGGCCCACGACGCCTTCGATGTCGAACGAGCTTTTCACCCGGTCATCGATGAAGGCCACGAAAAAGGCGAACGCGAACCCGAGTCCGAGCCCGCCGACGACGCCGAGGCCGAGGTTGAGCACGACGTTGGGTGAGATCGGTTTGTTCTCCGGACTCGGGGCAGCGTGATCAACGACTCGGGCGCTCTGCGTCTCGATGTTACTCGTCATCGAGGTCTCACGCGCGCGGGCCGCGATGCTCTGCAAAATTTGATCCTGCGTGCGAAAATCGCGCTCGATCTGGGTATATTCGACGGCAGCGCGGTCGAGCACGACCGACTCGGCCTTGACCTTGTCCAACTCGCGCAGGCGCTGGTCGTAATTTCGCCGGGTCGACTGGTAGTCGGCCTCAATCTGGTTGCAGACGGAATTGACCGCACTCTCGAGCTCGCGCTGGGTCTGGGCCATGGCGTTGCGCGCCTCGATCATCGCCGGCCATTTATCGCGATAGCGCTCGCTGAGCTTCGCGATCGCGATCTTTTGCACCGCAAGTTGCTGGGTCAGCAGCGCGATGTTGGGTTGCGACGCGATAAACTGGAGGCCGGTCAGGTCCGCCTCCTTTTGGCGGTGCTCCTTGACTTGATTCAGCCGGATTTCGGCCGTTTCCAAAACAATTTGGGCCCGCTGCACCTCGCCGTTAATTGAGCGCAGGGATTCCGTGACGATGTCCTTCCGCTGTTCGAGGGAGACAGCCTTGTTGTCCTCCTTGTATTTTTGGAGCTGCCGCGCGAGGGCATCGACCTTCTTGCGCTGGTCGTCCACCGTGTTCTGGAGCTGCTCGACGGCCCGGGACTGAAAATTCGTGCGCAGCCGCTCGTTGTGGTTGAGATATTCATCGACGAAAAGGTTCGCGACCTTCGCCGCCACGAAGCGGTTGGGATGCTGGTAGGCGATGCTGACGACCAGCGTGAGCCGCTGGGGAATCACCTTGCGGTTCCGCGCGATGATTTCGGTGACAAACGTGGAGTCGGCGGAGGCCTTGGCGTAGGGCGCGAGAAAGTCCCGGAGATCGTCGCCGGTGATGCGCTTGGCGACTCGATCGATGATGGTGCCGCTCTCGATGACCTTGATTTGGGTGTTCAGATCCTCAGTGGAGCGAATGCCGGTGTCCATCATCTGCTGCACCTGCATGATGTTGGGATCGCTGCGGAAAATCTGCACGGTCGCGCTCGACTGGTAGATCCGCTGATCGCTCGCGGTGTAAACGATCGCACTCGCGACCACGACGAGGAAGACCACGAGGATATACCAAATCCGCTCCCGCAGGATCAGGAGATAATCCTGAAACGTGCGCTGGGCATGCGCGCTCGCGCCATCGCCATAGCCCACCGCGGAATAACCGGCGTAGTTGCCGCCGTAGTTGTAACCGTAACCGGCACGCTCGCGCGGCTCTTTTTCGCCTGTTGCCATGAAGATATCGCGTTCGCCTAGACCTAGAACGTGCGCTCGGGGACAAAAATCACGTCGCCCTTTTCCAGCCGCATCGGCTCGCCGCCGCCGCCCTTCATGAGCACATCGACATTGATCTCCTGGGTAATCGCATCCCCGGCGGCGTTTTTCCGCGTGAGCTTAACGCGCTTCAGATCGGCCAGTCGATTTTGCCCGCCTGCCAGCGTGATGGCATCGACGATCGTCAGCCGGCCCTCGGGGGGAAACTGGACGCGGCCGGCGGCATTGACCTGGCCGAGGACGTTGACGCTGCGCTCGGCGTATTTCAGCACGGAGACCGTCACATTCGGATTAACCAGAAAGTCTTTATTATAGAGATCGCGAATCAACTCTTCCGCCTGGCGCTGGGTCTTGCCCTTGAGATTAACGGTTTTGATCAGGGGGAGCACGATGGTGTGCTCCTGCGAGATGCTCACCTCACCCTGCTTGTTGATATCGTCTTCCTGAAAAACCTGCACCCGCAGGACATCCTGCGGCTGAAGGATGTAGTCACCTGCAGCGGCCTCGCGGGCGACGGAGACTTTCGGGTCGTCGCCCTTCCGAGCGGGATTTTCCGCCGCCGAAAGCAAAGGGCTCACCGTCAGGGCCACGAACCAAACGGCCGGGCGAACAGCGCCACGGCGAACGACGAGCAGTGCGGTCACGGGCTCCTTCATGCTTCCATCACGATCGTTTGGGCCAGGCTGAGACGACAGGTTCAATAGCGGAAGTTCGCCGCCACGCTGAACACATTGTTGCGAAATTCGTTAAGGCGGACGTCAGAGCTATAGTTCCGATAGACGTAACTGCCCACCATGCGAATGTTGGTGCTGATGATGAACGTCGTCCCGACCTGTCCCTCCCAGTAATCGTCCGTGCGCGCGCCGTAGTCGATCGCGCGCCAGCTGAGGCCGGCGTTGAGGCTCCACTCGGGGGTCAACTTTGCCGTCACCAGGGCGTTCACGGTCTTGTTTTTCAACTGCTGGCCCTGTGGGCTAGTGCCAAAATCATTCGAAGCGCCAACCTCAAGACTCGTCTTGGGCGTCAGTTCGTAGGCGAACTTGGCTTCCAGTCCGAGCTGGTTGGCCTCGCCGCCATGGGCGACCTGCCGGCGATTAAGACCAACCGCGAAGCGACCCGTGAGCTTGGGTGAAAACTCACCCCGCGCGCCGACATTAAAAAAATGATCCGTCGAATCCTGTCCGATCTGGACTTGGGTGTCGCGGTAGCGGTAGCCGATGCTGAGGTCGGTCTTCGGCGTCCACTTGTAATAAAAATCGATCGGGACCGTGATGCTGTCGGTATCGGAATAACCGGCCAGCTTGTAGTTGTCGCGCGTGAAGCTGAGGCTGGTCGCCACCGCAGTCTTTTGCGACAGCTCGCTCTCGGCGGAGACGGTCGTGGCAAAGTTGTCGCGCCGAACCAATCCCGGGGTGAGCCCCGCCAAAGCCGGCCGCGCGTCAAACGAGTTCTGGTTCAGCTCCCGAAAACTAAGATCGTAACCGAGCCGCAGCTTGCCGTCGTCGAAGCGCGAGACGAAGTCGGCGGAGAAGAGATTGGTGTTCAGCGCGCTATTGTCGGAGTAGCTCGTGAACGCCTCCGCCAAGGTCAGCTTGCCCTTGAACTGGGCGTTTTTTCCAAAGGAAATTTCCGCCCCGGGAGTGAGATCGAAAATCAGGTCGCTCGACGCATCCCGCGCGAGATAAATGTTATCGTCCGCCCGCACGCCGAGGCTCCCCGTGAGGAAGAGTTCGGCCCCATCCCCGATCGTGAGGAAGGGCGCCGCGTAACCGGAACATCCGAGGACAGCACCGACGAGAGAGAGGCGAAGAATGTGCTTGGGTGACATACGAGAGAAACGAAAACGTGAGCCTGTGAGTCACGCCACTTGGCGTGCAATGGGCGTATTCTTACGCAGACCAATTTTACTAAAACTATCCATTAGAATGCAAACGGCATGGCGATCTCCGGGGCAAGCGCATTATCCCGGCGCGCGGCGGCGATCCGCCCGTGATTTCACCACGGAAAACACCCAGCCCAAACTCGCGAACCGGCACGTGAATCTCAACGCACGGCGCGAAGTTCCCGCAAAAGCCTTTCGTTCTGCTCGTGGCGGCCGACCGTCACCCGGACCCACTCCGCCAAACCATACGACTTCACCGGCCGCACGATTAGCCCGCGCCGTTGCAAAGCATCGAACACCCGCAGGCCGTCGCCCACGCGAATGAGCATGAAATTCGCCACACTGGGCACGAATTCCAAGCCGAGTTCGCGGCAACCTTGTTCCAGTTGACGCAGGCCGGCCCGGTTTTCGCGGGCACAGCGCTCGGCAAACGCGGTGTCATCCAGAGCCGCCACTGCCGCCGCCTGCGCGATCGCGTTGACGTTAAACGGCTGCCGCACGCGGTTCAGCAGCGCACACAGCTCCGCGCTCGCGTAGCCGTAGCCCACGCGCAGCGAAGCGAGGCCGTAGATTTTTGAAAACGTCCGGAGGCACACTACCTTCCGTCCCTCTGCAATCAGCGGGCGCAGGTCCGGCGGATTCTCCACGTATTCCGCATACGCCTCGTCGATCACCGCGATGACGTGATCCGGGAGCGCACGCACGAAGGCCAGCAACTCCACCTCGGTGTTCGCGGTGCCGGTCGGGTTGTTCGGCGTGCAGACGTAAACCAACTTCGTCCGCGGCGTAATCGCCGCCGCGATCGCCGCGAGGTCGTGCCGCCAGTCGCGGAGCGGCACCTCGACCGCCTTCGCGCCAAAGAGCAGTGTCACCAACTTGTAGACCACAAACGCAGGCGCGCCCATCACCACTTCGTCGCCCTCGCCCACAAAAACGTGGCCGAGCAGCTCGATGATTTCGTTGGAGCCGTTGCCCACGACAAACTGATCTGCGCCGAGCCGGTGGGTCGCCGCCAGTTTCTGCCGCAGGTCAAAACAACCGCCATCGGGGTAAAGCTCGCCGTGCTCCAACGCCCGCTTCGCCGCCACCAGTGCGAGGGGCGACGGGCCGAAGGGATTCTCGTTCGATGCCAGCTTGACGATGCTTGCCGGGTCGAGCCCGAGTTCGCGCGCGACATACTCGATCGGTTTGCCCGGCTCATAAACCGGTTGGGTGCGCACCGAAGGTTTTGCCAGCGACTCGAAATTCATCCGATGACTCGAACACGATTCGCCAATAGCGCGAAAGCAATTTCAGCATAAGCTGAAATTGTCCTGAGCAAAACGAAGGTCCCATCCCTCTCCCATCCAATCATGCGCCACAGTCACGTTCGTTTTCTCGCCATCGCTGTATGCTCCGCGCTCTCCGCCCTCGCCGTCGCTCCGGTCGTCGAGACCGGCGAAATCAACGGCGGCAAGTTCGCCCTCGCCCGGCCGGCACAGTGGAATCATCGCGTGCTGCTGCTCGCCCACGGATTGCGCAGCACCGACCGACCACTCATCGCCGATCTTTTTCCCGAGCACCTCGCTTACCAGACGCTCCTTGCGGAAGGCTGGCTCGTCGCCAAGACCAGCTACCGCCGCAACGGCCTCATCGTCGCCGATGCGATGGCCGACCTCGATGCGCTGCGGGCGCATATCGCCGCCACGTTCGGCCCGCTTGAGCGCGTCCTACTTGAAGGGGAGTCAATGGGCGGCCTGATCGTCACGCTGATGGCCGAGCGCGAACCACAGCGGCCGCAACTCTACCACGGTGCTATCGCGATCGGGGCCGCACTTCAGGCGCGCGAGCCGCAGTCGGCGCTCGACCTCTCGTTCCGCCCGCAAATCCCTCTGCTTTTTCTCACCAACCAGTCCGAGCTCGACGGCCCAAGCCTCTACGTCACGCACGAGGTAACCGACCCCACCGCGATTCGCGCGCGGCTCTTCCGCGTCGCCCGCGACGGCCACGTCAACGTCAACCAACGCGAGCGCCTCGCAGCCCTCCGCGCCGTCAACGCCTGGCTCGACCGCGGAGCCGATGCGCTGCCGGCCACAGCACTCGAGCCGCCCTTCTTCGACGCCACGGCCGTCCCTTCGCCGCAGGCTGCTCAAGTCGTCGCGCATGCCGACAGCCGCGGGTTCGATGCCCGCGTGGTCGAGGTCTCCGCCGTTTACGGCAACGTCTTCCTCAACGCCCAGCCCGCTGATTTCGCCGCCGCGGGCATCGGCAAGCTCGCCCACTTCACCGTCAAGATCGGGGATCAGGTTTTTCGCGCGCTCCACGGTCGCGACTTCTCCAGCGTAAAGCGCGGTGAGTGGGTCGCGTTTCCCAACGCCGACGGCTTTTTCTGGCTCGCGCGGAATTTCGCCGACGCTGCCGCCACCGCGAAGCTCGCCGTCGGCGACACCGTCACCCTCCGCCGGGTCGACGAAGAGAGGAAACTCCCGCCCGTAAAAGCGCCGCGTTAACGCGCCGGTGCCGCGGCCCAACCGCGACTCGCCACTCGCACCCACTTCATGCCGGCGGCTTCGGCCGCGCGCATCCCCGGCTCGGCATCTTCAAACACGAGGCAGTTCGTGGCCACCACGCCCATCTGTCGGGCCGCGAGCAGAAACATGTCCGGCGCCGGCTTGCCATGGACGACATCGTCGGCCGAGACGACCACCTTGAAAACGGTATCGAGCCCCGCGAGCTCCAACGAGCGCCGCACGACGACGCGCGGCCCGCCCGACGCGATCGCCACCGGATGCGTTTTCGCTACCCGCCGCGCGATCGCCACCACCGGCTCGATCAATTTTGCCTCTGCCTGCATCTCACCAAACCGCGTCTCCTTGTCGTGAAAGACCGCGTTTCGATCAATTGTGAGCCCGTAATGCTGTGCGATCAGATCCGCGACTTTTAGCGTTGGCACGCCCCCCAGAGAATAGAACAACTCCTCGTCAAGAGGGCCGCGCAACCCCACGTGCCGCATCGCCTCGTCCCACGCCCGATAGTGCAGCGGCATCGTGTCGATGAGCGTGCCATCGAGGTCGAAAATGTAGCCCGCAAAGTCTCCGGGAGGAATGTCGAGTTGCATGAAAACCGCCCAACGCAACCGTGCGCCGACCGCACCGCAATGCGAATCTCCCTCTCACGCCCCAGTTGTAGGGCGGGGTCGCCGAACCCCGCCGAAAAAGCTCACGCAAACGAAATTGGGTG
>JANOAF010000403.1:0-5229 GCA_031411015.1 Opitutaceae bacterium | reverse complement strand
GGAAGGACCCAGGGCCGTTTGTGATCCGCCGCCTGACCAAGGTGGAGTATGGCAACACACTGCGTGATATTTTCGGCGTCGATACGGCAGTCGCCAATGAGTTGCCAGATGAAGTTTCCGGTGAAGGGTATCTCAATACGCTGTCGCCCCTGCAGTCGGAACAGTATCTCGGCATCGCCAACGCGGTCCTCGATCGCATCCTCGCTCCCGCCGGGGCGCCGCCGACTGCGGTGCAACAGCGCCTCTTCGGTGAAACTCCCGCACCCGGCACCGATGTGCGCACGGCCGCGCGCGCGGTCGCCCGCTCGTTGGCTCGCCTCGCCTATCGCCGTCCGCCCTCGGAGACGGAGCTGGATGTGTTGGTGGGCGTGTTCGATCTTGGACGCGAAAACCAACTCACCTACGTGACGGCGCTGCGCCTCATGCTGAAGGCGGTCCTCGTTTCGCCGCAGTTCCTCTACATCACGCCCGCCACCGAAGCAGAAGCGGGCCGCAAAATTGTGCCGCTCGACGACTACCAGCTGGCGTCGCGCCTTTCGTATCTCCTCTGGGCCACCCTGCCCGATGCCGAGCTCTCGGCCTTGGCCGACCGTGGAAAACTTCACGAGCCGGCGATTCTTCGGGCGCAGGTGAAGCGCCTGCTCGAGGATCCGCGTTCGCGCGCGTTGTTCGATGGATTCGGCGCGCAGTGGCTCACCGTCGGCGATCTGGAGAGCAAGACCTTCGATACCGCCAAGTTTCCCCAGATGACCGCCGCCATGCGCGCGGCGATGTATGACGAGGCGAGGCTTTTTTTCGACAGCATCGTGCGCGAGAACCGCAGCGTCGTCAGTTTCGTGGACAGCGACTACACCTTCCTCAACGGCACGCTGGCCCAGCTCTACGGGCTGGAAAAATCCGTGGCCGGGCCCGCGATGCGCAAGGTGATGCTCACCGATCGGAATCGCGGCGGGATTCTGGGCATGCCGGGGATTCTGGCGACGACGTCGTTTCCCACTCGCACCAGTGCCGTCAAACGCGGCGTGTGGGTGCTCGAGCAGGTGCTGGGTGAACATGTCCCGCCGGCCCCGCCGAACGTCCCCGCCCTCGAAAAACAGGACGACGCGAAGGTCGCCACCCTGACTCAGCGCCAGCGCACCCTGTTGCACCAGACGGACGCCGCCTGCGCCAATTGCCACCGCATCCTGGACCCGATCGGATTCGGCTTGGAGAACTTCGATGCGATCGGGCGCTGGCGTGACAACGATGATTCCGGCGGCGCCATCGACGCCGCGGGCGAGCTTCCGGGCGGAAAGCGGTTTTCTTCGCCCAAGGAATTGAAAGCCATCATCGCCACCCGCCAGGACGACGTCGCGCGCAACCTCACCGAGAAACTCCTAGCCTACGCCCTCTGCCGCCAGCTCGAGGGCTACGACGAGATCGTGGTGGATCGCTTGATGGTAAATATCGCCAAGGACGGTTACCGCATGCAGAGTTTGATCAGCGAAGTCGTCACGAGTTACCCCTTCACCCAACGCCGGGTCCGATAGCCGCAACCCTCCCCCGCCCATGAGCACCAACACCCTCATCGATCGTCGCACGTGTCTCAAAGGTCTCGGCGTCGCGCTCGCCCTGCCGCTCTTCGAATCGATGGGCTGGGCGGAGCCGGCGAAAAAGAAAGCGGTCAAGCCGCCGGTGCGCCTCGGGTTCATGTATATGCCGCACGGCGTGATCATGGATCAGTTTTGGCCGGCGAGCCCGGAGAGTTTCCTCACGGCTCCGCCGCCGGCGTTGGAATCGCTGCGCCCCGTCCTCGCCCACTGCCTGCTGATGAAGGGCATCTCCGGCGTGCCGATCTCGCCGTTCAACGGCGCGCCGCACGCTCTTGAGTTGTCGACGTGGCTCACCGCGCGGCTCCCGGATGCGGACCGCCGCAGCCAGATCGCCATCTCGATTTCCGCCGACCAGATCGCGGCCAACTACATGGGGCATCTCACGTCGCTGCCGTCGCTGGAGCTCGCGACGATGCCGCAGACGCACAAGGAGAACCAGGAAGGGCTGAACGAGGGCTACTATTCGCACTGCAGCTTTCGATCGCCCACGCAGGCGCTGCCCGCCGAGACCAATCCGCGCGCCGTGCTCAACCGACTCTTCGGGATGTCCGGCCAGGCCGGCGGTGTTCGCCAGACCGTGGCGGCCGATCCGCTCGACCGGAAGATGCTCGACCTCGTCCTCGGCGGCGCGAAGGACCTGCGTCGCACGCTGCCGCGCGACGACCAGCACAAGCTCGACGAATACCTCGACAGTGTGCGCTCCGTGGAGCGCCGCATTGCCGCGATCGAATTCCGCCAGAAGGAGGCCGCGCTGGAGAAGGCCGGCGTGAGCGCCACCAAGCGCCACGCGTCCGACTCCCCGCCCATCGAGATCAAGATCCCGCTCGGCGACAAACGCAGCGAATACATGCAGGTGATGTGTGACCTCAACGTGCTCGCCTTCCAGACCGACACCACGCGCGTCAGCACCTACATCGGCTCCACGCCCAACGGCGTCTCCTACCCGGAGCTCGGGTTCAAGGACACGCATCACTCCAACACCCATCACAACTTCGAGGCGGAAAAAGTGCGGAAGGTCGCCGCGATCACCGCCTTCAACATCGAGCAGTTCGCCTACATGGTGAAGCGCATGCACAGCATCCGCGAAGGCGGCGGCACCTTGCTCGACAATTGCATCATGATGTGGGGCTCCGGCCTCGAGGACGGCAACAAGCACCAGCGCGAAAACCTCCCCTTCATCGTCGCCGGCCGCGGCGGCGGCACGATCGACACCGGCCGCTTCCTGGACAACGTGCGCGGCAACCAAGGCGACCTGCTCACGACGCTGCTCGGCTGCGCGGGCGTTCCCCTCGATAGCCCCATCGGCATCGCGACGAAACAGATCACCGAGATGCGGGCGACGGTCTGAGGCGAAGCGGTGAGGTCAATCTCACCCATTTTTGCTGTGCTTCACCCGCACAACTTCAACCGTCTCCAATTCGCGGAAACAATTCCGGCTTGCAGCGGAAAAGCCCCGGGCTGAACTAGGCGTTACCCCGACCGTGTTCCCTTTTTTCGACTGTGGTTTTCGCCGCCGCGTCGAAATCAACAGCAAATTCCCCATGCGCTCTTCACCCACTCGACGAGAGGTCATCGTTTCTTTCGGCGCCGCCGTCGCGGGCGGCGCGCTGGCAAGTTTCCGCGCCTTTGCCCAATCGCCCGCCGCACCGATAACGAAGCAGCCGGGCGTGACGCCTCCCGGCGTGGACTTCCAGCCGCTTTGCCTCGACGACTACGAGGTGCTGGCCCGTGAGCGCATGTCGCACGCGGCGTGGGAATACATCAACAGCGGCTCGGCGGACGAAGTGACCATGAAATGGAATCGAGAGGCGCTCACCCGAATCCGCCTGGAGCTACGTGTCCTCGTCGATGTATCACGCATCGACACGAGCATCACGCTGCTGGGGCAAACACTGCCGCACCCGATCCTCTTGGCGCCGACCGCCTCGCACATGCTGGTTCATCAAGAAGGTGAGGTGGCGACAGCGCGTGGTGCCAGCGCGGCGGAAGCCATCATGGTCGCGAGCACCGTCGGCAACCGTAGCATCGCCGAGGTCACCGCTACAACGAACCGCCCGGTTTGGTTTCAGCTCTACGTCGCAAAAGAGCGACGCCTGACACAGGAGCTGATTGAGCGCGCCCAAGCCGCCGGTTGCCGGGCGCTCTGCATCACGGTCGATTTACCGGTCAACTATGCGCGTAATCGTGCGTATCGCGTCGATCCCGTGATCCCTCATTTTCCATATCCCAACATCAGCATCGTGTCTGGACCAGCCAACAAAGTAAATGTCGGCCGGAAAAGCGCGGCTTTCGATTGGGCCGAACTCGAGTGGGTGCGCTCCTTCGTCAAAGTCCCCATTTTCCTCAAAGGCATCCTCCATCCCGATGACGCGGATCGTGCGGCCAAGAGTGGCGTCGCCGGCATTATCGTGTCGAACCACGGCGGACGGGCACTGGATTCCGTGCCGGCCACCATCGACGCGCTGCCGCGCGTGGCCGACAAAATTGCCGGGCGGATTCCAGTATTGATGGATAGTGGAATCCGGCGCGGCACCGACGTGCTCAAGGCGCTGGCGTTGGGCGCGAACGCCGTGCTGATTGGCCGGCCTTATGTCTACGGGCTGGCAGTAAACGGAGCGGAAGGTGTTCGCCACGTCGTCGAAATCCTGCGGACTGAATTGGAAGCCGCGATGGCCCTCACGGCCCGGAAGAAAATCAGCGAGATTGATCGAACGGTGATCTGGCCAGGGTAGGAGTGGAAAAATATTTGCTTTGACGGTTCGATCATGCGCGGCGTCCGGGAAGCCGACGGGACGCTGCTCGACCACTGTATCATGATGTGGGGCTCCGGCCTCGAGGACGGCAACAAGCACCAGCGCGAAAATCTCCCCTTCATCGTCGCCGGCCGCGGCGGCGGCACGATCGACACCGGCCGCTTCCTGACCGGTGTCCGCGGCAACCACGGCGACCTGCTCCCGACGCTGCTCGGCTGCGCCGGCGTCCCCCTCGACCGCCCGATCGGCATCGCGACGAAACAGATCACCGAGATGCGGGCGACGGTCTGAAGCTACTCGGTGACCTGAGAGCCAAAGACGCGCTAACTGAGGAAAAATTCCGAGCCCTCAGCCGGGTCGGATCAAAGCCTGAGTTTCACGGCCGCTCAAAACCCGTGATGGTGTAGACCTGTGGTGGCGCGGACGCCGCTGCCCCCCAACTTTTGTCGGTGCTGAATGCGATGCCGGAATTGCCGTTGAAAAAACCCAGGCGGGGTTGCCCGCTGGTTACCGGCCCGAAGGAAAGCGCCCGTGCCAGATAGCGCACCTTGCCGGTCGCACGATCCATCAGCCAAAGCTTCCCGCCTTCGTCACCGTCGGGCCGCGTCGCAATCGCGATGAGCGAACCGTCCGGCGAATAGCTGCCGTAAAACACCGGCACATATTTCGGGTCCCCCTTGCCAAACGGACCGACCTCGCGTGATCGCACCGTTTGGAGCGTGAGGTCCGCGATCAACTTCCCGTCCTTGTTCGCGAGTTCGAACTCGGTCCACAAGCGATCCACCGCGACATGCTGTCCATCGGGCGTCCAGAGCATGTGTGGGCCCTTGCCTTGGTCGTGCCACTGGACCGATTTCGCCGGGGAGACGGTCCAGTCAATCACC
>JANOAF010000402.1:0-2507 GCA_031411015.1 Opitutaceae bacterium | reverse complement strand
TGCAGCGCAATGTCGGGCGCAAACTCCGCCTCGCCCGGCGCCCCGGCGATTGCGATCACGGTCGCGGGTTGAGCGCGCAAGACGTCCAAGCCGATGGCCACAAAGAACACGAAGAGGCACAAAACCCGTGAAATCATGGTCTGGAAGTAGCGCGGTGCTTTAGCCTGTGTCTCAAAATTTCCCAGCGCGGGCTGAAGCTCCGCGCTACGTTGGGCACCGCTCATGGCATTCCTTTCCAGCGCCGCAGGCCCCACTCCGCGAGCAGGCAGGCGAGCGCAAAGCCGAACATCAGCGGCGTGTGCCACGCCGGGTAAGACCACGTTTCCATGACCGGAGCGCGCAACTCGGGCAGCTTGCGCACAAAATTTTCCAGCTCCGCCGCGGCAATCACCTGGCCACCGGTCCGACGCGCGAGATCTTCCATCAATGCGACGTTGGGCACGAGCGAGCGAAATTCTTCCGCGGCCAGGTCGGTGCTCCAACCCGCCTCGGCGCGACCGAGATCAGCACCGGCATTGTTTTTCACCGCGGCCACAGCGCGGAAGCCGCCGGTCTGGCGCGGCACGTAGGTCACCTGATAGAGCCCGGGCTCCGAGAGCGCCGGCTCCGCTTCCAATTTGATTGAGGTGCCCGTGGCACCCGCGGTGCCCTCGAACACCACCGGCTCAATCTCAACCGTGACGGCGGCGTCGTCGACCGCCTGAAACTTCTCGTCGCGCACGCGCACCTGCACGCGCACCGCGCCGTTGGCGTCGGCCGCAATCGGTTCCACGGTGGCTTGCACGCGCAGCGGCACATCGGCGATGAGCCAGCGCACCATCTGCCGCCACGCGCGATCCATGTCGGCGTGCGCGGCGGCGTCGGCCATGCCCCATCTCCAAATATCTCCGATCATCAACGCGGCGGTGCGGCCGCGACCGAAGCGCTGGATGGCGAGGCCGGGCAGCTCCGCGCCTTTTTCGTCGCGCACGGTGGCGATGACACTCGCGCCGGGCTTGATGCCGCGCACGCGATTCAGCACCTCAAATTTCTTCATGCCCTCGAGGCGCGTGCGCTCGTCGGCCTCGTTGTCGCGGAGCCGCGCCCACGCCTGCAGCCAGCCCTCGCGCGCGAGCTGCATATTAACCGGGCCGGGCGGCTCCGGCTCCGGGCCATCGTCGGGATCGAGATACACGGGCAGCATATCACCGATGGGATTGTGGAAATATTTCCCCTCCCGAAAACACTCCATCCCACCGAGCATCAGCACGCCGCCGCCGCGCTCGGACACGAATTTCTGGAGGAGCTGCGCCTGATCCGGGGTGAAAAACTCCGCCTCCACATCGTCGAGGATCACCGCGTGGTAGCCGTAGAGTTCCTCGGCCGTCTTCGGAAATCCCGTGCGCAGCTCGACCTCGTCCCGGGTGTTGAGCCGCACGAGCACGGGTTGATCGTAGCGCTGGACGTCCTCGGGGGCCTGCTGGCCAAAACCGCGGAACAGCGGATTGCTCGTCTCGCCGGCGCGTCCCCGAAAATCGAACTTCGGTTCGCGTTTCGCGACGCGAATCAAACCGACCAACTGCACCTGCTCGTCCGCCTGCACGGCGCGATTGAGAAACTTGAATTCCCAGTTCGGGCGGCCCGCCACATACAGCACCCGAAAAGGCCCCTGCCCGCGATCCACGACGAAGACACGTTGGTTGTTCGCCAGCGTCGCCTCTTCGGTTTTCACCTCGGTGGTGGCGGTTGCGCCCGCTGCCACGGGCGGGGCGACTTCGGTCGGCGCACTCGCGCGCACTTGATAAAAGGAAAGCCCGGGCTGCTCCGGCTTCAGTTGAAAACGAAACGCCAGCGCCTCGCCATCCGCCCGCGCCTCGGCCGTCTGCTCCTGCACCGTCTTACCCGCACGATCCACGAGCCGCATTACGATCGGCTTGCCGCGATAGCCGGCCGCCAAGACATCGGCCTGCACCGACACCGGCGCATCTTCGAATGAGGTCTGGCTCACCGCGACCTGCTGCACCGCGATGTCGCGCACGCTGTCACCGCGGCCAATCACGACCGGAAAGATCGGCGGCAGGCCCTTGAGATCGGGCCACGCGCCATTCGCGAGGTCGGTGGCGTTCCCATCGGTGAGGAGCAATACGCCGGCCAGCGGACGGCCCTGGAAACGCTCACCCAGCGTGCGCAGCGCCGAGCTGATCGCACTGGAGCGGCCCTCGAAATTCAGTTCACCGAAATCCTTCGAGGCCTGCAGCCGCGCATCGAAAAGGTAGCGTCGCACATCGAACGTGGACGCGAGCGAAGTCTGCCACGACGACACCACGGGATCGACGAGCCGCCGTAGCGCGTCGCCGCGGCTCGCGCTTTCCCCGCGATCATGAATCTGCAGGCCCTGACTGTTGTCCGCCAAGACGGCGAAGAGGTTCGCGCCCGGTCGCGCCCGCTGACCGAGCCACAGCGGCTCCAATAGGCAGAGCGCCAGCGCGGCGATGCCGGCGGCCTTCAACGCGAGGCAAACCCAGCGC
>JANOAF010000401.1:0-18170 GCA_031411015.1 Opitutaceae bacterium | reverse complement strand
TCGGAAAACTCAACTCCGCCGCCATACCCGGCGGGGTTCGGCGACCCCGCCCTACAACCGATCGCGCTACCGTGCGACCGCCACCGTCAGCACAATTTGTTTCGCTTCCGCGAACGCGCGCAGCTCCGTGAGATCGAGCGGCGGTTTGCGCTTCGTGTTGTCGCTGGGGCCGCCGTAGTAGGGCACAACTTTTATCAGGCTCTTGGCCGGCAGCGCTGCGATTCGCGTCTTCAGTTCGACCAAGGCCTTTGCCCCCGTCCCGAGATCCTCGCGATCAAAGATGAGGCGCGCGACCGAGGTGTCGCCCGTGCCATCGTAACCGAGCCACGTAAGAGTGTGGTCGGTGATGGCAACGGGCCCGGTTTTCGGCGTGGCGACGAGTTTGAGCTTGGCGGCGGTAAATGCTCCATCCGTGAGCACAAACACGTCCTGCGCGGCGTCGCCCTCGCCCGGTCGGCTGAGCGTGGCTCCGCCGCGATCACTACGCCGCCACGATCGGACTCCGGAGGAGGCGCGGACGGGACTAAAGAGATCGGCATCCGCCTGCCACGTGCGGAGGTCGGCGCTGGCGTCGAGCAGCTGCTGAATTTCCTCGTCGGAGAATTTTGCCGGCCGTCGATACGTGATGCGAGCAATGTGGTCACCGGCAAACTCTGCTTCAATCGTCATGCCGGCGGAGCGAAAGGTGCGCGTCATGGTGGCCGGTTTGTTGGCCGCGCTGGCGGTGGCAGCCCCGTAGTTTTTTTCTGCGAGCGCCAGAGTGACGCCGAGTTGAGCGTGAAGGGGCGCGGCGGCAAGCCAGAGCACGGAAAGCAGGAGAAAATAGCGGGGGAAAATCATGCGGCGTCGGGAGCATTATGAGCCGAAGCCGAACTGCAACGCGGTTTGCCGTGCGCGAAGGGCCGCGTGTGCATCACACATTTTTGCCCACTGCCCTGAGAGGAAATCCGACGCGACGGAACACCGCGAGCGTGGCTGGGCTGGACTGGAACCCGCGGTGAGCAGCTGACCACGCTAAGAACAGCTGTGCACGGGGTCCGGGACGCGACTACGGGCCGACCGGTTCTGCGGCCCACACCTTGATGTCGTCGAACCAACCGTCCTTGCCCGCCACGCCGAGCTCGATCTTCGACTTGGTGGCGTGGGCGATGCCGGAGGATTTGAGGAAGCCCGCGGGCTTGCCGTCAAGGGTGACGCGCATGGTGTCGCCCACTGTCTCGACGACGAGGGTATACCACCGGCCGGTTTCCAGTTTCGCGGGATAGGTGACCGAACGGCCGGCGAGGAGCTTCACGCGCTCGGCTTTCTTCGCGGGTTCCTTGCTCATGGCGTAGATGTCGTTGCGCATAGTGCCATCGCGTTCGTCGGTCAGTGTGACGCCGGTGAGCCGCACCTGCGCACGGCAGATGTGGCCGTAGTGCGCGCCGGTGTAGCTGCGGTCGTCGAACTCCACGTCGATCATCGTGGCGCCCTCGAAGCGAATCTTCACCTCGACCACGCTGTCCTTGGTCGGAATCTCAAGGCCGTGGACGGCCGCGTGCGCGGTGACCGCCGCCTTGCCGTCGGCCGCGGGAATATTTTGGTCACGCGTCTGTGTCCCCTTGAGCGCGCCTTTCTCGACGGCGAAAGTAGGCACGACTTTGTGCCAGACCTTCGCCGGCACCGCGCCCTCGAAGTCGTCGGAAAAGAGGAGCGTCGTCTTCTTCGCGATTGGCGCCGAGGGGAGGGCAGGCAGCTCAGCCGCGAGCGCGGCGGAAGTGACGAGGAGCGAGAGGGCGAGAAGAGAACGACGGTTCATGGGGAAGGGGTGAGCTGGTTTGGGCGCGGCCAGCAGGTCACCCGCTTCACGCGATGACAAGGCCCGCGTTGGCGCCGCTGAGATTTCGCGACCGCCTTTCCGCGGTTGTTAATCAGCGGCCAGCAAAGCCCAACGCCGTCGCGCCCACCGCGAGCGCCAATCCGAGCCAGCGAACCTGGATGGAAAACGGGAGGAACTTCGCACTCATTCCTTCTGCTTTCCTTTTTTCCCACCTTTCCGGGCATTCCGGTCGTCGTCGGCCGGCGGTGCTTGCGAGGAATCGTAGTTCGGATTGGGCGTAGCCATCTGCGCGCTCACATCCTTCAAGTAGGCGGTCAGACGGGCGTCGAGCGCGGCCGCCTTCTCTGGCATCGACGCCGCGAGGTCGTGCGTCTCGCCCGGATCGCGTTCGAGCTCGAAGAGGCGGCTGGTTTTCTTCTCGTAGTTTTTCACGAGCTTGAGGCCGCCGAGGAGAATCGCCGTCGCGGGCCCGCCGTTGCCCATATCGTAATGGGGGAAATGAAACACGAGCTCCTCGCGCGCGCGCTGCACCGCGCCGCGCCCCGCCGGATCGCGCAGCACGGAAACGAGACTGCCGCCCTCGACGCCTTTCGGAATCGGCGCGGCCACTCCAGCGAGCGCCGCGATCGTTGGCAGGATGTCGCACGCGGTCACCGGCACGCGTGAGTAGACATTGCCCGCGATGCCCGGGCCGCGAATGAGGAATGGCACGCGCAAACCGCCCTCGGTCACCGCGCCCTTGCCGCCCGAGAGGGGCGCGTTCCCATTGCGACCCTGGCCACCGTGGTCAGCGGTGTAGATCACGTAGGTGCGACCCTTGAGACTGAGCTGGTCCAGCGCGGCGAGCAGCTGCGCGACGGTCTGATCGATTTCGTCGGCGTCCTTTTTCACGCGGTCGCGATCGCGGGGGCCAGTGCCACCTTCCTTTCGCTCTTGATTGGGATAATGCGAGAGTTGGAGGTAGAACGATTTCCCCGTCCGCTGCGCGCGCGTCATGAACGCGATGCCGCGCTCCGTTATGCCGAAGGCCTGCTTCGGATTCGGACTAAGCACGTTGTCGGGGCCGCCGTTGTTGGTCGGGCCGTCGCTCTCGTCGAAGCCGTGCTTGGACGGGTGCGTGCGCCCGACGTGCCACTTGCCAAAATGCGCGGTGGTATAGCCGGCATCCTTAAGCAACTCCGCCACGGTCGTCTCGCTCGTGGGCATCTCCAATAATGGTTCCGGCGGAATAAGCGTGGTGCGCCCCGCGCCTTCATCGCGGCCGAGGCCGACAAAGGTCATGTGCAGCGCGGCCGGACTCTTTCCGGTGAACAACGCCGCGCGCGACGGCGTGCACCGCGGCGAGGTCGCGTAGCCATAGGTAAAGCGCATGCCCTCGCGCGCCAGCCGCTCGACCGCGGGCGTCGCGAACACGCGACTCTTCGAGTCAGGAATCCGGTCGTCCATCTGCACCGAGGTCTGCGCCCAGCCCTGCGCCTCGGCCATGATGACCACGAAGTTCGGCGGCGCTTCCGCCGCACCCACGACCGCCAGACCCAAGGCAACGAAACCACCCATTCCCGCGATGAGCTTCCTCACGTTTTTTTCCCTCCATCGTTCTTTGCGCCGCGATCCCTTTCGCTTCCATCCGCACTCCCGGCCGGCCGCGTGTAGACGACTTTGAGTTCTGCGCTATCAAGGATCGAGTTCTCCATCGCGGCGAGCAGCACGTCGCGGTTCACCTCATTGGGCGACGCGGCGATCTCCAACGGCGTTGATAACGCGTAGGCCGTCAGAATGTAGGTCTTCTCGCCCGGTCCCTTTGAGTGCGGCGGCGCGTAACCCGCGCGACGGGTCACACTGTTGTTGCCCAGCGTGCCGATGCTCGTGGCGTTTTGCGGCAGTCCGCTCACGCCGGCCGGAATATTGTAGACGGTCCAATACCACTTCACTTTTCCCTCGGGGTCGAAGTGGTGCATGATCACGACGAAGGCTTTCGTGCCGGCGGGGGCGCCGCTCCACTCCAGCGGGGGCGACAGGCTCGCGCCATCGCCCGTAAACTCCACGGGCAACACGCCACCATGCCCGACCGCCGGGCTGCGCAACGCAAAGGCTCCTGTCCGTTTCGGCGCGTAGGTCTGCCTGGTAAATTCCCCGTCGCCACCGCCGCTCCCTCCGGGAGGCCGTTCGGTTTCGCGTTCGGGTGCTGGCGACTGCTTGCCGTTGCCACCGCCTTTTCCTTTCTTGCCGCCGGCCGGACCGCCGCCCGCACCGGCTCTGCCCCCGCCGCCCTCGCGATGGGTTTCCTCGCGGCTTGAGCCATCCGTGCCGACGAATTGAAATTTCCACGCCCCGCCGCCCAACGCCGAGTAACTCACGGAAGCCGCCTTGCCGTTTACCGTGTAGTCCAGTTTCGCGGGCGTCGTTCCCGGCGTTCCGGCGAAGCCCACGATCTTCGCGCCGCGCAGGGGCGTCAGCGCGGGTCGCACACTCTGCGCCCGAGGTTGCGGCTCGACTTGCCCATCGCGCTCCACCACTTCGCCGTGGAAGCCGCCATTCACATAGGGATATTTCAGCGAACCGTGATAGTGATAGCCGAGTGACGCCGTTTCGTGGCCGTTGAATGCATCGAGCTGTTCCGGCTTCCCACCATCCGGCTCGGTCAGGCCGTAGATCGGGTAACCGTCGAGGGCGTAGGCAATGGGCTTTCCCGCGCCGACGATACTCTGCAAATGCAGCGGCGCGGCGTGATAGTGATAGTCATCGGCCCGGCCGCAGTGCCCACCCCATTCATCAAGTTCGCCGATCTCCTGGGAAATTTCACCGCGGTTGTTCTGCGGGTTGAAAATCGGAATGCCGTTTGCGGCGAGGGCGATGGCGCCGCGCAGAAAGCGATTTTTGATCGATGCCGGTTGAGCGGCCACCACCGGGTGCAGCGGAATCTGCCACGCGTTTTTCCCGGCGTAGGGTTGCGGCAAAGGCACCTGCTGCTGCCAGGCCGTGATACCGACCATCATGGTGTGCGCAGGCAGGCCGTTCGATTCGACCCAGAGAAATGTTTCATCCCATCGCACCTTCAACGCCGGCCCAAACGCCGCGAATACGGCCGCGGCCGCGGGCGCTTCATTCGCCTTCACGCTCGCCCGCTTCTCCGTCCGCGCCTGCGCGACCCGCAGCGGGCCCGTGCGCCGTGCCGTCTGCTCCGCCGCGAGTTCACCCGCGACCATTTGGGCGAGCCGGTCGTGCGCCGGATCACCGATCACGTGAGCCTCACCACGCAGCGCACCGAACGTCGCGGTCAGCAGATAGAGAAGGCTTCGAAAATTGGGGCGTCGTGCCATGCGCGGAGTGAAGCAGTCCAACACTAATTCCCAAGTCCGATTCCGATTAAGTATTCGTCATCCGCCATCCGCTTCGCTCCTCACGGCAGCAGGTAAACCTCCACCCCGGTCACATCCGTCGCGGCACCGATGCCGGCGACGCTAAACAATTATGCTCTGGTCTCCAGAGTCAGCGCGGGGAGGTAAACCGCTGCCGACGTTGCTGCGCGAGGCCGGCTGGTTTGTCACCAACGCGGCTGGCCTCGAGGGTTCGCCGCCTTCCGTCGAACCGAGCATCGCCACAGGATTACCGGTGACCCGTTCAGTATTTTGTCCGGATTTCCGCACCCGAGCTTCGGCGAATGTTTCCATCTTTACCATCGCGGGTTGGACGGCCGCGCGGTGCAGCTCAAGAATGCGTTTACCTGATAGAGCGCGACGACCGACACCGAATTGGTTGGGGCGGCCACGGAGTCGAAAACGATACGTCGATTGGCGTCCGAATCCTGACCCGCATCGTGGCGAGGACGGGGAGTTCATGCGTAGGTTGCCCGCGGCAACTGGCAACCTAGCGTTGGATTTTTGCGCCCCAGAGGAGAAAACTGGCGGAGAGGGAGGGATTCGAACCCCCGGTTCCTTGCGGAACACACGCTTTCCAAGCGTGCGCATTAGACCACTCTGCCACCTCTCCGGTGTTGAGCCGGCGCCTCACTGGAAGAGCCGGTCGTTGAGCGAGGGGCGAAGCAATGTCACCCGCTGGCGGTGGTCAACGGTAAATCCCGGCGCTCAGAAATCCGCGCCGAGGGTGAGACGGTAGTTGCGCGGCTCGTTGAGGTAGACGCGGAGGTAGCCGTTTTCCTGGGTGTTGTAGCGACCCACGCCGACGAGGTAGGAGTTGAACATGTTCTTGATGTTGAGCTGGACGTTCATCGGCGTGTTGAGGCCGGGCATTTTGAAGCGGTAGCCGGCAAACGAATCGGCATAGAGCGTGGGCGTGCCCCAAAGCGCGCGGCCATTGAGCGAGGAATACTTCGTCAGGTTGCGGCTTTGGAAGCGGCCGGCGCCACCGACGAAGAAGCCCTTCAATTTTCCCTCGGCGAAACGATAGCGGGCGGTGAGGTTGGCCTTGTAGGGGCGCGTGCCGAAGGGGTTGTTCTGCGTGGTGGTGATGGTGTCGAGGTTCTCATGCGCGGTCGTGATTTGCGTGTTGATCGTGCTGAGGAGCGTGGCATCGCCGGCGGCGGCGGCGCGCCACTTGGGCTCCCACTCGGCGAAATAGTCCAGAATCTCGCTGAAGAAATTCTCCCGCTTCCGATCCGAATAGGAGACGCCGAGGCGGAGGGTGAGCGTCTTCGTCGGGTTGGCGATGAACTCGGCTTCCCAGCCCTTGGTCACGGCGTCGATGATGCCGGCGTTATAGAACTTCAGCTCGGCGTCATATTGCACCTGCGTGATGCGGCGCGCGTTGAGGAGCGCGTTGTAGATGTTGAGCATCGCGGTGCCGCCGAGCGTGGTGCTGGTGTTGACGGATAGGCCGTCGGGGATCACGGCGGCGTCCTTGGTCTGGCGCGTCTCGTAAGTGCTGAAGCGGAAGAAGAGCCGGTCGTCGCCGAGCACGTCGATCATGAGACCGTAGTCGTGGCCGATACCCTCGGTGGGTGGCGGCGTTTTTCCCGTCGGGAGCACGGTGCGATCGAGGCGAGGCGTGCCGCTGTTTTTCGATTGGTTGTAGAAAAACGAGAGGCGCGAGGTGGCGTGGAGCACTCCGCCCGCGGTGAAGGTCTTCGGGCTGTATTTATTCGTCTCCACGGTGCCGTCGAAATCCCACTCGTTGAGCACGAAGCGGCCGGACGTGTAGCGCGGGTCCTTCGGATCGGCGATGCGGCCCTGACCGAAGGTGTCGAAGGTGATGTGATCGACGCGGTAGCCGAGCGTGGTGACAAGGCGCTCCTTCCACCAGTAGCTTTGCGACGCAAACATGAGCGAGCGGGCGTCCTGAATCGTGTGGATGTTGGAACGCGTGCGCGCCACGAACGTCGAGCGCACCGTGCTCGTGCCGACGGCGAACGGCACGATCTCCTGCGTGGGGTCGGCGGCGTAGTAGGTGTTGAAATCGCCCTCGGTCACGTAGCGGCGGCGCCACGGCTGGTTCGCGGCGGCGTCGGGATTGGCGGCGTTGGAGAGCGCCTGGTTGTTTTGATCGACGAGGATTTCGTTTTGCCAGCGGCGCAGGCGATCCTGCCGCGCGCCCTCGGCGAGGCCGGCGATACGGTGGCGGCCGAACCATTTGCCGAGGTTGAGTTCCCACGCGACGCTGGCGCGCAGCGTGTCGTTGATGTCCTTGAACGGATCGCGGCCCCAGTTGTCCTCGAGGTAAATCTGGCGCGTGTGCGGATTCGGCAGCGTGGCACCGGCAATTGTCGTGATGGTGAGATTCGGGTCGCCCGTGAGGAAGAGGTTCGGGTTGAGGTTCCCGCGCGTGAGGACGCGGTTGATGTTATGGAAAAACGCGACCTCGGCGACGATGTCCTTGGTGATGCGCTGTTCGATCTTCGCCTGATAATCGACAAAGTTTTGCCGGCGCAGACCACCGGGGCCGGAGAGGTTGTAGGCGTAGCCCATGAGCGCGGGCGAGACGAGGGTGTTGCTCGCGGCGCGCGCGCTGAAAAATTTCGAGCGGAAATTTGCCATCACGTTGTCCTGCGTGAGGAGCGTGTAGCGGTTGCCCGTGCCGAGCGCCGTGGTCGTCGGCACGGCGGCCGCGTCGGTGGTTGGCCGACCGGCGGCCAGCCACGTGTTGAGCGAGTCGAGCGCGTTCCACGGCATGGAAATGTTGTTGGCGGAATTTCCCGCCTGATAGCTGCCGCGGATCGCGGTGTTGGCGAACGGCTGGTAGCTGAACGCGCCCGTGATACGGCGCTGCTCGTTGAGGTCCCATTTGCGCCAGCCCTTCGCGTCTTGGTAGAGGCCGAGGAGACGGAGACCGAGTTTTTTGCGGACGAGGATCTGGTTATGATCGAGTTCGAAGCGGCTGTAGTCCCACGAGCCGACGACGCCTTTCAGCGACGTGTGGGTGCGCCGGAGATCGGCGAACTTGCTCGTGAGGGCGACGGTGCCGCCGGGCGCGCCGAGGCCGAAGAGAATCGAGTTGGGGCCGCTCGCCATCTCGGCGCGCTCGATGTTGTAGAGATCAACGGGCACGCCGGACTGCGCATAGTTGGTGGAGGAGGAGCCAGCGACGCCGCGCACGCGGAAGCGAAAATCGCCGCCGGTGGAATCGCGGCCGGGCGGGTTGTTGAAGCCGTTGGTCGCATCCTCGACCTCCCGCTCAACGTTCGTCGCGTAGGCGAGCATGCTTTCGAGATCGGTCGCCCCGATGTCAGAGAGAAATTCTTTGGTGAACGGCGAGATCGCGGCGGGCGTGTCCTTGAGCTTGGAGTTGAGACGCGAGCCGGCGGTGGTGTTGGCGGCTTGATAGCCAGTGTCGTCCTCGGGGCGCACCTCGAAGGGGGACAGCTGGACGGCGTCGGAGTTTTTCTCCGTGGTTTTTGGCGCAGGGGCCGCGGGGACGACTTGGGCGTGGGCGGAAATGACGAGCGCCGCGACAGCGGCGAACCAAGCGGCGCGGCGGGCTTTGGAGGGCAACAAGGGGATCATGATGGTCGGAGGGTCGAGGTGGTGCGTTGCCAAGTAACATTGGCTCTGCGGGCGGTCGAGGCGGACGCAGAGGGGAACGGCGGGGTGATTTCCGTAACACGATCGCCGTCGGATTCAAGGCGTGCGTGGAAAAGTTTGGTTATCGCGCGGATCGTTGGCGCTACTACCCGGACGCATGACGGAGCTTTTCTGGAAAAGCGTCTTGCGCAGCGCATAGGCGGAGCCAAGCCTGCCCCGGATTTTCATTTCCGCCACCTCCGCTTCCTCCCGCCACATGGTCACTCCCAACACCGAGCTCGGCTACAACAGTAAAGTTGAAGGCGGCGTGATCGTGTCCCGGGCGGACGCGGCGATTAACTGGATTCGCACCAATTCCATGTGGCCGATGCCGATGGGTTTGGCGTGTTGCGCCATCGAACTCATGGCGGTGGGCGGGGCGCGGTTCGACATTTCCCGCTTTGGTGCCGAGGTGATGCGGTTTTCTCCGCGCCAGTCGGACTGCATGATTGTGGCCGGAACGGTGACCTACAAGATGGCCCCGCAGGTTCGCCGCATCTACGATCAGATGGCCGCGCCGAAATGGGTCATCGCGATGGGTGCCTGCGCCAGCTCGGGCGGCATGTATCGCAGCTACGCGACGCTCCAAGGCGTGGACCGCATCGTGCCGGTCGACGTCTATGTGAGCGGTTGCCCGCCACGGCCTGAAGCGCTGCTCGATGCCTTGATGAAGCTGCAGACCAAGGTGCGGAGCGAACCTTCCGCGAGCCGTCTGCTTTCGGCCTGAACACTGCTGTTGCCCACCGCATGTCCGCCGAAGCTCTCATCGCGCTCAAAGCGAAATTCCCGCAGGCCACCGACCGCGCCTCCGCCGATCATCCGGCGGTGAATGTGCCGCTCGGCGAGGTCGTGGCGGCGCTGCGGTATCTGCGCGACGAGTGGGCATTTGATTTGTTGATGGATCTCACCGCGATCGATTGGGCGGAGGGTGCGGCCCCGCGCTTCACGGTGGTTTATCACCTGCTCTCGACGACGCGCACCGGCAGCTACGTGCGTGTGGCGGCGAATTGTGCCGGCACCGACGCGGAGCCGACGGCACCGAGCGTCGTCAGTCTCTGGCCGGGTGCCAACTGGCACGAGCGCGAGTGCTTCGACATGTTTGGCCTCAAGTTCGAGGGGCATCCTGACCTGCGGCGTATCTTGATGTGGGATGGCTACCCCTATCACCCGCTCCGGAAGGAATTCCCGCTCGCCGGCATCGAGACCGACTTGCCAGTGGCCGACATTCAAGAGGAAACGGGCACGCGGGTCGTCGCCGCGCCGATGATGGGCGGACCGTTTGTCGCCTCACCCGGCGAGATGAATCTCACCGAGGCCGAGCCGCGGGCGAAGGATGAGAGCTGGGCCGATCGCGAAAACCGTCCCGACCAGACGCCGCTCCGGCAAGTGAAGGACTAATCGCGCATGGCCACCGAATTTTCCTTTCCCGACAGCGCCGCGAAAACGGCGGCTGGTCGCGCGGCGGCCTCGGCCGGAACCCGCCCTGAGCCTGTCGAAGGGTTCCAGACCGAGAAGATGTCGCTCTCGATGGGGCCGTCGCACCCGTCGACGCACGGCGTGCTCCGCCTCCAGATGGAACTCGACGGCGAGATCCTCACCAAGGCGGACCCAGTTGTCGGCTACCTCCACCGCGGCGACGAGAAGATCGCGGAAAACATGACTTATAACCAGTTCGTGCCCTACACGGACCGGTTGGACTATCTCGCCCCGCTTGCGAACAATATGGCCTATGCCATCGCGGTGGAGCGGCTCGCGAAACTCGAAGTGCCCGCGCGTTGCCAGGCGATTCGCGTGCTCACGGCGGAGATGGCGCGTGTCTCGGCGCACCTCATGGGTCTCGGCGCCTTTGCCCTCGATGTCGGCGCATGGAGCGTGCTGCTCTACTCGCTCGAGGAGCGGGAAAAACTCTACAAGCTTTTCGAAGAACTCACCGGCGCGCGCTTCACCACGAGCTACACGCGGATCGGCGGCGTGACGCGCGATGTGCCCGAGGGCTGGCTCGGTCGCGTGAGCGCCTTCTGCGATCAGTTTTTGCCGATTCTGGAGGAGACGCTAAATCTCCTGACGCGAAATAAAATCTTCATGGATCGCACCGTGGGCATCGGCGTGATCTCCAAGGCGGATGCGCTGGCCTATGGGCTCACGGGACCGAATCTCCGCGGCAGTGGCGTCGGGCTCGATTTGCGGAAGGACAAGCCTTCTCCGGCTACGAGCAGTATGAGTTCGATGTGCCCGTCGGCACCAAGGGCGATTGCTACGACCGCTATCTCGTCCGCGGCGAAGAGATGCGCCAATCGGTGCGCATTATCCGGCAGGTCATCGCGAAATTTCCCGGCGGCGCGTGGTATGCGACCGATGCGAAACGCATCTTCGCGCCGCCGAAGGAAAAAATCCTCAGCTCCATGGAAGAGCTGATTCAGAATTTCATGATCGTGACCGAGGGCCCCCAGATTCCGGCGGGCGAGGTCTATTTCGAGGCGGAGAACCCCAAGGGCATCCTCGGCTTCTTCATCGTGAGCAAGGGCGGCGGCGTCCCCTATCGACTCAAAATCCGCTCTCCCTCGTTCTGCAATCTCTCGATCCTCCCCAAGGTCTGCGTCGGTAATCTGATTTCCGATGTCGTCTCGATCCTCGGGTCGCTCGATTTCGTGATGGGCGAATGCGATCGCTGATCCCGATTATTTGAATTCAGAAGCCATGAATCCAGAAAACCAAACCATTCCGCGGACGACTGCCACGGTCTTGTTCATGGCTTTCCGGCTTCCGAATTAATCCTGTTCCATTCCCCGTTCTTGAATCTCAAGCCCGCCACTTCCCAACGTATCGACGAGGTGATCACCCATTATCCGGTGAAGCGGAGCGCTACGCTCCCGCTGCTGCACCTCATTCAGGAGGATGTTGGTTTCATTTCCAACGAAGCCATCGAGTGGGTCGCCGCGAAGCTGGAGCTGCAGCCGATCAACGTCTATGAGGTCGTGACGTTCTACCCCATGTTCCGGCAGAAGCCGATCGGCCGCCGGCACATCAAGGTCTGCCGCACACTTTCCTGCGCGCTGATGGGCGGCTACAAGACCTGCGAGGCGTTCGAGAAAGAATTCAACACGCATCGCGGCGAAATCTCGCCCGATGGCGAGGTGACGATCGAGTTTGTCGAGTGCCTCGCGAGCTGCGGCACCGCGCCCGTGGTCCTCATCGACGACGACCTGCACGAGAACGTTGATGGCGCGAAGGCCAAGCAGCTCAGCGATCAAATCAAAACCGAAGCGGCGCAGCGTCGCTGAAGAAAGGAACCACTCAATCACACTAATCATAAGGAAATTTCAGGAATTCTGAATTCCCGCCATTCCCCTCTCATTAGTGCCCATTAGTGGTTAAAAAATAAATTTCCTCCATGGCAGCGCCGCAACAACGCCGGATCATCTTCAAGCACATCGGTGCGCCGGGTTATACCAACGACCTCGCGTGCTACGTGCGCCATGGCGGCTACGAGATGCTCAAGAAGGCCGTGGCGATGCAGCCGGCCGCGATCATCGACGAGGTGAAGAAAGCCGGCCTGCGCGGCCGGGGCGGCGCGGGTTTCCCGTGCGGCGTGAAGTGGGGTCTCGTCGACCGCAAGAGCGGCAAGCCAATCTATCTCGTCGTGAATGCGGACGAGTCGGAGCCCGGCACGTTCAAGGACCGCTACATCATGCACCAGGATCCGCACCAGCTGATCGAGGGCATCATGATTTCGGCTTGGGCCAACAACGTGAAGCAGGCCTACATTTACATCCGCGGCGAGATGCCTCACGGCGCGCGGATTTTGGAAAAGGCCATCGCCGAGGCGCGCGCGGCGAATTTCTGCGGCCCCAAGATCCTTGGCACCGACTATGGCTGCGAAATCTACGTCCACCGCGGCGCCGGCGCCTACATCTGTGGCGAAGAGACGGGGCTGATTGAGTCGCTCGAGGGCAAGCGGCCTTACCCGCGCATTAAGCCGCCGTATTTCCCCGCGGTCCTCGGCCTCTACCAATGCCCGACGATCGTGAACAACGTGGAGACGCTCTGTCACGTGAAGCACATCGTCGAGATGGGCGGTGACACCTACGCGAAGATCGGAACGCCCAATAATACCGGCACGCGCATCCTCTGCGTCAGCGGCCACGTGCAGAAACCCGGCTATTACGAATACGAGGTCGGCAAGATCACGATGGGCGAGCTGCTCAACGAAGTCTGCGGTGGCCCGTTGCCCGGCCGGAAGTTCAAGGCCGTGATTCCGGGCGGTTCGTCTGCGAAGATTCTGAAGTTCGGCGAGACGTTCACCTTGAAAAACAAGGATGGCACCTCGCGCACGTTGACGGTCGAAGACATCCCGATGGATTTCGACACGCTCGCGGCCTGCGGCACGATGGGCGGCTCCGGCGGTGTGATCGTGATGGGCGACACCGTCAACATGGTCGAGGCGCTCGCCAACATCAACGCGTTCTACGCGCACGAAAGCTGCGGCCAATGCACGCCGTGCCGCGAAGGCTCGCTCTGGATGAAGAAAATCACCGCTCGGATGGTCCACGACAACGCCCGCGCCAATGACGGCGAGTTGCTCAAGAGTGTCGCCGATCAAATCGCCGGTCGCACGATCTGCGCCTTCGGCGAAGCGTGCTCGTGGCCCACGCAGAGTTTCGTCGCGAAGTTCGGCGACGAGTTCAAAGCGTATCCCGAGACGAAGAAGACTGCGAAGCCCGCCGGCGCGCTGGATCTCGTCTAATTCAGTTCACCACTAATCCTCACTCATCAAACGCAATTTTAGGAATCCAAGCCGCCTGAATTCCCGCCATTCCCATTCATTAGTCCCCATTAGTGGTTAAAGAAAAATTTCCGAAATGATCGCTCCCGCCAAACCCGACCTCGTTACCGTCAACATCGACGGCAGGGAGATCGCTGTGCCGAAGGGCACCAACGCAATTGAGGCAGCGCGCCTCGTTGGCGTGGACGTGCCGTATTACTGTTACCACCCGAAGCTCTCCGTCGTCGGCAATTGTCGGATGTGTCTGATCGAAATCGGCATGCCCTCGGTCGATCCCGCGACCAAGGCGCCGATCATGGATCCGGCGACCGGGAAGCAGAAAATCAACTGGATCCCGCGCCCGCAGATCGGGTGTGCGACCAACGCTTCGCCCGGTTTGCACATCCGCACGCAAACGCCGCAGATCAAAGACTGTCGCGAAGGCGTGATGGAGTTTCTCCTCGTGAATCACCCGCTCGATTGCCCGATCTGCGATCAGGCGGGCGAGTGCAAGTTGCAGGAGCAGTCCACCGGCTACGGCCGCGGCTACTCGCGCTACATCGAGCAGAAAAACGTGAAGCCGAAGCGCACGCAGCTCGGACCGCGCGTGATGCTCGACGACGAGCGCTGCATCCTCTGCTCCCGCTGCATCCGCTTCTCGAAGGAAATCGCGAAGGACGACGTGCTCGGCTTCATCGACCGCGGCAGTTACTCGACGCTCACCTGCTATCCGGGCAAGCAGCTCTCGAACAATTACTCGCTCAACACCGTCGACATCTGCCCCGTGGGCGCGCTCACGAGCACGGATTTCCGGTTCAAGATGCGCGTCTGGTTTCTGAAGCAGACTAACAGCATCGACACCGAATCGAGCGTCGGCGCCAACACCGTCGTCTGGTCGCGCGAAGGCCAGATCTACCGGATCACGCCGCGGCAGAACGACGCCGTGAACGACACGTGGATGGCCGACAGCGGTCGCGAACTCTACAAGCAAGTCCGCGCTTCCGACCGGCTCACCGCCGCCAAGGTGAATGGTGCCGACGCGACGCTTGACGGAGCGTTGAAGGCTGCGGCCGATTTCCTCAAGGCGGGCGGCGTCGCTGTCGTCGGTTCCGGTCGCAGTTCCGTCGAGGAACAATTCCTCACGAAGAAACTAGCCGACGCGGCGAAGGCTTCGACGCATCTCGTCAGCCGGGTGGGCGAGGGCGACCAGCTCCTCATCTCTGCCGACAAGAACCCGAATGTCCGCGGCGCGCTTGTGACCGGCCTCATCAAGGAACTGCCCTCCGCGAAGCTCACGTCGCTTGCTGCCGCGATCGACGCCGGCCAGGTCAAAATCGTGGTCGCCATCGGCGAAGACCTCGCGGCTGCGGGCCTCAGCGCGGCGCAGCTCGGAAAAATCTCGATCGTTTATCTCGGCACGCACGCCAACGCCACGAGCGCCGCGGCCAAGGTGGTTATCCCAACGCTCAACGTTTTCGAGAAGAGCGGTTCGTTCGTGAACCAGCAGTTCCGCCTGCAGACGTTCGCTAAGGCCGTGCCCGGCCCGCAGGGTGCGACCGATGATCTGGTGGTGCTGGCCAAGCTCGCGCAGGTGGCGGCGGCGGACGTCACTGCGGTGCGGGCGTTGCTCGCCGCGGAAGTTCCTGCGCTCGTGACGATCGCGACCGCGAAGCTGCCCGAGACCGGCCTGCTCCTCGATGCCACGCCGTGGGCGGCGTTGCCTTTTGTCGAAGGCGAAACGTTGCACTACAAGCCCGCGGCAATGCTCGCGGCCACCACTTAACTCATGCGCTCCCTCGCTCTCTTCGGTCTCGGCCTCGGCTTCGTTCTCATGGGCGCGGGTCTCTTTGCGCTGACGTTGCGCAAGGCGAAGGCTCCGCCCGCCAATCCGACCAAGGCGCAACAACGCGAGCAGGTGGAGCTGGCCGCAGAGCACAAAAAAATGCGGCTCGGTGCCGCTGTGGTGGTTGGCTTCGGCCTCGTCCTCGTCGGGCTGGCGTATCTCTGAGCGATGATCGATTTCTACCTCAGTCTCCATCCGGTCGTGCAGGGCGTGCTCAAGGGGCTCGCGGTTATCCTCGTCATTTTTCCCATCGGCGGCGCTTGCTCGATGGCGGAACGCAAAGTGTCGGCCTGGATTCAGGGCCGCCCCGGTCCCAACCGCGCCATCGTGCCGTGGGTCGCGTGGATTCCGATCCTCGGGCCGTTCCTGCAACGGCTCGGAATTTTCCACGTGATGGCCGACGGGGGCAAAATGCTTTTCAAGGAAGACGCGCTGCCGGGCCACGTGAATAAATTCTACTTCGTGCTCGCGCCCATCGTTGCGATGATTCCGGCGCTGACGACGGTGGTGGCGGTGCCCTTTGGCGCGTATCTTGACACCGCGGGCCAGGTGATTCCGCTCGCGCTGGCCAACGTCGATATCGGCATGCTCGCCGTCTTCGCGGTCTCGTCGATGGGCGTTTACTCGCTGATTCTCGCGGGCTGGGCGTCCAATTCGAAATACCCTTTTCTGGGCGGCGTGCGCGCCTCGGCGCAGCTCATCTCTTACGAGCTTTCGATGACGCTCTCGGTGATGCCAGTTTTCCTCTGGGTGAATGCGCCCGGCCGCGAGGCGACGCTTGGACTCGCGCGCGTCGTGGAATTTCAGAGCCAGCCGGGATTTTTTGGCGGCGCGTGGTTTATCTTCATCATGCCCGTTTCGGCGTTTGTTTTCATCACGGCGTTGTTCGCCGAGACGAACCGCCAGCCGTTCGACATGCCGGAGTCCGAGGCGGATCTCGTCGGCGGATTTCACACCGAATACGGCGCGTTCAAATGGGGTCTCTTCTTCGTTGCCGAATATTCCGCCATGCTGATCGGCTCGGGGGTGTTCACGCTGCTCTTCCTCGGCGGTTGGAATCCGCTCCCATGGGTGCCGCTCGCCGATCTGGTCGGCTGGCTCACGCACCTCGCGCCGGTGCTCGGTCATCCGATCGTGGTCGGCCTGCTCTCGATCGGTATCTTCCTCGGGAAGGTCCTCGCGCTGATCTTTTTCTTCATGTGGGTGCGCTGGACGGTGCCGCGCTTCCGCTACGACCAAGTCATGGAGATCGGTTGGAAGAAACTCCTGCCCCTCGCCATCGCCAACCTCCTCGCCTACGCGATCGGCATCGCGGTGATCCAGCGATGAATCTTATGGGCCCGAAACGCAAAGACGCTAAGATGCAAAGTCCAAACCCGAAGGTTTGGAGCACGGAGTCCGTTCAGGCCTTCGCCGCTTCGCGGCTTTGCGTTTAAGAGAACCCGGCACCGCCATGGCTATCATCCCTCTCGAACGCAAACCGCTCACCTTCGCCGAGCGCACCTACGTCCCGCAGATCCTCGCTGGGTTGCGGACGACTTGGCAGCACCTCGTGAGGCGGAAGGACACGCTCGAATATCCCGAGCAGCGTCCCGCGATCCCGCCCGGCTATCGCGGCGTGCCGACGCTCGTGATGGATCCGAACGGTCGCGAGAAATGCGTCTCCTGCCAGCTCTGCGAGTTTGTCTGTCCGCCCAAGGCCATCCGCATCACGCCTGGCGAGATCGCGCCCGACGCGCCCAGCGGGCACGTCGAGAAAGCGCCGAAGGAATTCGAGATCGACATGCTGCGCTGCATTTACTGCGGCATGTGCCAGGAGGTCTGCCCGGAGGAGGCGATTTTCCTCCAGAACCAGTTTTCGATGACCGGCTACACGCGCGAGGAGATGGTCAATAACAAGGCCCGCCTCTACGAACTCGGCGGCACGCTCCCCGACTCGCACTTCAAGTGGGACAAAAAGAAAACCGCCGAGGACCACGGCAACGATCGGCACTGATGAACATGCAAAGTAGCGAGCAGCGAATGGCGGGTAGCGAACATCACGCGGGCGCAGGCCTTGTCGGTGGTTCGCTGTCTTCTACTCGCTACTCGCTACTCGCTACTCGCTACTAATGGGATCCCTCCTCTTCAACGTCTTCGCCCTGTTCACGCTGATCGCCGCGATCGGCGTGGTCGTGAACAAGAACGCGGTCAATGCCTCGCTCTGTCTGCTGCTCTCGCTGGTCGGTGTCGCCGGGCTCTTCGTCGGCCTTGAGGCCTACCTCCTGGCTTTTCTGATCCTGTTGGTCTACGCGGGCGCGATCGCGGCGTTGTTTCTCTTCATCGTCATGCTGCTCGATACGCGCGGTGATGCCCGGCCGACGTTGAATAAGCTCCCGGCGGTGGCGCGCATCCTCGCCGTCGGGCTCGTGGTCGCGGGCGTCGTATCGTTTCTTTCACGTGGCCAACTCCCCGAGCCCGACCTCGCAAAAATCCCCGCGCTCGGTGCCAACCTCAAACTCTACGCCTACCAGCTTTTCACGACCTACCTGTTGCCGGTGCAAATTCTCGGCTTCCTGCTCCTGATTGCGATGCTCGGCGTGATCGTGCTCAGCAAGCGCTTCGAAGGAATGGACGACATCAAATGACGACGAAAAGTAGCGAGCATCGTCCCGTAGGTCAGCGCGCTTGCGCGCGCTCCGGCGGTTGCGCGCGCCAGCGCGCAGGCCAAACCAAAACACGCAATTTAAACCC
>JANOAF010000400.1:0-2234 GCA_031411015.1 Opitutaceae bacterium | reverse complement strand
CCAAGGCCGCGAGGGCCGCACGAGAATTTCTTCCACCGTCGCACGCTGCGGGAGCGTGGCGGCGAACCACACGCAGGCGGCGATGTCCTCGGGCTGCATCATGCGGGTGCGCGCTTCCGCCGATGGCGGCACGGGGCGTTTGTTGAGCAGCGGCGTGTCGATGTCGCCGGGGAAAATGCAGCATGCGCGCAGGCCGTTGGGGCGTTCTTCCGCGTTGATCGTTTGGGTGAGGCCCGTGGCGCCGAATTTGGAGACGACATACGCGGCGCCGGCTTTGGCGCTGGCTTGTTTGCCGGCCTCGGAGCCGACGATGACGACCGTGCCCGCGCCCTGGCTGCGCATGGTCGGAAGAAACGCCTGCACGGCGTAGAGCACGCCGGTCACGTTGGCGTCCATCACTGCGGTGTAGTCGGCGTGCGTGAGTTCGCCAAGCGAGCGGCGCGGGATGTTATTACCAGCGGCGTTGACGAGCACGTCGATGCGGCCGAAGCGCGTGAGCGCGGTGCGGGCCATCGCGGTGACGGCGGCCGCGTCGCCGAGGTCGCACGGGAGCGCGGCGAGATTTTTGCGGAGCGCACGCGGCACGAGCGCGATCGTTGCGGCTAGGGCTTCGGCGCGGCGGCCGATGAGCGCGACGCGCCAACCCTCGGCGGTGAATTTAAGGACGGTCGCGCGGCCAACACCGGAACCGGCACCGGTGACGACCGCAACGGGAACGGGAGAGGCGACCAGGGATTTCTTTTTCGGTGTGGGCATGGGACGGATGGGGGATGAAAGAAGGCGGAGGAAAGAGGAGGACCAAGGCAGGGTGAACCACAGAGGCACAGAGACACGGAGTGGGCAGCAGAAAAATCCAAGAGTGGCCCCAAAAGCAATCGAATGACGGCGCGGCTTTCGGACTTTCAACCCAAGGTTTTTCCGTGCCGGCGTGAAGCGCGATTGAACGAGGTGTTTCCTGCATCACTCCCAAGCCGGTTTAACCGCTAATCTTCGCTGATTTTTTCTTGTTTTGAGCGCGAGCGACCGTGTGCGTGTCCCGCCTCATCGGCGGAGACGCCCCCGCGCTTCGCCGATGAGGCGAGGCACGCACGGCTTCGACTGCTCCCAGCTAGGAAAAGATTAGCGAAGATTAGCGGTTAAAAACTGTCCGGGTCCATCGGGTGCGGCTGCCGGCCCTGAATCCCTGTCGTGGCAACCTTGTGCCCGGGCTTGCGTCAGGCGGGTGCGATCCTACGGTCGCGCTTCTTTCACCCTATGAAACTCCGCCTCTTCCCCCGTTTCGTTCTTCCTGCGCTCGCGTTTGCCGCCGGCGCGCTCTCAAGCGCCGTCGCCGCCGCGTCCAAGCCCGGCGACATGGCCGGTCCCAAGCTCGGCCTCCAAACCTGGACCTGCCGCAACATGGAATTCGACCAAGTCGTGGAGTTCGCCGTGAAGCACGGCATCAAGCAGGTGCAATTTATCGCGAAGCACCTCGACCCCAAGGGCACGAAGGAAGAATCGCTCCGCAAGAAGGCGATCCTCGATGCGAAGGGGCTCACGGCCTACACGTTTGGCGTCAACGGCACCTCGATGAACAAGGAAGAGAACCGGAAGCTCTTCGAGTTCGCGAAGCTGATGGGCATCAAAGTCATCATCGTCGAGCCGAAGAGCATGGATGAGTGGGACAACCTTGAGCAGCTCGTGAAGGAATACGACATCAAGCTCGCGATCCACAATCACGGCACGGGCACGGTCTACGGCGATCCGGCCACCGTCAAAAAGGTCCTCGCCGCTCGTGACCCGCGCATTGGCGTGTGTCTCGACATCGGCTGGGTGACAGCCGCGGGCTTCAATGCCGCGGAGGTCTTCCGCGGCTACGGCGACCGAGTGTTCGACATGCATCTCAAGGACAAGCGCATGGAGGCGGCGGCTCCGGCACCCGCGACTCCCGCCGCCGACGCTCCCGGCGGAAAGAAAGGCGCGAAGAAAGCCGCCGGCCCCGTCGTGCTCGACGTCGAAATCGGCACCGGCCAGGCCGCCTACAAGGAACTCTTCGCCGAGATCAAAAAGGCGAAGTGGTCCGGCGTGATGGCGATCGAGACGGACAACGCGACCTTCGCGCAGGACCCGAACAAACTCGTCGCGGGCGCAGTGACATTTTTCAAAGCGAACGTGAAGTAGGGCCCAAAGTAGGGCGGGTCTGTGACCCGCCCTTGGACCCTCAGCACGCGAAAGGGCGGGTCACAGACCCGCCC
>JANOAF010000399.1:0-16197 GCA_031411015.1 Opitutaceae bacterium | reverse complement strand
CTCGACGGCGGACCTGCTGCCCGAGGATGTGAAACCCGAAGTTCTGGAGCGCATCATCGCGGTGGCGACCGAACTCGGGGTCGAGGGCCGGGAAGGCCGACCAGTGGGCTGCCTCTTCGTCGTCGGCGACAACGAGAAAGTCAGCGCCCTCTCCAAGCCCCTCGTGCTCAATCCGTTTTTCGGCTACAAGGAGGAGGACCGGAATATCCTCAATCCGTTCATGGATGAAACCGTGAAGGAGTTTTCCTCGATCGACGGCGCGTTCATCATCCGGGGCGATGGCGTGGTCGAGTCGGCCGGCAGTTTGATTCAGGCGGGCGACAGCGCCTTCGAACTCCCGAGCGGCCTCGGCACGCGCCACGCCGCCGCAGCGGCCGTGAGCGTGGCGGCCAATTGCATCTCCATCGTCGTCTCGTCGAGCACGGGACAGGTGACGCTCTTTCGCCGCGGCGTGATGCTGCCCCTGACCGAAAAGCGGCGGTGAGGAGTGAGCCGCGCCAGCGAAGCAAGGCCGGCGGGGAAATGTCCGGGCGAGAAAATGATTGGCGTCCAAAATGATTGAGGCGCGTCCTTTTGAGGGCGGGCCGTTCGTCGTTGGTTTAAGCGGGGAAAAATACCCGCGAACGAAAATCCCACCGCGCGAAATTATTCTAACACCATTATGAGCACGTTCACCGACTATCCCGCCCTCGTCCCTCACCTCGTCGTGCAAGGGGCGGCCAAGGCCATCGAATTCTACAAGGCCGCGTTCGGCGCGCAGGAGCGCTACCGACTCAGCACCGCCGGCACCGACAATGTCGGTCACGCTGAACTCATCATCCAAGGCCAAGTGATTATGCTCGCCGATGAATTTCCCGGCATGAGCACGAGCCCGCAGACGCTCAAGGGCACCACCTGCACCTTTGTGCTCATGGTGCCCGACGCCGATGCCGCGTTCGCCCGCGCTGTCGCTGCGGGCGGCACGCCGATCATGCCGCCGGCGGATCAGTTTTACGGTTACCGCATGGGCTCTTTGGTCGATCCGTTTGGGCACAAATGGATGCTGCAGCATCGCCTGCGCGACGTGAGTGTGGCGGAAATGCAGCAGAGCTGGGACGACATGGTCCGCCAATTCTGCCCGCCGCAAAAGAACTGAGTTTCTGGCCCGGCACTATCGTGCCATCACCCACTATCGTCTTCGCGACCCGCATGAACGAATCATCGCCTCACTCCGAATACCTCGTGCTTTCCCGCGGCCAGTGGGATGCGGACCTCTCGAAGGAAGAAATCGAAGCCGTCATCGAGAAATTCTACACGTGGTATTCGCGCAATCTGGAGACCGGCCGGTTCAAACCGGGCTCGCGGCTCAGCACCGAGGCCGCGCTGGTTTCCAAAACGGGCATCGCCACCGATGGGCCGTTTAACGAGGCCAAGGAGGTCGTCGGCGGCTACTGGTTAATCGTGGCCCGCAGCCTCGGAGATGCGGCCAGCCTCGCAGCCGAAAACCCCTGCCTGCAACTGGGGCTCAGCTTCGAGATCCGGCCCCTCGAAGCGTTGCGGGCTTCAGCCTACAGCATCGCCAACGAAACTCCCACTACCTCATGAACCCACAAAATCCGACCGACGAATATCTGCTCCTCATCCGTGGCACGCATTGGAATCACGGCATGTCGCCCGCGGAATTGCAGCGCGTGATGACCGACTTCTACGGCTGGGTGGACGGCCTCACGCAACGCGGCGTGCATCGCGGCGCGCAACCGCTCGTGGAGGAGGGCAAGATCATCACCGGCGCGAAAGGTGCGAGCGTGACCGACGGCGCATTCGCCGAGTCGAAGGAAGCGATTGCGGGATATTTCCGACTCGCGGTGCCGAGCATGGCCGAGGCCGTGCGGCTCGCGCAGGCCTGCCCGATCCTCGCCTACGGGGCGCAAATCGAAGTGCGCCCGATTGCCGACCTCTGCCGTCCGATGGCGGAGGTAAAAGCGAGGCAGAATTCGTGAAACGCGCCCGGTAGCCCGCGTCCGCCACCGGACCCATCATGACCACTCCGACCGAAAAGCCTCAGTTCCTGCTGTTGCTCCACCAGCCGAACACCGGCCCGGCGCCCACCGCCGAGAAGATGCAGCGCATCATGGCGCGGTTTGCAGTGTGGATGGAACAACTGAGAAGCAAGGGCATGGTGGTGGGAACGAACGGCCTTCAAGCGACCGGCGCGGTGTTGCGGGGAGCGCGGGGCGCGGTCGTGAGCGACGGTCCCTTCGCCGAATCGAAGGAAATCATCGGCGGCTACGTGCTGATTACCGCCGATTGTTTTGAGCACGCGTTGGAAGCCGCGCGTGATTGCCCCGGGCTTGATTACCGGATGGCGGTCGAGGTCCGGCCAGTCGTCGCGAAGCACGGTCAGTGTTGAGCGAATTTCCTCCGATGCCCGATCGCACACCGGAACCCGACGCCCGCGCCGGCGACATCACCGCAGATTTGTTTCGGCGGGAAAGTGCGCGGTTGGTGGCGATGCTCGCCGGACAATTTGGCACGCATCGGCTGCAACTCGCGGAGGACGTCGTGCAGGAGGCGCTCGTGCGGGCGTTGCAAACGTGGCCGTATCGCGGCGTGCCGGAAAATCCCGCGGCGTGGCTGACGCAGACCGCGCGCAACCTTGCGCTCGATCACCTGCGGCGGGAACAGAACTGGCGCGCGAAGGAAGACGGCATCGCGCACGAACACGATCGCTGGAGCGCCGGGCCCGGCCCGCGCGAGGAAAACGCGGATACATTTACCGACGACACCCTGCGCATGATGTTCGTCTGTTTTCACCCGCAGCTCTCCACCGAAGCTCAGACGGCACTCGCCCTGCGCACGCTCTGCGGACTCAGCCCGGCGGAAATCGCCGCCGCGTTTCTCACCACCGAGGCCGCCATCGCGAAGCGGCTCGTGCGCGCCCGCCAGCGCATCCGTGAACTCGCGCTGCCGTTTGTCGTGCCCGCGCCGGATGCATTGCCCGCGCGGCTTGATGGCGTGTTGGCCACGCTCTACCTGCTGTTCAACGAAGGCTACAAGGCCTCCAGCGGCGATCGACTCGTGCGCGAGGAGCTTTGCCACGAGGCCATCCGCCTCGCGTTGCAACTTGCCGGGCATCCCGCCACGCGCCAGCCGCGCACCCACGCGCTGCTCGCGCTGATGTTGTTCAACGGCGCGCGCCTCTCCGCCCGCACCGGAGAAACCGGCAACCTCCTCCGCCTGCACGAGCAGGATCGCACCACGTGGAATCAGGCGATGATCCATCGCGGCCTACATTACCTCGCGCTCGCTTCGACCGGCGAGCGGGTGAGCGAGTATCACCTGCAGGCCGGCATTGCGGCCTGCCACAGTGTGGCCGACGACGAGGCCGCGACCGACTGGCCGCGCATCCTCGCCCTCTACGACGAGCTGGCGCGGCTCAATCCCTCCCCAGTTGTCGCGCTCAATCGCGCCGTGGCCGTCGCCCGCGTGCACGGTCCGCGCGCCGGCCTCGCTGCGCTCGACGCCAGTGCCACGCGCTCCGCGCTCGATGGTTATTCACCCTACCACGCCGTCCGCGGCACCTTCGCCCTCGAACTCGGAAACAAACCCGAGGCGCTCGCCCATTTCCGCCGGGCCGAAGCCCTCACGACGCTGCCCTCAGAACGGGAATTTCTGGCCAAGCGCGTGAGCGAGTGTGGCGCGGGGATTTGACGGGTGGGTGAGCTTGGTCGCCGCACTTCCTTCATGCGCTGAGTTTGTGAGACAGATCTTCTCTTCAAAAGTAATAGCGCTGCGGCATCTTTCGCGGTCGTCGTGGGAGAAGCCGTGTTTCATTCCCGCCCACCTCTGAAACGAGGCGGGCGCTTTTCCTTCACGCTTTTGCGGGCTTACTTCCCGAACCCCGGGATCATCCCCTTCATCATGCCACCCATGTCGAATTTCTGGTAGTCGGCGGGCGGGGTGAACAGCGAGTCGGGGAGGGATTTCTTATCGATGGCGATGACCTCCATCTGGAATGACTGTTTGTCCGCCTTGTCTTTGCCGACGACGCGTAGCGGGAAGAGGTCCTTGCCGGCGAGGGCGCGCTCCCACTCGGGCGAGGCGGCGCGGCGGCCGGTCATTGGGTTGCTGGGGCTGGCGCTCATGAATTTGCCGAGGCCCTCGGCGAGCCACATGTCGGTCTTCGTGCCATCCTTGTTGGTCACGATGTATTTGGTGGCGGTGTAGCCGAGGATTTTTTCGGTCTCGCTGGTCTTCTCGAGTTTCGCGTCGTCGCCCTTTTTGGCCGCCGCTTCGACCGCCGCGTCGGGGATGGCCATCGCCATATACATCTGCTGCTCGTCCATCAGCATGATCATTTCCTTTTTGCCCGTGTCCATGATCATGCCGCCCATCGCGCCCTTCTGACCGGCGATCTCGATGCGCATTTTATCGCCCTTGATGCTGTAGCTCATCTGTTGGGGCTCACTGCGACCACTGGTCATCTTCATGGTGACCTTGCCTTCAAAAGCAGCGCCGAAGAGCGCCACGGGAGCCAGCAGCACGCCGGCGAGAAACAAACGTAGGAGTGATTTCATGGGAGGAGTGAATGATGGAAAACATTCGAAGCCGCCGGGCGCAATGCCGGTTTCGCAGCTTGCCACACCGCGCGCGGGCCGGTGCATTCGCGTCATGGCCCTATTCGGAACGATTGCCACCCTGCGCGCGCAAGCGCCGCAGACTCCCGCCTTCGCGAACGCGTTCGCTTACGTGATCGACGTGCTGCTGCCGGACAGCGAGGCGCGGGCACGCCTCCGCGCCAGCCCAACCGGCGAAACCAAAAAAATCGAAATCGGCGGGGGGGCGTTTGGCCTTGAGCAGGTTTATCAGACGAAACCGCGCGCCGAGGGATTTTTTGAAACGCACCGGAAGTATATCGATCTCCAGGTGCTCGTGGAGGGCGAGGAGGTGATGGAGGTGAGCGATTTTTCCCGGCTGACGGTGAAGCAGGCGTATAACGCCGAGCGCGACTTGATAATCTACGAGGACACCGGCGCGGCGTCGCTCCTGCGCCTCGCGCCGGGACTGGCGGCGATTTATTTCCCGGCCGATGCGCACATGGGATCGCTGCGCACCGGTGCGAGCGCCGCGCTCGTGCGGAAAGTGGTCGTGAAGATTCCCGTCGCGTGAGCGGCGTGAACGGGAGGCGCGGATGAACTACCGCCACCATTTTCACGCGGGGAATTTCGCCGACGTGATGAAGCATGCGCTGCTCGTGCAACTCATGCATGCGCTGCAAAAAAAACCGAAAGGCCTGCTCGCGATCGACACGCACGCCGGCCGCGGCTCCTACGATCTGGAGGTGGCGCAGACCGGCGATTCGCTCGCACGCCAGCCGGAGTGGCCCGCAGGCATCGGCCGATTGTGGACGGTGGCTGCCGCCACGTTGCCCGCGCCGCTTGCGGATTACGTAACGTTCGTGCGCGACTTCGATCGACGGCAGGGAAACGTGGGGGCGACTCCACGCTTCTATCCGGGCTCGCCCGCGATCTTGGAGCGACTCGTGCGGCCGGTGGACCGGCTGGCGCTGTGGGAGAAACATCCGGAGGAGTGCGCGGCCTTGCGCACGGAGTTCGGCGGGCTGCCCCGCATCGGAGTGCAGGAAGCCGACGGCTACGGCGCGCCGCGTGCATGCTTGCCGCCGCCGGAGCGCCGCGCCCTCGTGCTGATCGATCCGCCGTTTGAGGCGCAGGATGAATTTGCGCAGGTCGTGGCTGCCCTGCGCGAGGGGTTGCAACGGATGGCGGGCGGGGTCTTCGCCGTGTGGTATCCGCTCACGCAGCGGGCGCGGGTGGATGAGTTTCTCATGCGGGTGCGCGAGTTGAACCCGCCGCCGACCCTGGCGTGCGAACTCACGATCGCGGGCCTGAATTCATTTTTGAAAATGAAGGGCTGCGGACTCCTCGTGATCAATCCGCCGTGGCAATTCGACGTCGCGGCGCGCGCGATCCTCGAACCGCTCGTGACGTTGCTCGCGCAGGCGCCCGGTGGCGCCGCGCGGCTTGATTGGATCGTGCGCGAAACGCCGGCGGAGTGAGCAGCGGCGAGGAGCGGGTCAGGAGTAGGGCGGGGTCTCTGACCCGCCCTTTCACGCGTTGAGTGTTCGCACCAAGGGCGGGTCAGAGACGCGCCCTACTTTAATTCTTCGGCAGGTTCCGCTGGAGCGCCTCGACGAGCGTTTCGAAGCGCACGGGCTTGGTGAGGAAATCATCCATGCCGGCGGCGAGACATTCGTCGCGGACTTTTTTTCCGGTGTTGGCGGTGAGCGCGATGATTTTCACGGGCCGACCGCCAGCGAGTTTCTGGCGGATGAGGCGGGTTGCTTCCATGCCGTCGATGTCGGGCAGCTGGCAGTCCATCAAAATGGCGTCGAAGGTCTCGGACGTCGCGCGGGCCACGGCGCTGTGGCCGTCGGCGACGATGCTCGGCACAATCTCAAGTTTCTTCAAAAAGAGCTCGATGACCTGCTGGTTTACGACGTCGTCCTCGACCACGAGCACGCGCGCGTTGAACGAGGGCGGGGCGGGGCGCGGTGGTTCGTCCGAAGCCAGCGCGATGCCCGCGCCCTCGGGCAGGCGGCACGGCAGGACGAGGCGGAAAGTCGTGCCTTGATTGAGCGTGCTCTGGACTTGAAGGATGCCGCCCATCGCGTCGGCGAGGCGCGTGGAAATCGCGAGCCCCAGCCCGGCGCCGCCGTAGCGGCGGTTCATGCTCGAGTCGCCCTGCGTGAAAGGTTTGAAGAGCCGCTCCAGCGTGGCGGAGTCGATCCCGATGCCGGTGTCGGTGACCGTGAAGTGCAACTCGGCGCGGGTGCCGTTGCGCTGCGCACACGTGACGGCGAGCACGACGCGCCCGCGCTCGGTAAACTTGATCGCGTTGCTGATGAGGTTGCCGAGGATTTGGCGGAGCCGCGCGGCATCGCCGATAATCGCGCTGGGCAGGTCGGCGCCGATTTGCAGATCGAAGTGCAGGCCCTTGTCGCGCGCACGGGCGTGCATCAGCTCGGCGACGGCGCTGGCCGCGGCGGCGGGAGGGAAGGGGGCTTGCTGGAGTTCGAGGCGGCCCTGCTCGAGCTTGGTGAAGTCGAGCACATCGGTGAGCAGCACGAGGAGTTTCTCGGCGCAGTCGGCGGCCGTCTTGATGTAGTCGCGTTGCTCGGTCGAGAGCGGCGTCTCGCGCACGATGCGCAGCATGCCGAGCACGCCGTTCATGGGCGTGCGGATTTCGTGGCTGATGGTGGCGAGGAACTCGCCCTTCGCCCGGCTCGCGGCCTCGGCCAGCGTGCGGGCCTCGCGCAGTTCGACCTCACGTGCATCCCGGCCGGCGGCGACAGCTTTGAGTTCGGCGGCGAGCGTGGCCTGCTCGCAGCGCGCCGTGAGCGCCAAGGCGAACAACCGGTGACTCCGCTCCGCGGCCAGCGCCAAGGCCGCGACCATCACTACTACCGCGCCGCCGAGCGCCAGTCCGCCGGCATCGCCCGTCATGAACAGCCGGAGCGCGATGGGTGCGCCGAGCGCCGCCAGAAATGTGATGTGGCTCGCGCGATGCGCCAGCAGCAGTCGCGTCGATCCCGCGATCAGGCCGGCGAGGATGAGCGCGTGAAAAATTCCCAAGGCCCCGCCGCTGAACGTGGGGAAAAGCCAGACCGAGGCACCCCAGCCGAGCGCGGCGAGCGTGGTCGTGGCGAGATGGCGCCACTCCCAGAGGGGCGTTTCGTCCGCGGCCGGCCGGGCGACGCGGAATTTCTTCCCGAGCCACAGCCCGTAGCCCGAGACAATGAACATCCCGGCGACCCACATGACGATGGCGGGCAGCACGCGCCCGATGCCGACGGCGAGCGCCAGCGCCGCGCCGAACGAGACGAGCGTGCCGGGACCGAGCTCGCGATAGGCGAGCGCCACCAATTCGGAGCGAACCTGCAGGGCGACCGGCAGGGCGGCGCTAATTTTGGCGGCGGGCGGGACGGAGGGAGCGGCGGGCGGCGCGGAGGCGGGCATGGTCTGGTCGAGCGACCAGCATGCGGCCCGATCCTGCGGCGGCGGGCAACGCGAATCACGCCGGCAGGCGTGGTGGGGCGCAGCCTATTTTTTTTGCCGCGGCGACTGACGCCTGATGTTGCGCGGTCAGCCCGACCGCGTTTGGCAACCTGCACGGGCAGGCTGCTCGTGCTACGTCGTGGCGTTTTTCTGCCCGCGGAATTTTGCAAGAAAGCGAGCTGCTGGCTAGCGATGCTTGCCGCGCGGCTCGATGGTGAGGATGGCAGGCATGGGGCCTTCGCCAAAGCTTCGCTGAACAAGAAAATCCGTCCCTCACTCGCGGGCTGAAGCACCGCGCTACGTTTCGCTGCTTTCGGTTAACGCTCCACCAAACCGATGCCGCGGAGTTCTTGCGCGAAGCGCGAGACGTCAAACGCCTCTAGGCTCAGCTCCAGTGGCGGCGCCCGAAAGAGCGGCCTATGCCACTCCACGTCGTCACGCGTCATGACGTGCACCAATGCCACGGTCGGTGGCGGTTCGGCGGCGCGGCGCGGAGGAAGATGGGGGACGGGAAAAGCCATGGGAGTTTTGTGTCCTGTCCTGACCGATCCTCGTTTGAAATGTGCCGTGCGATTTTCGGGAAAATACCCGGAGGTGCGGGCGGCGCAATCAGCCGGAAGCGGGCAGCCGAACCACATTTCACTCGCACCACCCCGCGGCGAAGGTGGAGCGACTTGACCTCAAGGCGCTTCAGGATTCCCGCACTCAAACCAGCGCGTTGAGGTCAACACGCTCCACCTCCCTCTGCCCGTTTCCTGCTCAGGGCCGCTCGCGGAGCCGGGGGCCGAAATTCACGCTGAAGGGCAGCTCGCTGTAAAACGGTTGCCGCGTCGGCAGGGCCGGGGCGCGAAACACCGGCGCCGCCTGGCGGGCCTCGCTACGGGTCACCACGTCCCCAGTCTCGCTGTCGCGCGGGGTCGGGGCGGGCTGGAGTTGAAAGAGGTGGAGCGGCGTTTTCATCGCGGGGTAGGAGATGGTTCGCGGGATTCATCGGCACGGATGCGGCGGCGATTGAGTAAAATGTGCCCTTGCCGAGTGCGCGCTCGCCTCTCAACTTCGTCGCCCCTCACCCCAACCCCGCCCTGCCAAGAAAGCGTGCTGATTTTTTGCCCTTATGCCCCGCGCGTGCGTCTCACGCCGGTGTCATCGTTTCTTTCCCTCCAGTCCCAACCCATAATCCCCTCCTATGACAAGTAATGCTTCAGTTTCAAACGACTCCGTCGTCCCCAACGCCAAGCGGCTGTTGTGGGCCGGCTTTATGGCCATCTTGGCCGCCGGCGTGGGGTTTGCCCTCCGCGGTGGTATCTTCGACAACTGGGCTTCCGAGTTTGGCTTCACCGCGACCCAGATCGGTGCGATCGGTGGCGCCGGATTCACCGGATTTTGCTTTGGCATCATCATCGGCGGCTTGGTCTGCGACAAGATTGGCTACAGCAAGCTCGTCATCGCGGCATTCGTGCTGCACGTGCTGTCGGCGGTCGTGACGTTCATGGCGACCACGCCCGCGAACGCCTACGGTTTCCTGTTCTGGGGCATGTTCATCTTTGCGTTGGCCAACGGCACCCTTGAGGCCGTCGCCAACCCACTCGTCGCGACAATCTATCCGACCAAACGGACGCATTACCTCAATATCCTTCATGCTTCGTGGCCGCTCGGTATGATCATCGGCGTATGCCTCGGCTGGCTGTTGGACGACTACCTGAAGATTCACTGGAAGATGCAGCTGGCGCTTTATCTGATCCCGACGGTGGCCTACGGCGTGATGTTCCTGGGGCAGCATATGCCCAAGTCGGAAGCCGCCACCAAGGGCGCCAAACTCAGCGAAATGTTCAAGGATGTGGGTCTCCTTGGTGCGTTGGTCGTCGGCTTCCTACTGTCGCTCTTCATCGCCGGCACCTTCGGGGTTTCCGAAACGGTGGCGCGCATCATTGCCGGCGTGATTGTCATCGTCGTGGGCGTCATGACGAAATTCTCCATCGGCTCCCTGCTGCTTTTCGTCCTCTTCATCGCGCACGCGCTGGTCGGAGCGGTCGAACTCGGCACCGACGGCTGGATTCAGAATATCACGGGCAACTTGTTCAATTCCGGCGAAGGCAAAGCGCTCTTCCTTTGGACTTCGGCGATCATGTTTGGTCTCCGCTTCTGCGCCCACTGGATTGAGAAGACCCTCAAGCTTTCGCCGGTTGGATTGCTCGTCGTGTGCTCGTTGCTCGCCGTCCTCGGCCTGAACCTTGCGAGCGGCATGCAGACCTTCGGTATGGCGTTGATCGCTCTCGGCATTTACGCCGTCGGCAAAACCTTCTTCTGGCCTACGATGTTGGCGGTGGTCGGTGACCGCTATCCGCGCTCCGGCGCGGTCGCGATGTCGATCATGGGCGGCATCGGCATGTTGTCGGCCGGTCTGATTGGCGGCCCCGGCCTTGGCTTCGGCAAAGACAAATTTGCCGCCGAGTCGCTGCAGGCTACGAATCCCGCGGCCTACGCCGAAGTGAAAGCCGCCGCTCCGTCCAAATTCCTCGGCATCTTCGAAGCCGTCCCGATCGACGGCAAGAAACTCGCCGACGCCAAGGAAGCGAAGGACAAGACTCCGACGCAAAAGGCCGTCATTGCCGCCGACCAAGCCGGCGACCGCGCCACGTTGAAGGCCGACGCCTACATCCCGGCCGCGATGGCTGCGATTTATCTGCTAATCCTGCTCTATTTCAAGACCATCGGCGGCTACCGCCCCGTGAAGATTGAAGAGCAGGGTGGCTAGTCGGATAGCGATTCGTTTTTCCCAAGGGCCGCGTCGTAAGGCGCGGCCTTTTTCGTGGGCGCGGTAGGCGGGGTGCCTTCACCCCGTAGATTGCCGGCAGCGAATGCGAAAGGCCGCAGGGTGAGGGCGCCCCGCCTACAACAAAAGTGCCGCCGTCTCCCTAAAAAAATTCCCGGCGAGGGCGGGGCGATGGTGGCGATGGCATCGTGCCATCGCCCACCACGCGTTCCGCCCTCGCCGGGCTGAAATTTCGGTTGCCGCGGTTTTGCTACGCGGCGTGAGCCAGCCGGCTGGCCCGCGTGTGCGTCGCCCGATCGCGTTTCGGCAGCGTGATCGTGAGCACGCCGCCGGCGATCTCGGCGGCCATATTGGCGTAATCGAAGTCCGTCCCCAACCGGAGCCGGAGGCGGTAGTCGCGTTGCGCGCCCTCAAGATGGAGCGCCGAAAAGTTGACGCGCACGAAGTGCGCCTTCCGGGCGGTCACCGTGAGGTCGGCGCCGCGGCCCTCGATTTCCACGCCGGAGGCGGCCACACCCGGCACATACACGACGAGCTTCATGACCTCGCCGTGATCCTGGCAGTCGTAGGCGGGCTCGCGGCAGGCATCGGTGGATGCGGGTGCGACGGCTTTCGTGCGACGGTGGGTCGGGACGGGATTGAGGATCGTGTGCATGGGAGGAAAAAGGAATGAAAACGTTTCCCCTCGGTGGTCTGGTGACCGCCGGGCTTTTCAGAGGGCTAAACGTTTCCGTGAAAACGGAGGTTTAGTTCTGGATGCCCGGGCCGGTATTTTTATTCCAAACGGAAAAAATGACCCGTCGCATCGCAGCACCCCGCTGCTGGCCCTGCATGGAGCAGGTGCCGGCGGTGGCGGAGTGATCGTGGCGGGAAGCGGTCATTTCGTGAATCGGTTGTGACCGTTAATATTGCAGCCGGTGTGCCAAGCCGGAACTTTTTTGTGCTGGTGAAGATTGCGTGACGCTGCGCTGCCGCCAACCCTCCCGCCATGGCCGCCCTGACCGACTCCACCACGACCGTCGCCGACTTGAAAACCCGCGTGCTCGCCTTCGTGCGGGAGCGCGATTGGGAGCAGTTTCACAACCCGAAGAACCTCAGCATGGCGCTCGCCGCCGAGACCGGCGAACTCATGGAGCACTTCCTCTGGGCCACGCCCGAGCAGTCCGCCGCCATCGCGCACAATCCCGTGAAGCGGCAGAAGATCGCCGACGAACTGGCCGACGTTGTGATCTACGCGCTCGAGTTTGCCAACGTCACCGGCCTCGACCTCAGCGCTGCCATCGACGCGAAGATGGCGGCCAACGCGAAAAAATATCCGGTGGAGAAGGCGCGCGGCCGCTCGGAAAAATACACGGAGCTGTGAGCCGGCGGCGAAATCGCCCGCCGACGTGATTCCGCGCGTCCGAATTCGTGGGCGAGACGCCCAGCCACTCGGGTCACTGACCTCACTTCCTGTTGCACCCTCCGTCCGGCGGCTCCATCCGGGAATCTCGCCCCGCCACCATTTGTCTTCAAAAAACCGCCGGCCGAGCCACGCTGGCGAAATGCGTTTCTCGGCTCCGATCGGTTTCCTCGTGCTGGTTGCACTCACACTGCTCGGCGCGGCTGTCGTCCGCGCCCAGCCCAACAGCATGTCGCCCCAGCAGGTGCAGCGCCGCCTCGAGGCCGACACCACCCAGCTCCTCGATTCGCTCCGCAGCCAGCGGAACACGCCCAGCCAGCGCCCGTTTGAGGCCGGGAAGTCCCCGCTCGAGCTCCACTACGAGGCGCGCAAACTGCAGCGCGAACAGGATCGCCAGGCCGCCGCTGAAAGCGCCCGCCTCGACGCCGAGTGGCGCCGCGATCACCCTAACGAAACCCGCGCGCAGTATTTCGCCCGCCTCGAGCGGGAAGGCGCCGAGCAAGCCCGCGAGCGCGTCCGGCAGCAAAGCGCCGAGGCCGCCGCCGAGCGGGCCCGCGCCATCGCTGAGGAAGCCCAGCGCATAAGGGCCGTTTGGGACGACTACCGCGCGGGGCGCTTCGGTTACGCCGCCCATACCCGCCCGCCGGCTTTCACCACCACCCCGGAGGCGCTCGCCTGGTATCTTGCCCACGCCCGGGCTCACGCCAACGAATGGGCCGCCAACCAAGCCGCGATGCTCCTCCTCGAGGGCGTCCACGTCCCGCAGGATATCGCCCAAGTGGTCGCCCTCCTCGATCCTCGGATTCCGCGCGTCCTCAAAGATGGCCAGCCCCATTCCGAGACTCGCACGCTCCGCGCCTACCTCCAGCTCGCTAATCCCGCCGCTTGGAAAGCCGGCGACCTGACTCCCGATCCCGCCGCCGCCCGCGCCGAGCTCGACGAGCTCGCCCGCTACTCCTACAGCCCCGGTCACGCTTGCTTTTACCTCGCCCGCTTCCTCGCGGACTCCTCCGCCCCGGCGGACCGGTCGCGGGCGTTTGGCCTCCTTGTCACCAGCCATCGGTGGATGCGCGCCGACTATGCCGTCGGAATTGCGGAGACTCCGCAGGGCCGCACGGCTCTGCTGGAGCAACTCGCGGCCGTGCTCGAGGTGGTCCTCCAAAAAACCTCGGACCAGCTCCCCGCCGCCTTCACGCCGCTCTCGTTATACGAATTTCAATACCTCGCCGGTCTCCTCCCCGCCAAAACCAAAAAGCTCCACGACCGCGTCGTCCCGCTCTACGCCGAGGCCATCGCCACCCGCGCCGTCCCCGCCACGCCCGCGGAAAACTTCGACTACGACAGTTTTGAACGCGTCCTGGTCGAGGCGCTCGAACTCGGTTCCGACGTCCCCCACGGTCTGTCCTTCCTCCGCCGCTGTCATCTCCTCGATGGCGATGACACCTCGTTTTCCTCGCGGGGCTGGGATCGCGGGCAGACCGATGCCAAGACCATCGCCGCCCTCGCGCGCTGGGGCTCCCGCGACGACGTGCTCGGCGCCCGCTCCCGCATCGCGCTCCGCGAATTTGCCGCGTATATCGCCGACCCTCAGACGTGGTCCCTCCCGTTTCTCCCCGAGATGCTCGCTTGGTGGCGCCGCTCCGACGGAAAGACTCCCGCCACACGTGCCGCCGCGCTCGCCGCCGTCGCCCGCCGCGATGCCTCCGCTCCCCCCGTCGACGCCCTGCCCCGTCTCGTGGCCGCGTGCGAGGCCGCCCGTCAGTGGGAGCAAGGGATGCGGCAAATCGAGGCCTATGCCCGCAGCACCCAGCCCGACGCGTCGCCCGCTTTCGCCGTCGAGCACGCGTCTTTCGATCTCACCCGCGCCGCCGCCGAGTTCGACGCCGCCTACGCCCCCGGCGTTTCCGCCGTCGCCCAGCAATACCATCTCTTGAACGCCACTAGCCTCGGCGACGCCTTCGCCCCGCTTGCCCTCGCGCAGATTCTAGGCCGCCGCACCATCGAGATCGGCGCCTACGCCAAGCTCGAAAAACTCGCCGCCGCCCGCCGCGCCCGCGACGAAGCCGCCCGGCGCCCCCGCGCGTTTCTCGCCCGCGTGCTCGAAGCCCGCCTCACGCAACAGGAACTTGAGCCCGCCCTCTCCCGAGCTGTCTCCGCTGGTAGCGCGCTAGCCACCCGTCTCCAGCTTTCCAAGCGGATCGACGAATCGATGGCGCGCGAAATCGACCGCCCGATGTCATGGAACCTCCCGCCCGCGCTCGTCGCTGAGCTCGATGCCGCCGTCATCGCCCTCGAGGCCCGCCCCGACAGCCTCGCCGAACTGAGTCTCCTTAACGTGGTCATGAGCTCGAGCGAAGCCGCCAATACCGACCACTGGTTTTTTTCCGTCGCCCAATGGGACGCCGACCGCCGTGTCCGCGGTGGCGACGATAGTTTCTTTCGCGCGCACCGCCCGCAGATCGACGCCCTCGTGGCCACCCTCGCCCAGTGGCCCGGCCTCAACCACAACGACCCGCGCCACGAAGGATGGGTCACCGCCGCCGAAGGCTTCCGCGATCAAGCCGAGCGACTCGTCAAATCCGACGGACCCGGCGCGTTCGCCCTCTTCATGCAAGCCGCCGGCCGCGGCGATCGCGGCGCAGTCGAGATGTTCTCCAATCACATTCGCAACGGCACCGGGGGTCTCCCGCGCTCCGCCGCATTCGCCGACTTGCTCCAGACCGCCGTCTTCAAAATGGCCCAGGCCGACGCCGAAGTCGGTGATGCTTTCGCCGCAGATTTCGTCGGCGATTCCCTCCTCACCGGCCGCGCCGTCGCCAAAGATCCCGCCGCCGGCGTCGCGTGGCTCCGTTACGCCGCCGAACTCGGCCAGAATTCCGCGGCCGTGGCCCTCGCCGATCAACACGGCGGCGACGATCCCAAGGACCGCGCCGCCCGCCGCCGCTGGAACGCCGTCGCCGAGTCGATCCTCCACCAACAATTCCTACCGTCTCCTCCCCGCCGCCTCGCGAGCGATGCCATCGCCCTCACGCCGATCCTGCCGAAGCTCGAAGCCGCCCTCGCCGCCGCCACCCGTCGCCTCGCCGGACCCCAGGCCCAGCCGCTCACCGAGGCCGAGGAGGAAGCCCAACACGCCCGCTACGTGGCCGCAGAGGAACAGTTGAAAAAAGATCCCGCCGCCGGGCTCGTCGCGCTCGCGCAGTGCGCCGCGGCCGGTCATCAAAAAGCCAGCTTCGCCCTCGCCCAGATTCTCGCCAGCGGCGGCTATGGCCTCCGTCCGGATCTCCCGCTTGCGCGCCGCTTCCATGCTTTGGGTTTCGCGCTGCTTCAGCGCACAGCCGAGGAGGGCGATATGTTCGCCGCCCATCATCTCGGCGCGCACCACCTCGACCTCGCCGAAAAACCCGATCTCGCCGCCGCGATCCGCTGGCTCACCTACGCCGCCGAACTCGGCGACAGTTCTTCCGCGCAAGCCCTCGCCGAACTCTACACGACCGGCGCGCCCGGCCTTCCCGCCGATTCGAAGGCGGCCGCCCGCTGGACCGCCTTCGACGAGACGATCGGGAGCGACAACTTCAAGCCCCGCGCGCCCCTGCGCTGACGACGTCGGTCCAAGTCACCCGGAGACCGACGAGGGATCATCCTGCCATCCGTGGCCCGCTGGGCCGGAAAAAATCAGTTCACGATGAGACGCCCTCAAAAAATTTCCGCGCCTGATCCCGCGTCGCGGAGCGCATGATGTGGTTTCGGTCGCAGCTGGCGATCGCCTCGCCGTTTCCGCAACGACGAGATCGGGCGAACTCCGCGCCTCTTGATTTTCGATTTCGGTTCGGCCGAGATCGTGGATCTTGCCGGCAAAAAAAGGCGCGCGGCTGAAGCCGCGCGCCAATCGAAAATCCGAAGTCGGAAGTCGGAAGTCGGAAGTCGGAAGTCGGAAATCCCTTACGGCTTCCCGCCGTAGCTGATGT
>JANOAF010000398.1:0-13043 GCA_031411015.1 Opitutaceae bacterium | reverse complement strand
GCTGGATGTCGTCTTCAACCACGTCGGCGTGCCCGCGCACTTGATGGCGATCGACCGGCTCTACTATTTCGAGCAGGACGCGAGCGGCGCGCCCACCAACTGGAGCGGTTGCGGGAACGATCTTCGCGCGCGCTCCGCGATGGCGCGCCGCCTGATCATCGACAGTTGTGTCCACTATCTCGAGACCTACGGCGTCGATGGATTTCGCTTCGACCTCGCGGAGCTGCTCGGCGCGGAGGTGCTGCGTGACATCGAGGTCGCGCTCAAGCGCGTCAAGCCCGACGCGATCCTCATCGCGGAGCCGTGGAGCTTCCGCGGCCACATCGCCGGCGCGCTGCGCGACACGGGCTGGGCCTCGTGGAACGACGGCTACCGCGACTTCCTCCGCGATTACGTTTCAGGTCGTGGCGCGGCGGCGCGGATGGAATATTTTCTACGCGGCTCCCCTTGGTATTTCGCGAAGTGGCCCGCGCAGACAATCAACTACACGGAGTCGCACGACGACCGCTCGTGGATCGACATGATCACGGAGAACCCGCACCACAACGGCTTCGTGCCCACGACCCACGACGTGCGCCGCACGCACCTGATGGTCGCGCTGCTCTTCCTGTCGATCGGCGTGCCGATGATTTCCGCGGGGCAGGATTTTCTCCGTTCGAAGCACGGCATCCAAAACACCTACCTGCGCGGCGACATCAACGCGCTCGATTACCGCCGACTCTACCGCCACCAGGCCACGCACGCCTATTTCGCGGACTGGATCGCGTTTCGCCGCAGCGAGGTGGGCCGGCTGCTCCGGTCGTGGTCGCGCCCGAGCGAGGGCTTTTTCCGTTTTATCCCGGCGCCGGATTCGCCCGCGCTCGCCGTGGTCTACAACGCCGATCTTTCCGCCGGCCCCACGCGCCTCCTCTTCGCGATCAACCCGACGACGTCCGACGTCTCGATTCCGCTCGACGACGAATTTGTCGCGTCAGCGTCGTCCGCCTGGGAACTGCTCGCGGATCAGGACCGATTTTATTTCCCCGGTTCGCACCGCGCCCCACGCCCGGTCGAATCGCCGCTTTGGGTGCCGGCGCTGGGGTGTGCGTTGTGGGTCGCGAATGCCTGAGCGCAGCGTCGGGTGCAGGCGGAGTTTCGCGAGGGGGTAGAGCCTGAGTTTAGCGCTGATGACATTCCCCGAATAAAACCACCTTGCATCGTGGCACGCGGGGCGCTTGCTTGAACAGTCCGCGTTTACGCGGACTCATCTCGAACTCGCAATCCAACCACCACTACATCCGGAGTCCCACCATGGCAGTTAAAGTCGCAATCAATGGTTTTGGCCGCATCGGCCGCCTCGTTTTCCGTGCGCTCGTCGAGCAAGGCCTGCTTGGCACGACGCTCGATGTCGTGGCGGTCGGCGATATCGTCCCGGCGGACAATCTCGCCTACCTGCTCAAATATGACTCCACGCAGGGCAAGTTTGCCGGCACCGTGAGTTCGAAGAAGTCGTCGCCCGACAAGCTCGAGGACGATGTGCTCGTGGTGAACGGCAAGGACATCCTTGTCGTTTCCGCCAAGACGCCCGCTGAACTCCCGTGGGGCAAGCTGGGCGTGCAACTCGTCATCGAGTCCACCGGTCTCTTCACCGAGGCGGAGAAGGCCAAAGGCCACATCGCCGCCGGCGCGAAGAAGGTCATCATCTCCGCGCCCGCGAAGGGCGAGGACATCACCGTCGTCATGGGCGTGAACGACGACAAGCTCGACCTCAGCAAGCATACGATCATCTCCAACGCCTCGTGCACGACGAACTGCCTCGCGCCGCTCGTCCACGTGCTCCTGAAGGAAGGCTTCGGTCTCGAGGAAGGCCTCATGACGACCATCCACTCCTACACCGCCACGCAGAAGACCGTGGACGGCCCGTCGAAGAAGGACTGGAAGGGTGGCCGCTCCGCCGCGATCAACATCATCCCGTCGAGCACCGGTGCCGCCAAGGCCACCGCACTCGTGCTCCCTGAGACCAAGGGCAAGCTCACCGGCATGTCGTTTCGCGTGCCGACCCCGACGGTCTCCGTCGTCGACCTGACCTTCCGTTCCACCAAGGAAACCTCCCTCAAGGAAATCAACGCCGCCATCGAGAAGGCCTCGCAGACCTACCTGAAGGGCATCCTTGGCTACACGAGCGACGAAGTCGTCTCCTCGGACTTTATCCACGACAAGATGTCGTCGATTTACGACGCAGGTTCCTCGATCGAGCTCAACTCGAAGTTCTTCAAGCTCGTGTCATGGTATGACAACGAGTGGGGCTACTCCAACCGCGTCGTCGATCTGACCAAGAAGATCGCGGCGAAGCTCTGAGCGGCGCAGTTCCGTAAGAAGTAGCGAGTAGTGGGTAGCGAGTAGCGGGCATCCGAGCCGCGCATCCGTTATCCCTGCTCGCTTCTTTTTTCTTCTACTCGCTACCCGCTACTCACTCCTCGCTACTGATTCGCCATGCCCACATTCAAAACGATTCGTGACCTGAACCTCAGCGGGAAGCGCGTGCTCATGCGCGTCGACTTCAATGTCCCGCAGGACAAGCAGACCGGCGCCATCACCAACACGGCCCGCATCGCCGCGGCGCTGCCGTCGATCAAGTTCGCCTTGGAGAAGGGCGCGTCCGTCGTGCTGATGTCGCACTTGGGCCGGCCCGACGGGCAGAAGGTCGCGAAGTTTTCCCTGAAGCCGGTCGCGGCTGAGCTGGAAAAGCTGCTGGGCAAGCCGGTCACGTTTCTCGACGACTGCGTCGGCCCTGCGGTCGAGGCCGCGTGCGCGAAACTCGCGCCGGGACGTGTCGTCCTCTTAGAAAACCTCCGTTTCCACCTCGAAGAAGAGGGTAAGGTAAAGATCAAGAACGCCGACGGCACCGAGACCAAACTCAAGGCCGAGCCGGCGAAGGAAGCGGCATTTCGCGCGAGTCTCTCCAAGCTCGGCGACGTGTTTGTGAACGACGCGTTCGGCACCGCGCACCGCGCGCACTCGTCGATGGTCGGCGTCGCGCTCAAGGAGAAGGCGGCCGGTTTCCTGATGGAAGCCGAACTCAAAGCCTTCGCCAAGGTGCTCGATAATCCGGATCGTCCGCTGCTCGCCATCCTCGGCGGCGCAAAGATCGCGGACAAAATTCCGCTGATCAACAACCTCCTCGACAAGGCGAACAAGCTCATCATCGGCGGCGGCATGGCCTACACCTTCCACAAGGTGAATCGCGGGATGAAAATCGGCTCCTCCCTCTTCGACAAGACCGGCGCCGAAATCGTCGCCGAGCTTGAAGCCAAAGCGAAGGCGCGTGGCGTCGAGCTGATCTTTCCGGTGGATTTTGTGTGCGGCGATAAGTTTGGCCCCGATGCCAACACGCAGCCGGCCACGCTGGAGAGCGGCATTCCCGACGGTTGGGAAGGCATGGACGCCGGCCCGAAGAGCATCGCGCTCTACCGCGCGGCGATCCTCGCCTCGAAGACCATCGTTTGGAACGGACCCCCGGGCGTGTTCGAATTCGAGAAATTTGCCGGTGCGACGAAGGCCATGGCCGACGCCATCTCCGAGGCTACGGCGAATGGCGCAACGACCGTCGTCGGTGGTGGCGACACGGCGACGGCCGCGAAGAAGTTTAAAGTGGCCGACAAGGTCACGCACTGCTCCACCGGCGGCGGCGCGAGCCTTGAGTTCCTCGAGGGCAAGGTGCTGCCCGGCGTGGCGTTCCTGGAAAACTAAAACAAGAAAGCTGAGAGCTTAGAGTATAGAGCTGCGAGCCAGATCATCGGCCCCTTGTCTCTCAGCTCTGGCCTCTCGGCTCTTAGCCCAAAATCTTTCTCCCATGATCTCCCGTAAGAAATTTATCGCCGGCAATTGGAAGATGAACAAAACCTCGGCCGACGGCGTGGCGCTCGTGCGCGACATCGTCGCCGCCGTGGGCAAGCAGTCCGACGTCGAGGTCGTCGTTTGCCCGCCGTTTACCGCACTGGAAAGCGCGGCGCACGCGCTCGAGGGTTCCAACGTGAAGCTCGGCGCGCAGAACATGCACTTCGAGGCGAGCGGGGCCTTCACCGGTGAAATCTCCGCGCAGATGCTGCGCGCGATTTTCGCGACGCACGTCATCCTAGGGCACAGCGAACGGCGCACGATCTTCGGCGAGACCGATGAACTCGTGAACAAGAAGGTGCTTGCGGCGCTGAAGAACCAGCTGCGCCCGATTTTCTGTGTGGGTGAGACCCTCGCCGAGCGCGAGGCGGGCGCGACCCTCAAGGTCGTGCAGACCCAGGTCGAGCGCGGTCTTGAAGGCGTGAACAAGGAAGGGGCGGCCTCCGTAGTCGTCGCCTACGAACCGGTCTGGGCGATTGGCACGGGCAAAGTGGCGACAACCGAGCAGGCACAGGAAGTCCACGCGTTTATCCGCGGCCTGCTGACCAATCTTTTCACCGAGCCGGTCGCGCAAAAGATGCGGATTCTCTATGGCGGCTCCATGAAGCCTGCCAACGCGCCGGAATTGCTTGCGCAGAAAGACATCGATGGCGGCCTGATCGGCGGCGCGAGTCTTGAAGCGCGGAGTTTCGTCGAACTCGTGACGGCCGCGGTCGCGGTTAAGTAAGCGCAATCACCGTAGCGCTCCGCCAGATCGCGGCGACAGTCGGCTAGGCTTAGGCTGGCGGACGCGGAAAGGGTGCTTCTCCTGCAGACGCCGTCGGGCCTTTAACTCGGGGTTGAGCCTGCACGAATTCGCCGTGTGGGGGCCGACGAAGATACCGAAGCCCATCGGCCTGCGCCTTGAGTCTTTGCGCGACCGGAAAATGGTGGTGGAGGTTGGATTCGAACCAACGGTGTCGTAAGACGGGAGATTTACAGTCTCCGGAGCGGCCACTGCTCAACTCCACCAAGAGGGCGCCCAAAGACGCAAACTCTGGCATCCGCTTCAAGTGTAAACTCAGAGCAATTTCATTCGAAGCCCGGGATCCCTGCCCGTGCTGGTTGGTGGAACACGGTCAAACTGACCGCACTATGCCCGGCGGCCGTCGTAAACTTGCGTCCGGCCCAACCTGGTTTGCGCCGCGGGCACTTTGCCTTGGTTCTACATCAGCCCGCCTTCCTTGAAACTGAAATAACCGCGCCCAATCGGATCGGATCCGATGCGGCCGAGGATCACGTGATCGATGAGTGGAATGTCCACCGTGCGGGCAGCTTCGCGCAGAAGACGGGTGATCTGCATATCGGGCGCGCTGGGGGCGGGATCGCCACTGGGGTGGTTGTGCGCGCAGGCGATGGCCGAGGCGGCCTCGCGCACGGCGACCCGAAACACCTCGCGCGGGTGGGCGAGGGTGGCGTGGGCACTGCCGGAGCTGATTTCCACCCGCTTGATCAGGCGGTTTTTGCGGTTGAGGCACAGCACCCAGAACTTCTCGACCTCCAGCCCTGCGGCCAACGGCTGTAAATGCGCCGCAATGAGGTCCGCGCGGTTGAGGAGCGGCTCTTCGCCGCCCTGCTGACCGACGACGCGGCGGGCGACCTCCATCACCGTCACGAGTTGCAGAGCCTTCACGTGACCGATGCCCTTCAATTTACGAAAATCCTCTTTACCCCACCCGATCAGGCCCGCGAGCGAGCCCGCCTCATTGACTAGGCGCGTGGCCAGCGTGAGCACGTCTTGTCCCCGGGTGCCACTGCGTAGGAGCATGGCGAGCAACTCCGCATCGGTCAGGGCGCCGGCCCCGAATTTCTCCAGTCGTTCCTGCGGGCGCTCCGCCGTTGCGGTGGCGCGGAGACGGTTAAGCGGTGGCGACACGTCGGGTTCCTCGGGCACGAGGTCGGGTGTGGAGGGAAAACGCGGCGGGGCGAGCCTCAAGTAGGGCGGGTCAGAGACTCGCCCTGAGTTCGGACATTTGGCGCGTGAATGGGCGGGTCACAGTCCCGCCCCACTTGCCGCGCTGCTCAGTAGTGCTTCACGTAACCGTTGCGGCGCAGGCGTTCGAGCCAGCGCTCCTGATTCACCCGGCCCATCTGCTGGACGAGGATGCGCTCAATCTGGTCGCGCACTTCGTCGATGGGTTGGATGCCAGCGAACTTACGGTCTTCGGCGAAGAGGAGAAACGCGCCCTCGGGCAGGAGAATCTGCTTGGAGACCTCGCCTTTCTTCAACTCGAAGGCCGGCTCGCTGAATTCTTTTTTGAAATCCGAGCGTTTCATCCAGCCCCAGTCGCCGCCCTTGGAGCGCTTCATGTCGTTGCTGAATTCTTTGGCCAGCTCTTCAAATTTTTCTCCGGCCTTCGCCCGGGCGAGGATGCCATTCGCCTTCTCGGTCAACGTGGCGTCCGTTTCGCCCTCGATGCGAGTGAGCTGGATCAGGCGGAGGTGGACTTCGTCTTCGCGGTAAAAACGATCCTTGTTCTCGTTGTAGTAGGTTTCGATGCGGACGGGGCTCACCACGCTCTGCGATTTGCGCTGCTGGCCCTGCATGTAGGAGAAAATGATATCCTCTTCCTTTTCGCGGCGATAGTCGCGCTGCGTCTGGCCCTTGGCCTTGAGGTAGGCGAGATATTTGGAACGGTCGCCCTCGAAGCGCTCGGCGATTTCATCAGAGATCGCGTTGTCCACATAGTGGGCGGGGATGTTGCGCTTCTCGTCCTTGCGAAATTCCTTCACGATGAGCACGCGGTCCACGAGGTCTTGGATGGCGCTGTCCTGCAACTGCTCGAGCTTTTCTTGGAATTCCTTCTCGGATTTCGCGTCAGCGCGGACCTGATTCATCAGCGGCCCGATGTATTGCATCACGTCGGCCACGGTGATGATTTTTTCCTCGGCGACGGCCACGATGCCATTCGCGAAACGCAGGTTCATGCTCTCGGCGACGGGACTGGACGCCGGGCTGGCGGGGGCTGGGCCGAACGCAGGAGGTTGGGCGAAGGCGGAGGCACTCGACGCGACAGCGAGCAAAAGGGAAACGAGACTGCGGCGGGACGTCATGGAGTCGGCAGATTGTTCAGGAACGAGAGGATTTCTTTCAAACGTAGGAGGGGCTTGGGGGCGGTCAACCTTGGAAACCGGGTGCCCACCTGCACCCAGTCGTCGCGCCGCCCGGAATGGCGCAGGCATTTCAGGCGGCTCGACTCGGTTTCGACGGAGACGATGCCCTTTTGTTCCGCCCGGATCCGGATTTCGGTGATGAGGAGCAGGGCCTTGATTTCATCGCCGAATTTCCCGAACCGGTCGCGCAGGTCGCTCTCGATTTGCTTGAGGGCGGGCAACGCATCGGCCAGCGCGAGTTTGCGGTAGAAATCGATTCGGAGTCGCGTTTCACCGAGGTAGCTCGGCGGGATGCGCGCCTGCACCCGGGTGACCTCGACGGCGTGCTCGTCCTCGGCGTCCTTGATCGCGGTGTAGCCATCGGTGTGGCGGCCGCCATTGCCGGTGGGGGCGGCGCCTTCGCCGACGAAGACGAAATCGAGTTTCACGTTGGCCCGGATCGCGGCGGCGGTTTTTTCGCCCTTCAAGCGCGCGACCGACTGCCGGAGTAACTGGCAGTAGAGTTCAAAACCCACGCCCACGATGTGCCCGCTCTGCTCGGCGCCGAGGAGATTGCCCGCCCCGCGCAGCTCAAGATCCCTCATCGCGATGCGGAAGCCCGCGCCGAGCTGGTTATGCTGGCGCATCGCGGTCAGCCGCTGGCGGGCGACCTCAAGCAGACGCGCGTGCCGGTGGAGCAGCAGATAAGCGTAGGCCTGATGTTTGAAACGCCCGACGCGCCCACGCAGTTGGTAGAGTTGCGACAACCCAAACCGATCGGCGCCCTCGATGATGATCGTGTTGCTGTTGGGAATATCGAGGCCGCTCTCGATGATCGTGGTCGAGACGAGGACTTGGAAGCGGCCGGCGACGAATTCCGTCATCACGTTTTCCAACTTGTCCGCACCCATCTGGCCGTGGCCGACGCCGACGGTGATTTCCGGCATCAGCTCGCGCAGCCGTGCCGCCACGAGGTCGATCGTTTGCACGCGATTGTGCAGGTAGAAAACCTGACCGCCGCGCCGCAGTTCGAAACGAATCGCATCGACGACGATCTTCTCTTCGTAGGTTTTCACGATCGTCTGGATCGGGTGGCGATTGGTCGGCGCCGTCTCGATCACGCTAAGGTCGCGTGCGCCGGTGAGCGCCATGTAGAGCGTGCGCGGGATCGGCGTAGCGCTCATCGCAAGCACATCGACGGTGGCACGCATGCGTTTGAAGACCTCCTTGTGCTTCACGCCGAAGCGCTGCTCCTCGTCGATCACGACGAGACCGAGCTCCTTGAAAATCACGTCGCGTTGCAGCAGCCGGTGCGTGCCGATGAGGATGTCGACTTGGCCGGCGGTCGTGGCCGTGAGGATTTTTTTCAACTCCGCACGCGACCGAAACCGGCTGAGCATTTCCACCGCGATGGGATAGCCGGCCATCCGCTCGCGAAAGGTGTTGAGATGCTGCTGCGCGAGCACCGTCGTCGGCACGAGGAGCGCGACCTGCCGGCCACCCTGCACGGCCTTGAACGCCGCGCGGATCGCGACCTCGGTTTTGCCGAAACCCACGTCGCCGCAAATCAGCCGATCCATCGGGCGCGTTTTCTCCATGTCGGCCTTCGTCTCGACGATCGCCTTCAGCTGATCGCGGGTCTCGGTGAAGGGGAACGACGCCTCGAATTCCTTCTGCCACGTGTTGTCCCCGGGAAAGGCGTGGCCCGGCTGCGCCTCGCGCGCGGCGTGGATGCGGAGCAGCTCCGCCGCGAGATCGATGGTCGCACGCTCGGCGGCCTGCCGCGCTTTCTCCCAGCGGCCCGAGCCGATGCGGCCGAGTTGCGGCCGCGATTTGCTGAGGCCGACGTAGCGGCTGATCAGGTGCGACTCTTGCAACGGCACGTGGAGCGTCACGTGGTCGTCGAACTCCAGCGAGATCACTTCGCGGATGCCCTGCGCGGTATCGAGCTTGGTGAGCCCGCGGTAGTGCGCGATGCCGTGCTGCAGATGGACGACGAAGTCGCCTTCCACGAGCTCGGCAAAATCGAGCAACTGATCGATTTGCGCGCGGGTCGCGACGGCGCGGGTGTTCAGCGCGGGGCGGCGTTGGCGTTGGCGGCCGAAGATTTCTGTTTCGGTGACGACGACGAGACCGATGGAGTGCGGCGTCTCCCGACCGCGCCGCGGTTGTGCGCTCGAAACAACGAGGGCAGGAGACGCAGCCTTGCCACTGAACGTTGCGCCTTCGCGAAACGTGATGCGAAAGCCCTCGTTAATTCCCCCGCGCAGCCAGTGAGGTTTTATGCCCTTCAGCGCGGGATCTTCGGTGAGGATTTCTTGGGCGCGTTGCTCCTCGCCCTCCTTGGCCGCGACGAACGCAATTTCGTAGCCGGCCTTTTTCCACGCGGCGACTTGGCGCAGGAAATCGTGGCGCGCGTCCTCTTCGACGCTCAATCGCTCCTGCGCGACGAGCGCATCGTCGGGGTAACGGCGATGGTGCGTGAGGCTCTCGGTGTCCCACGTGGCCTCATCCGTCACGCTGTCAAAGATCGCGCTCGCTTCGTCGATGTCGCTGACGCCAAACGCGGCGGCGCAACGGGCCAGCAGCGGCACGAGGGTCGCGTTGCCCTCGCGCGCCAAGGCGCTGAATTCCGTTTCCAGCGTCGCGGGCTCGATCAGAAGCAAATGGGTGCCAGCGCTCAGATAGTCGGCGAGGCCGGTCTTCGATTCCGCGAGCCGCACCCGAGGCGAGGCCGCGAGCGAGATGCTTTCAACGCTCGCTCCCGAGCGTTGCGTGATCGGATCGAATTCGCGGATCGATTCGATTTCGTCGCCGAAAAAATCGAGGCGATAGGGTTGGTTGGCGGTGACGGGATAGACGTCGATGATGCCGCCGCGCACCGCGTAGTGACCGGGCGCTTCGCAGACGGCTTCGGAGTCGTAGTCGAGTTTTTGGAGTTGTTCGAGGAGGGCTTGAAACGGCTGCGTTTGCCCGCGCGTGAGAGTCAGCTCATGGGTGGCGAACTCTTCCAGCGCTGGCACCGGTTGGAGGAGTGCCGCAGGCGTTGTCACAACGACGAACGTATCGGGCGCGCGGGCCATGCCACGCGTGGCGCGGAGGCGCGACAACACCGTGAGCCGATCGCTCGACGCGGCGAAGGCCTCGCGCATGTCGCCTCCCGCCGGCATCGACTCGGGAAACACGAGCGCCCGGAGCGCGCGCTCGTCACCCGCCATGGCGTGGAAAAAGGTGACGTCATCCGCGAGGTGCTCCGCGGCCTTGAGATTCTCCGCCACCACCACCCATACCGGAGCCGGATGCGCGCGTGTCTGCTCGGCGACGACCGCACCGCGGGCAGGCGGGCAGACACCGGTGAGCTTGCGACGCGGAAGGGCCAATACGGACATGGACGACAATTGAGAAACGAGCCGACGCAGAACGGCAAACCTCCGTTTTGCGTCCGTCGCGCGTGAGGTCAGTCCTGATTGAGAACCGTCAGCGCCATCCGCGCGGCGGCTTCCTCCGCAAGTTTCTTCGAGGTGCCAGAGCCGGTGCCCAAGTGGCGGTCGAGCAAATGGACGGCGACCTCATAGGTGCGCGCGTGGTCTTCGCCGTCGGTGCGCACGACGTCGTAGCGGAGCGCGTCGTTGCCGTGCAGGGGTTGCACGCGCTCCTGCAGGCGGCCCTTGGGATTGTCCATTTCCTCGATGCCCAAGAGCCGGGCGAGCAAGTCACCGTAAATTGCGCGCACAATCACGCGCGCGGGGTCGAGGCCGGCGTCGAGATAGATGGCCCCGATGAGGGCCTCGAACGCGTCTCCCAGAATGGAGGGGCGCATGCGGCCACCGGTGTTTTCCTCGCTGGCACCGAGGCGGAGCAGCCGCTCCAGGTCGACCTCGCGGGCGAGTTGGGCGAGGAACGCGCCGTTCACCAGCATCGAGCGGCGGCGACTCAGCGAGCCTTCGCGGTCACTCGGGAAAAGTTGAAACAACGCCTCGGCGATGAGGATCTGGAGGACGGCGTCCCCCAGAAATTCGAGGCGCTGGTTGCTTTCGACCGTGGTCGGGTGATCGGCGAGATAAGATTGGTGGGTGAGCGCGCGCTCCAGCAGCTCGCGATCGCGAAACGTATGGCCGATCCGAATCTCCAATTTTGTGCGCGGATCACTCATGAGCTGGCGCTGGCGTAGCGGCGCAACCCGCGGTGAAATACAAACACGGCGAGCGCGAACCAACCCGCCGCCGCGCCGAAAAGCCAGGCCGCCAGCTTGAGATCAAAACCCTCGAAGAGCAGCCGCGCGGGGGCGTTGGTCACCACGACCACGGGCAGCAGCCACACGAAAAGCCCTTGGCTGACGACCCCGGTGAAGGCCTTGCGCGGCAGGCGGGAAAATTCCATCAGCGTGAAATAGGTCCCCTCAATGCCCTGTGCGCTCGTCAGCCAGAAGGCCACCGAGATCGACATCACGAGGACGCTGTAGTGGATAACAACGCCGCAACCGACCATGAAGATGTAGAGCGCAATCTGACCTGCGCTGGGATCGAGTCCGAGCTGCCGCGCCGCGTAAATCACGACGCCGGTGGCGACCACGGAGTTGACGAGGCTGTCAGGGTCGAGCTTCCGCGTCGTGGCCATGAACATGATGTTGCCGGGCTGGGCCAGGAAGAAGTCGAAGTTGCCGCTGCGGATGTTGCGGCCCATCTCAAAAATACTGCTCCAAAAAAATCCCATCAGAAACCGCTGGATGAGCAGCGAGGTGCCCACGAGGAGGATCATCTGGTATTTGCTCCAGCCGCCAATCGAGTCGGTGTGGCCGTAGATGACATTTACCGTGAGCAGATTCACGGACATCCAGAACAGCTCAACGAGCGCCCAGACGAAAAAATCGCCGCGAAACATCAGCGTGCGCGTGATTGAATAGCGTGCGCTGGCGAGCCAGATTTTGGCGTAGTGCAGCATGGCGGGATTTCTGGATTTTCGATTTTGGATTCTCGATTTTCGATTGGGACGGAAATTAAGAATCAGCGGCGGGCGGGCTGCAGTGAATCGAGAATCGAGAATCGAGAATCTAAAATCGAAAATTCCGTCAGCCGCCGACGGCCGTGTGGCGGCGCAGGCCACGCGTCCACAGCGCCTGGTTGATGAGGAGCAGCACCACGACCCAGACCGCCTGAATCGCGTAGCCCTGCACGATGACGGAAACCTCCGTGATCCGCCCCGTGAAAATCGCCGCGGGAAAATACATCTGGTAGTAAAACGGCAGGCACTTCGCGATCGAGTAGGCCCACGCCGGGAGCAAATCCAGCGGGAACATCTGCCCGCCGAGCACCGTCTCGATCGCCATCGAAAGAATCACGAAGCCCTGAATTTCCAGGAACCAAAACGTCAGCATCCCGAAACAATAGGCGATGCTGAATTGAATCATCGCTGCCATCGCCATCGCCGGCAGCCCGAGGAGCAGCACGGGCGAAATGGCCGGGTAGGAGAGGTATTCGTAGATGACCGGCAATGCGACGACGAGTGGCAGAACGACCAGCAGGCCCGAAACCAGCCGGGCCGCGACAAAGATGCTGAACCGATAGGCAAAATAATTGATCGGTTTCAGGAGGAACTGGTTGATCAGCCCGTTGCGGATTTCCTCACTGATTTGGTAGTCCTCGTTGAACGCGCTGATGAAGAATTGCAGCACCAGCAGCGTGACGAAATACGTGATCGTTTGGTTGAGCGAGAACCCGCCGATATCGCCGCGACTGGTGACGGCGGCGCTCCAAAGGATAACCACCGCCGCGAGGTGGAAGAGGGAGAAAAAACCGCGCACGGCAAAGTTCCACCGATAGACGATGTTGCTTTGCAGGCCGATGAGGAAGGCCTGGCGATATTTTTCGAGGGAGGAAAACATGGATCGATCAGATGCCCACGGAACACACGGAAGACACGGAAACGAATCTAAACGGAGATTTTCTTCCGTGTCTTTCGTGTGTTCCGTGGGCCAAAAATCACGTCAGCTTGAACCGCGTGACTACTTCATCGGCCAGCTTGCGGTAGGCGGTGGA
>JANOAF010000397.1:0-2401 GCA_031411015.1 Opitutaceae bacterium | reverse complement strand
AAAACGCACACCCCCCCCCTGGATGGGCGGGTCTCTGCCTCGCCTTTTTATGGGATTGGTGTTCGCGAGCGGTAAAAACCCCCCCTCTACTCCCCTACCGCGCGCTCACTTCTGCGCCACACCCGTCGCCTGCACTTTGCGGCGGTAGATCGCGGTGCCGGCGCCGACGTAGAGATAACCGCGACCGGGACCGGAGAGCACGCAGCTCACCTCACCGGCGCCCGCCCGCGCCTTCGCGAGGACGCCGCAGAGCCGACCGGTGGGATCGAAGACTTGGATGCCGAGCGCGCTCGTCACGTAATAGCGGCCCTGCTCGTCGGTCGTCATGCCGTCGCCGCTCGCGGCGGCGAGATACGGCGGCGGCTGCTGGCTCTTAAACTCGCCCTTCGGATCGATCGGGCAACGCATCGCCATCGTGGGCGCACCGGCGTCGAGCGAGCCGTCGGCATTGACGCGAAACGTCCAGACCGCTCCGCCACGGTGCTCGCTCACGGCGAGCGTGCCCTGATCGGGTGAGAGCGTGATGCCGTTGGGATTCGCGATGCCGCCCGCGGCGGCGCGCAGCGTCTTCGTCGCGAGATCGATGTGGGCGATTTCTTTCTTCGCGGTGTGCGTGAAGTAGAGATGGCCGGTGCGCGTCACCACGAGGTCGTTGGGCTGCACGTCGGTCGCGATGACTTCGACCGCGCCGGTCTTGAGATCGATGGCGACGACGCGCTTCTTCGCGCCCTGACACGCGTAGGCGCGGCCATCGGGGCCGAACTTCATTCCGCTCACGACTTCGTCGCTGAGTTTCGTCTTCGTGCCATCGAGCGCGATCTTGTAGGTGCCGGGTGTGGTGCCGCGCATGTCGCAGAAATAAAAATTGCCCGCGTCGTCGGTCGCGAGCGCATCGCCGAAGCCGATGTTCTCGACGACGGGCTGCCACCCCTCGCCCTCGATCAGCAGGCGGTGGAGCGTCATGTCGCCACCGAGATCGCCTTTGGTGATGATCTCGGGCTTGGGCGTTTCCTTGCGCCAGAGCCAGCGCAGCGCGTCGGGGAAGACGGAGCCGCCGTGCACCGAGCCGTGGCTGTAGCCCTCGGCGAATTCGAAATGCACATCGTAGCCCATGTAGCGGAGCGCGGCGTGCATCTGCTTGTTCGCGAGCGGCCAGTTGCCAAAGTTGTTGTCGAGGTCGCCGCTCACGTCCGCGAGATAGACGCGGATGGGCTTGCGCTCCGTCTTGCGGATGAGGGCCGGATAGGCGTCACCGCCACGGAGATTCACGAAGCTGCCGACGGACGAGTGGACCTTGCCAAACTGATCGGGCCGCTCCCACGCGACGGTAAACGCCGCGATACCGCCGCTGCTTGAGCCCGAGATCGCGCGCATCGCGGGATCCTTCGAGACGGGAAACTGCTTCTCCACCTCAGGCAAAATCTCCTCGAGCAGGAAGCGCGTGTAGCGGTCGCCGAGGGAGTCGTATTCGAGGCCGCGGTTGCTCGTGGCGGTGCCGGCCTTCTTCGCCGGATTCGCGGGACGCGACGGATCGTTGCCGGGGTTGATCATGACGGCGACCGTCACGGGCATCTCGCCGCGCGCGATCAGGTTTTCAAACACGATCGGCACGCGCCAGTTGCCCGTGGGCGTGGTGGTGCCGCGGCCGTCCTGGAAAACCATGAGCGCCGCGCTGCCGTCGGGCTTGTAGCCGGCGGGCACGTAGACCCACCAGTCGCGGGTGGTGTTGGGAAAAATCTTCGAGTTCTCCCACGCGGGCATCTGGATGAGACGGCCGGTCGGGACGCCGGGCTGCGGCGAGTGATCGGGCGTGGCCTTGAAGGCCTCGGCAGCGAACGCGAAGGATGAGAGAAGGGTGAAGAGAGAAAATTGAAAGAGGGAGCGCATGGGGAGAGGAGAGAGGAAACGCTGAACGTCTAACGCTCAACGCTGAACGCTTAAGTGGAAGACCAGTGGGCGATGGCCGTGGGGGCCGGATCGGAAGTTGAGCGTTAAACGTTAAATGTTGAGCGTTGAGCGTTCGGCGTTCGGCGCTTTCGCGTGCCGTCAGTTTTTCGACCAGTCGCGCCACAGCCAGCGCAGCGTGTCGGGGAAAATCGCGCCGCCGTGCTTGCCGTTGTGGCCTTCGGTGCCGAAGACAAATGTGTGATCGTAGCCGGCGAATTTCAGCGCGGCGGCCATATCGTGGTTCGCGAGCGGCCAGTTGCCATGGAGGTTGTCGAGGTCACTGCTGCCGTCCTGCAAAAACACGCGCAGCGGTTTCGGCGCGGACTTCGACGCGCGCACGAGGCCGGCGTAGCGGTGGCCGCCCTGGATGTTGGTGAAGCTGCCGATGTGGCTGACGACCTTGCGAAACGACTCGGGCCGCTCCCACGCGATCGTGAAGGCCGCGATGCCGCCG
>JANOAF010000396.1:0-3936 GCA_031411015.1 Opitutaceae bacterium | reverse complement strand
GGCCCTCGTGCGACAACGTCGCGAAGTTGCCAGGCCGGCTCTTCCCCCAGAAATAGCGCCATTCGAAGCCGCGCAAGTCCGCCTGCCCCGCCGTCGGACGATGCGTATCCAGCAGCACCCGCGCGCCGCCGAGATCATTTTGTTCGAGGGCGCGCTGCACGCCGAGCATGTCGGCGGCGTAGAGATTCTGGCGCATGACGAGCTCGCTGCGCTCGGCCTGATGCTGCGCCGTCTCGGCGCGCGCGCGCTGCGCCTGCTCGTCGCTGGATTTTTGCACGGCGATGGCGCGGGCAGCTTCCGTATGTTGCAACTGGCGGAGAATCCCCACCACGCCCGCGACCGCGATCACGACGCACGCGGCGAGCGCCGCGGCCAGCGCGGGTTTGCGGCGCGACCAGCGCCAGAGTTTTTCGCCGGGGCCCGCGGGGCGCGCGAGAATCGGCTCGCCCGCGATCCAGCGGCGCAAATCCTCCGCGAATTCGCGGGCGCTGCCGTAGCGGTGCGCGGGATTTTTCGCGAGGCACTTGAGCGTGATCACCTCGAGGTCGCGCGGAACGCGGACCGTGGGCGCACCGGAGCTGTCTTTCGCCGGCGCGACGCCGGCCAGCTCCTGCTCCGCGATTTTGCGCATCAGTGCGGGCACGCCCTCCGCCTCGAAGGGCGGGCGGCCCGCGAGCAGTTCAAACAGAATCGCCCCGAGGCCATACACGTCGCTCGCAATCGTCGCGTGCTGCGCGCTGCTCGCGGCGACTTCCGGCGCGAGATAGTGCGGCGTCCCCAGCGCCAGGCGGGACTGGGTGAAGTCCGCGTCGGGCCGGATGAGTTTCGCCAGGCCGAAGTCGGCCACGAATGCGCGGCCCGCACCGTCGAACAGGATGTTGCCCGGCTTGAGGTCCCGGTGCAGCACGCCGCGCTCGTGGGCGAACTGCACCGCATCCGCCAACGTCGCGACGAGTTCCGCGGTCTCGCGCCAGCGGCCGTGGAATTTCGGCGCGGTCTCGGCGAGACTGCCGCCCGTCGCCAGTTTCATCGCGAACCACGGGAGGCCCTCGTAGTCTCCCGTCTCGTAGATCGGTAGAATGGCTGGATGGTCCAGCTCCGACAACGTGCGCGCCTCGAGTTGGAAGCGCTCGCGCAGTTCCGGCGAGGCCGCGGAGAAGGGCAGCAGCATCTTCAGGGCGACCTCGCGTTCGGGCGCCCACTGGCGCGCGCGATACACGATGCCCATGCCGCCGCGCGCGAGTTCCGCCGTGACCGTGTAGCCCCGGACCGGCAGCAGCGTGCTCGCCGTCGCGCCCGCCGCGCGGCCTTCGGCCGGAGCCAAATTCCCTTCCGCCTCTTCCGATAAATCCAGTGTGTCGAACAGGCACGCCGGGCAGAACTCATCGGCCGCGATGGTCGCCAGCGCCCGGCCGCATTGCGGGCAGCGGGATTTGGGTTTCGCGAGGGCGGGCGTCACGTCGTTCCAAGTTTGATCGGTGGGAATGTTCGGGTTGCTTCCACCGGTTCTTCCCCGGCGCCCGCCTCAAGTTTCTCCGGCTGCGTCAAAATCCTCCGCGTAATTGGCCAGGACCTTGCGCAGATGCCTGACCTCGTCGTCGATTTCATGCGGCGCGGAAACAGTCCGGCCGATTTCGGCACGCAGGGCCGTGCGCAGCGCCTGCCGTAGTCGGTGGATTTCACTTTTCACGGCACCGAGGCCCATGCCCAGCTCGGCGGCCACCGCTTCGTAGGAGGGCGGCGTGCACGTCGCGGTGAGGAAAACCCGCAGTGTCTCGTAGAGCCGGCCTTTCCCCTTCGCTGCATAATCCTCGCGCGTCGCCATCAGCGCGACCGCGAGCACGCGAACCGCCCACTCCCGATCGAAGTGCGCGGCATCGGCCGGCGGCACCGAAGGCAGCATCATCCGCTGGACGGCTCCGTCGCTCGTTTCCTCCAAGCTGACCGGTGGGGAATCGCCGCCGCGCTTGAGTCGTGCTTGATGCGCATAGGCCTTGGCGAGGCGGTGCGTGAGCGCACCCAGCAGGAACGTGCGAAACTTCCCGCGCTCCCGGTCCGCGCGCCGCCACGAGCGCGTTTCGACGAAGTTGAGGAAAAAATCCTGCGTGAGGTCGGCCGCATCCGCCGCCGCGTGACCTTTCCATCGGATGAACGCGTTCACCGGTTCCCAATAACGCCGGCAGAATTCGTCCAGCGCCTGCCGGGCGGCCGCGTCGCCGTGAAGCGAGGCCCGCGCGAGTTCGTCCCAGCGTGTCGTCGGAAACTGCACGGCAACGTTGATAGGTTTCCTCCTCAAACCACCGCGAGTTCAAACTAACCTCAGCGCGCGAAAGAAGCCGCGCCGCAAATGCGGTCGGTTTCTCATGCAGGTTTTTGTTGAGCATGCACCCGCGCAAAAAAATGCTGAAACTCCGCCAATCGGATGAGGAATACACCCGTGAAGCACTTGTCCCGTCCGCATCCCGGCAGACGGGGCGAGCGCCTCCGTTGAATCGTCGGCCCACGGATGGGACGTCGGCCACAGCGGCCTCAAGGTTCATCCTCAACCAATCCAACCGTCACGACTCAAACTACCGCTCCCATGAATTCTATCCGTTCCCGTCTTTCCCTCGTCAGCTATGCGTTCGTGCTGCTGGCGCTGTGCGCCACGGCGCGCGCTGTCGTCATTCAGGCCAACACCGCAGTCGCATCGTCATTTTTCAGTTCCGACTACCGACCTGAGAACACCATCAACGGCTCCGGACTCTTGGGTGCATTGAGCACCCTCCCAAATCACGATATCTACTCAAATGCGGGGACGGGAAACCATTGGACGACCGCAGCGAGCACCGTTCCAACCGACGCCTTTATCACGTGGGGATTCACCAGCCCCCAAACGTTGGATACCATCTATCTTTGGAATCACCAATCGACCACGTCCCTGGCGGCGAATGCCGGATATGATGTCGGTAATTTTGCCCTAACCTTCTACAACTCCTCGTCGGCAGTCATCGGCACTTACTCCGGCACCCTCGCCTTCGACTCGAACGCCGCCCAGGCATTCAACTTCGGTTCAATCTCCGGCATCTCGTCCGTTCGGTTCGATGTGAACAGCATTCAAAATACAGCAACTAGTGGCTCTACCCGCTACACCGGATTGGCCGAGGTCGCCTTCAATACCACGACCATCAATCCGAGCAACACGCCCGACGCGGCGTCGACCGCCGCGCTGCTGGGCCTGAGCGTGCTGGCCTTGGGTTTCTTCTCGCGCCGCCTGTCCCCTGTCTAACGCCGAGTTGGCTGTCGCACCTCGCCTTTCACCGCCGGACTCCAAGTGAGTCCGGCGTTTGCATTTCACTCCATCTATCCGAGTCCGCCCTGCTCGCTGATTTGGGGCGCTGAACACCCCATGAAAACCATCTTTCGTCTAGCCCTGGCTGCGCTGCTCCTAGGTGCCACGCCGCTTCACGCCCAAACACCCGGCGTCACCGGTCCCGCGCTACCGGGCATGGAGCGTTTCGACGCCGCCGTGCTCGGACTGATGATGGAGTTCAGCAGCCCGGGCGCGCAGCTCGCCGTTTCTTTTAACGGTCGGCTCCTCATCGCGCACGGCTACGGCCTCGCCGACCGCGAGGCGGGCGTGCCGGTGCAGCCCGACTCGCTGTTCCGCATCGCGAGCAATTCCAAGCCGCTCACTGGGCTCGCGGTCCTTACCCTCATCGAGCAGGGCCGGCTTACCTTGGACCAGAAAGTGTTCCCCCTCCTCGGCCTCACGCCTTTGCCCGGCGCCACCAATCTCGACCCCCGCCTGCAGGAAATCACCGTGCGGCATCTCCTCCACCACACCGGCGGATGGGATCGCGACATCACTCCCGATTTCGTTTTTCAGAGCACCACGATTGCGGCCGCCGCGGGTGTGCCGCCGCCTGCGAGCGTCGACACCATCATCCGTTACCA
>JANOAF010000395.1:0-1997 GCA_031411015.1 Opitutaceae bacterium | reverse complement strand
GTGCGTTGGCCGCAGCTGGCGCTGAGGTCGGCGCCGTCGAAAAGCTGGATTAGGGGAATGGGCACGGTGCGCTTGTTGTAGGCGTAAACGCTCCGGCGATGCACCCAGGCGTTGTCTTGGATGCCGGTCGGGTAAGGGGTGCCGGACAGCGTGATGATGGCTTCGGACGGAATGGGGAGAATGACGCTGGTGCCGAAGAGCTGGGGATTGAGGCGTCCGCTGACGGCGAGAATGGCGTCGCGCAGATTCTCCGAACTGATGCGCGTGGGGCTGCGACGCCACCACGTGCGATTTTCCGGATCGAGGGCGGAGCGCTTTTCGTCGGAGGCGGTGTTTTGCCGATACACGGCGCTGGTGAGAATGCGGCGGTGCATCGCTTTCACACTCCAGCCGCTGGCGATGAAGTCGCGCGCGAGCCAGTCGAGCAAGTCGGGCAGAGCGGGCGTATCCCCCTTGGTGCCGAAGTCGCTCGGGGTTCGCACGAGGCCTTCGCCGAAATGATGCTGCCAGATGCGGTTCACCATGACGCGGGCGAGCAAGCGGCCGGCGCCGGCATCTGCGTCGGTGATCCAGCGGGCGAGGGCGGCGCGTTGGTAGGTGGCGGTGGCGGGGGTCGCGGGATCGGTCGCAATGGTGGCGGGACTGTAACCCTTGGCGGTAAGCACATCGATGAAGCCGAGGGAGACTGGATCGCCGGGCATCGTGACGGAGCCGCGCCGGAGGATATTGGTCGGCACGGGCGTGGCGGTCGTATCGGTGTAGACGAGCGTTTTGTCCTGCCGGGAAAATCCACGCCGCTCCAGGTCGCTGGTGCGCTGGGCGAGGAGCTTGAAGGCGGCGGTGGCCTCAGCGGGAAGGGCTTCGCGGACTTCGCGGACGACGAGCGGATTGAAATTGCGGCGCGGGTTGGAGAGGCGTTCGACGTCGCGGCGGTTGGTGTTAAATTTCCCCTGCACATCGTAGAGAAAATATTTTTGCGCGATGGGGTTTTTATCGAGGTTGGAGATCTCAACGGCGAGCTCGGCCTCGGTTGCCGTCGGGTTGTTCTTGAAAAACACGCTGCGCACGTGGGCTAGATCGGCGTCGAGTTTCGCTTGCTTGGGCGCGAGGATTGGGCCGATGACGGCGCCGTGGAGTTCGAACCACGCCACCGTTTCATCTTCGATGACCTGCTTCTCGGCCAGCCACTGCTGTTTCGCGGACGCCTGTTCGGGTGTGAGCGGGCGTTCGGCAGTGATGATGGTGCGCTCGCCGGAATTGAAGACGCGGGCGAGTTGATAGTATTCGCGCGTGGAGATCGGCTCGAATTTGTGGTCGTGGCAGCGGGCGCAACCGAGCGTGAGACCGAGGAGCGCGGAGCCGGTGGTGGCGACGAGGTCGTCGATCTCGTCGTAACGGATCTGTTTGCGCACATCGGGCGGACCCTCGTCGCGTTCTTTCGGACCGATGGCGCAGAAGCCGGTGGCGGTCTGCGCGTCGATGTTGGCCGGGGCGAGTTCGTTGCCGGCGAGCTGCCAGCGCACGAATTGATCGTAGGGCAGATCGGCGTTGAGGGCACGGATGACCCAGTCGCGATAGTGGTAGGCTTCGGGTTGGTCGTCGTCGTAACGGTAGCCGTTGCTGTCGGCATAGCGCGCGACATCGAGCCAGTGGCGGCCCCATTGTTCGCCGTAGTGCGCGCTGGCGAGCAGCCGATTGACGAGACGATCATAAGCGTCGGGCGCGCGATCGGCGACGAAAGCTGTGACTTCCTCAGGCGTCGGCGGCAGGCCGGTGAGATCAAAGGTGACGCGGCGGATGAGCACGGCGCGGTCGGCTTCGGGGTTGGGCGTGACGCCGATCTTCTCCTGGGCCCCGAGGATAAAGCGGTCGACGTCGGTGCGGGCCCACGCACGATTTTTCACCGTCGGGACATCTCGACGGTTCATGCCATTGCGGCAGCGTGAAGTTCAGCGTGCAATCGGCACAGCCGTACCCGTTCATGCGCTGCTATTGCT
>JANOAF010000394.1:0-3121 GCA_031411015.1 Opitutaceae bacterium | reverse complement strand
GCGGCGGGGCGGAGGCCGACTTAAATTTCCCCCGGCGTAAGCAGCGCGACGGTTTGCTTGGCAGCTGTGCTGCGGTAGATGGCGTTGGCGATCTCCACCGCGCGAAACCCTGCATAGCCATCGGCGATGGCGGTCGGTTTTGCGCCTGCAGCCAGCGCGATGAAATCAGTCAGCTCCTGCCGGAAGGTTTCCACCACGGTGCTTTGCCAACCAAAGAGTTTCTCTTTGATCGCGAGCAGCGGATAAAACGAGCGGCTTTTCCGCCGCACGCCGCCGGGTTTGTCCATCGCGATCAGCAGGTGCATCATCGGCGCGTAGTAGGCGCGCACCATCCCGCGGTTGCCGTAGGCTTCGAGGTAGAAGCGGTAGCCTTTCCATTCCGTCCAGCTCGCGTGCAGCGTCGCGACGACACCGGAGGAGCTGCGCAGCAGCGCGAAGCCGTTGTCCTCGGCACCGGGTAGGTTCCACACGCTGCCAGTGGCCACTCCGGAAACTTCGCTCACGTCGCCCAACACATGCGCGGTGAGGTCGATCAGGTGGATGCCGACGTCGAGCAGCGCGCCGCCGCCGATCACCTCCGGATCATGCTCGGAAGCAGAGCGGAACTGCGACAGCCCTTCATGCCCCGCGAAAGCCCGCACGTGGTTGAGTTTTCCGATCGTGCCCTCGCCGATCGTTTTCCTGAGGAACTGGATCGCCGGAAAATACCGGTGGTTAAAACCCGTCGTGAGAATCTTCCCGTGGTCGCGCGCCGCCTGCACCATGCGCCGGCACGCCTCGACGGAGTTGGCGAGCGGTTTTTCGCAGAGGACGTGCTTTCCCGCGGCGAGAGCCTTGAGCACCGTCTGCTCGTGAAATTGCGGCGGAGTGCAAACGATGACGGCGTCGATGTCATCAGCGGTAAATAGCACCTCTGCATCGGAAGCGACCCGCGCTTGGCGCGGGCCGGCAATCGCTGCAGAAGCCGTCGCATTCACGTCACTGACCGAAACCAATTTTGCACCCACCAAACGATCGAGCGCCTTGGCCCGGAGATGACCGATACAGCCAGCGCCGATGATTCCAAAACGCATAATGTGGCTCAACGCGACCGAACGTAAGCGACCCAGTTATAGATGACTGCGACTACTACACCGGAAAAAAAGCCAACCAAGAATCCATACCCAGCGCCAATGAACGCGCCAAAAAAAGTTACCCGATAGCCAAAGAAGAACTCGCCCAGAAGCGAAAGGTGCGCGCCAACGTTTGGCCCTCCTTTGATAACCAACACCATTGTGGCGGTGAAGATCACGAGTGCTGCCAAAATACCAAATGTAAACCCCAGAACCCTAGCGTTCAACCTGACGAGCGCACGCCAGATCTCTCGCTCGTCACTACCCGAAGATGTAGACGCGTTCCGCTGCACGTGCCGAGTCATTGCCCAGCTCCTAACAGCATGTCAATTCGCCTTCAGGGACTTGGCTTTGGCCGGGGAAAGCGGGCCTTGAAAAGGCGCATCGTCGCGCGCTCAACCTTCTCAGACCCCATGGCGAACCGGACGGATAGATTCCGCACCACGGCAAACAGCCACCCGCTCGCAAAACCTAATGCGAATGCCTCCATCGAGCCTAGGCACGCGCCGATGGCGGTGACTCGGTAGCCCGGAAGAAACTGACCCAACAGCGAGAAATAGCCGAATAATCCCCCGTGCCCGGTCACAATCACGAAGGTGGTTGAAAGGAAAAGTCCGAGGGCCGCGACCACGCCAACCGCCACGCCCAATGCGATGCCATCGACTCTTGCGAAGGTGAACCTGCCGAGCCGTCTCAGTGCCACCTGAGCTGAATCGGAAGATCCCAAGAAAAAGGCCAAAAAACTGTAGAGGTCGTAACACAACCGCCAAAAAGCGGCTCCAGCGGCGAAACGAGGACCCCGTTGCTCGTAGAAAAATTTCAGCACCGATCGGTTCAGAACAAGAAAACAAATCAGGAGAGGCACCGACAACAACCACAGCCATGGTTGCAAGAAGCCCGCAAGCAACGTCACTAGCGCCGCGACAGAGGCGAGGAGACTCCAGCGATGCGACTTATCAAGATTGAGATCGGCCTCTAGCTTGCCGTTCCACCACAATTGCCGCCAAAGAAGACGGGTCCACGGTTTTCCGCGGAGAAAAATCTCCGCGTGGAGCAGAGACCGGATCGTCCACCGCTTATGATGGGTAATCTGCAATTCTTTGACGAGCCTAATGGCATGGCCAGCGTCGGTGAGCCGGTAGCCAAGCTCAATGTCCTCAATCGAGGCGCGGGTAAAGCGCTCGGCGAAGCCGCCCACCTCTAAAAAGACGCTGCGCTTGATTGCCCCGCACGCGCCCCAAAAAGTAGAAGCCTTGGTGCTCCCCCTCTGATGCACATAGTGGTGGAGCAGGTTTTTATACTGAGAAAGGAAGTTCGTCTGGCCTGGTGCAGCGTCGTAAGATCCAATAACGGCCGACAGCGTCGGTTCTCCCGCAAAAGTTGCCGCGATCAGCCGCAGCGCGTCGGGTGGAATCGTAACGTCGGCGTCGACAAAAAAAATCACGTCGTTGCGGGCGGCTCTGACGCCATGATTGCGGGCACGGCCGGGCCCCCCGTTTTTTTCGAGCATGATTACTCTCGCCCCAAACTTGGCCGCTTTGCGCCATGCACCATCGCTCTCCCCGTCGGCAACCACCACGATCTCGTCCTTGGGGCCCAGAGCAGCGGCGACCGATGCGAGGCACGACTCAAAAATTTCGCCACCATTGTAGACAGGAATTACGACGGAGACAGAAAAAGGAGTGCTTGCGCGACCTAGGCCATCGGAGGGCGAGACCGATTCCTCCGAGGATAAATAGGAATTTACGCTCACGCGTTTCCCTTCCGAATTGAGTGGGTGTTTCACCGTGTCGCCTGTCGAGCTACATTTAGCCGTCATATTCACATCGTCATCTGCATGTTTTCAATCAAAACAATAGGTTGAGGGTGCCTCGATTTAATGGACAGAGACATCCGCGCAGATAGGCCGCTGAGGTTGCCCCGGTTTGACGGACACGAGTTGAGCCCAAAGAAAGGACTCAACCATGACGAAGAAGAAGGAAGCCGGGGCAACGCCCCGGCAGTATGAC
>JANOAF010000393.1:0-6927 GCA_031411015.1 Opitutaceae bacterium | reverse complement strand
GAACGCGCCTCGAGCTGCGGCCACGCCGGTGCGGTCGCAAACCCCGCCGGGCCATCCGGGCTGCCGCGCAGGCGCGTATTGCTCCACGCGTCGCGCGCAATCGGCGTGGGACCGACGAAGCGCAGCGGCAAAAATTCCTCGGTGCGATGGAAGCTCGGCTTCGTGAGCGGCACGACGCTCGACAATTCCTGGGCGCGACCCGTGCCGTTCACGCGCGTCAGGTTCACCTGCCACACTTCGCCCGGACCCGGCCGTCCTCCGGTCGGCGCAAAGTCCGACCACGGAATGCGCCCTTCCACACTCCAACCTTGATCGCGATCCGCGGCATTGTTGATCGTGCCGCGCACGACGACCCGCGCCTCGACGTGAAAGCGGCCGCGCTGGAGCGCACCCGGTTCGCGCACGCTGTCCGCCGCGGGAAAAAACGCATCGACGACCGCGCCATGCGGGTTCACCTCGAACTCATAGTAGCCCGCGTGCGCCGTCGAGGGCTTGAGGAAAAGTTCAAACACATCGTCGTTCCACATCGGCCCGTCGTGCGCCGTGATCGCGTTGGAAACATCGGTGTCATCCATCTCCGCGAAAAAATAAATCCACTCGCGATCCCAGAGGAGCCGCGCACGCGTGCCCTCTTTCGCCGCCGGCGCACCGGGCAGCCAGGAGAGGCGGAAATTTGCCACGAGCTGGGCGTCGCGCCAGACCGCGTCGTCCCCGCGGCCATCAATGACTGGCGCGATGGCGGTCCAGCGGCATTCGAGCTCCGCGGCTGTCGCGAGCGAGATACCGGCAACGACGAGCACACTCAGCAAACGAACGAACGATGAGGGGTGACGCATGCGTGAAACACCATTCCGCATATTTCCGGGCACGGAAACGATCAAATTTTCCGCTTTTGCTCAGAGGCTTATTTCAGTTTCCAGTCTTCGTAGGGGCGCGCGTCGTGCGCGCCCTCCGAGCTCCGGGCGCGGACAGCCACGCCCCTACGAAACCCGCTCGTTTTGAAGAAACGGAAATGCGCTCAACGATCAGCCGGTGATTGCGGCCGGGCCGCGGATTGCGTTGCGTCGCCGCCGTGAAGGCCATTCCCCAACGCCACTCCCTCGTCGGCCAGACGGTGACTTGTCTCCAAACGGCCATCGCCGGCGGGCAATGGCGCGAATGGCTGCCGGCCGAGCGCACGCTGTGCGAAATGCTACAGGTGAGTCGCAGCACGCTCCGGCGCGCGCTGGAACAACTCCAGCGCGACAGCACGATTCGCGCAGAACACGGCGCGGGCCATCGCATCCTTCCGCGCGCCACCCGCGCTCGCGGCCACCTGCGTTCCCACGACGTCGCGCTGCTCACACCCGAGCCGCTGGAGCGGATGCGGCCCTCGCAAACCCTGTGGATCGACGAACTACGGGCCATGCTCAGCGAGCGAGGCTGCCGGTTGCACCTATTGCACGGGCGCCAGTATTTTCGCGCCAATCCCCGCGCGGCCCTCGAAAAGCTCGTGCGCCAACATCCCCACAGCTGCTGGATACTCGCCCTCGCCAATGCCGGTTGCCAGCAGTGGTTCGCGCGCCGCGGCTTGCCCTGCCTGATTGCGGGTTCGTGCCACGCGGGCGTCGACCTTCCGTTTCGCGATCTCGATCATCGCGCGATGTGTCGGCACGCCGCGGGCCATTTGCTCGGGCTGGGTCATCGTTCTCTCGCGCTGGTGGGCCAGAAAACCGGGCACGCCGGTGACATTGAGAGCGAGGCGGGATTTCTGGAGGGCGTGCGGAGTTCCCGTCATCCCACGGCGAACGCGATCGTCTGCCATCACGATGCGACGGCGGGCGGCATTACCCAAATGTTAAAGCGCCTCGTCGTGCAGATGAACGGGCCGACCGCGCTGCTCGTCGCCAATGCCTACCATTGCCTGACCGTCGTGAGCGGGCTCGCGCGACTCGGCGTGCGCGTGCCCGCCGATATCGCGGTGATTTCCCGCGACGACGATCCGTTCCTGGCATTTTTGGTGCCGGAACCGGCACGTTACGTCGCCAGCCCGCGGGCGTTTGCGCGGAGCCTCCTGCAACCCGTGCTCGAATTGCTCGAGGGCGGAGCCGTGAGCCAGCGCGCCGTGCGGCTGATGCCGCAGTTCGTCCCGGGCGCAAGTGTCGCGGCCGTCGGCCGCTGAGGTCGGAACTTGATACCACTGGTTTTCCATTGTCCGGGATCACGACACGGCGCCCAATGCCGCCGATTCTTTGAACCGCTACTCTGCCTAACCCCGCATGCCCATGCAAAGCTCACTGCGTTTTCGCTTCGCTGCGATCGTCGCCGCCCTCGTCGCGTTTGCCAGTCCGCTCCACGCCCAGCCTTCCGCTGGCGTGATCGAAGGCCGCGTCTTCAACGCCGCGACGGGCTCCGCCTTGGCCAATGCCCGCGTCACCGTCGAAGGCACCGGTCGTGAGGTCATCACCGATGCGGGCGGCGAGTATCGCATCACAGGGGTGCCCGCCGGCACGGCTCAGCTCAACGTGTCCTACCTCGGCATGGCGGCGCAGAAGGCAAGCGTCAACGTGACCGCCGGCGCGCCCGTGCGCCGCGAATTCGAAATGCTCCTCGATCGCGCGGGGCGCGCCAGTGCCTCTGGCGACACGGTAAAGCTCGACGTGTTTACCGTCGTCGAAGATCGCCAAATGAGTGCGCAGGCCATCTCGATGAACGAGCAGCGCGCCGCGCCGAACATCAAGAACGTCGTCGCGATCGACGAGTTCGGTGATCGGGGGAACGAAAACATCGGCGAATTTCTCCTCTTTCTTCCGGGCGTGTCGGTGACAACTTCGGGCGCTGAGCCCACCACGGTTGCGATGCGTGGCTTCCCCGGCAATAACACCGGCCTCACCATCGACGGCGCTGAGACGACCGGGACCTTTAACGGCAACAGCCGCGCGCTCGATCTGCGCGAGGTGCCGTTCAATAACGTCTCCCGCGTCGAAATTACCAAGGTGCCCACGCCCGACATGCCCGCCAGCGGTCTCGGTGGTTCGATTAACTTGATCACGCGCAGCGGCTTCGAGTCCAAGGTTCCGAAGTTCTCCTTCAACGCCTACACGATGTTTCACAACCGCAACGGCCCGACCTTCGACGGCGGCCCGCGCAACGCCTCTGGCGTCACGTCGTCGAAATACATCCTGCCGTCGTTCGACTTCAGCTATCTCCGCCCCGTCAATCGCGACCTCGCGATCACGATCGGCGGATCGCGCACGTGGCGCGCCAAGCCGATGGAGACGGGCACCAAGGATACCGACGAGAGCCCGACATGGGATCAGGTTCGCCTCGTCCAAACCACCAGCCAGTGGAACAGCCTCGCCCAACAATTCCGCACCCTCCAGGGCCAGATCGGCATCGATTGGCGCGTGAAGCAGATCAACACGTTCTCCGTCAGCGCCCAATATCGCAGCTACGCTCTTCCCATCACGCGCAGTGTGCTCGGGTTCGGCTACGGCGCCGGCGCGACGGGCGGCCCGACGTTCACGCAAGGCGCGTCCACTGCAGTCGGCACCGTCACCATGAACGGCAGCGGCGAGAACGTGGACATCCTCACGCAGACCAAGCTCTATAACTTCAAATACAAGCACCGTGGCGATACGTGGCGCCTCGACTTCGGCAGCTACTACTCGACCTCCGGAACCGATCGTTGGGACATCGACGCCGGTTTCTTCAACGTCACTCCCGCCACCATCGCCAACGTCATCCTCCGCGGCGACGGTATCCCGAGTTCCGGCGGCACGATTCCCACGAGTTACTCGGCCACCACTGCGACCGGCGCGCCCGTCGACGTCTACGACGGCGGCAATTACTCCATCGTCAGCGGCAACACCAACCAGCCCGACTGGAACACCCAGCGCTACAACTTCAAACTCGACCTCGCGCGTGACTTTCTCGGCCCCATTCCCTTCACGCTGAAAGTCGGCGGGCTCGTCGACACCATTCAAAACGACCAGCGCCGCAACCCGAAGACGTGGACCTTCCGCCCCAGCGGCGCCACCGACGCCGCCTCGCGCCAAGCCAAGAATTTCGACGTCTTCGACAACGCTTACAACGACGACGCCCCGAACCTCTACGGCAAAAAAGTCCGCTGGATCAGCGGTAAAAAACTCTACGAGCTTTACCAGAAAAGCCCGTCGTGGTTCGTAACGGACGACGCGCAAATCTGGCAGGACTACGTCACCAACTCGCGCGCGCTTTCCGAGCAGATCGCCGCCGCCTACTTGCGCGCCGATGTGCGGCTGTTCAACAACCGGCTTTGGCTCGTCGGCGGCGTGCGCTTCGAACGCACGCACGACAAAGGCAGCGGTCCGCGCAACGACATCAACGCCCAATACCAGCGCAACGCCAACGGCACCCTCGTCGACGGCAATCCCAACGTGGCGGGCACCCAGCCCGTGCTGCGGCCGGGCGATGCGCTCACCCTCCGCAAACTCCGCTATCAGGAGCGCGCGGCCACCTCCGACCAAGACTACAGCGGCTTTTACCCGAGCCTGAACGCGTCCTACAACCTCACGGAAAATCTCCTCATCCGCGCCGCCTACGCGCAAACGCTCGGCCGCCCCAACCTCAACAATATCATTCCGAGCACCACCATCTCCGACGCCTCGGCCGCCAATCCTGTCATCACCGTCAACAACTCCGGCCTGAAACCGTGGAGCGCCAAAAGCTACGACCTCTCGATCGAGAGCTACCAGATCAAGGATGGCTTCGGCTCCCTCGGCGTATTCCAGAAAGAGATCAAGGACTTCTTCACCTCCGTGACCACGGCTGCCACGCCCGCACTGCTCGAACTCTACGGCCTCGAAAGCGACCAGTCGTTGCTCAGCTACAATGTCACCACGCTAGCGAACGGTGGCGACGCGAGGATTAAGGGCGTCGAGTTTAACTACCGCCAGTCGCTCACGTTCCTTCCGCATTGGGCGCGCGGACTCCAAGTCTTCGTCAACGCCACCAAGCTCTCCCTCAGCGGCGCGCGCACCTCCGACTTTTCGGGCTACAACCCGAAGTCGCTCTCCGGCGGCTTCAATTTCGCCCGCGGCCGCCTCGGCCTCAAATGGACGATCAGCTACTCCGGCGATGTGAACACGGGCGCCGTCGCCGCGAGCGCCACCGTCGCGCCCAACACCTTCAACTATCAGGCCAAGCGCACGCGCATCGGCGTGAACGCCACCTACAGTCTCACGCGACGCTACGGGCTCTACGCCTCTCTCGTCGACTGGGGCGGTTTCACGCAGAACCTCCAGCGCTACTCGCCCACGACTCCCGACTATGCCAAGCCGACCCGCTGGCAGGAACTCGGTTTCTACACCAACGTTGGCGTGCGCGGAAATTTCTGATCGCCTCGTTGTCGGGCGGGGGCGCCGAACCCCGTCGGGGCACCTGCGAGCCACGAACGGCAGGGTTCGGCGACCCCGCCCTACAATCCTGCAATAACACTCACTCAAAACTCATGCGCTTTATTTTCCTCCCCTTCATCCTAGTTTCCTGCGTCCTCCGCGCCGCGCCGTTGCTTGAGCGCAGCGATGTTTTCCCTGCGGGAATGAACGGCATCGCGCTGTATCGGATTCCCGGCGTCGTCGTCACCGCGAAGGGCACGGTCCTCGCCTACTGCGAAGCCCGCCGGAACAGCGGGTCCGACTGGGGCGAGATTGAGATTCATCTGCGACGCTCCATCGACGGCGGCAAAACATGGGACGCGCCCAAGTCGATCGCCCACGTCGGCGGACGCATCGAGGGCAACCCCCGCAAGAAGTCCGGCGGCGAACACGAACAGACCGTCAATAACCCGGTCGCCATCGTCGACCGCACGACGGGCGCGATCGAGTTTCTCTACTGCATCAATTACGCGCGCTGCTTTTCGATGCGCAGCACCGACGACGGCGTGACGTGGACCAAGCCCGTCGACATCACCGCGATCTTTGAACCGTTTCGCCGCCACTACGACTGGAAGGTCATCGCCACCGGTCCCGGTCACGGCATCCAACTTCCGAGCGGCCGCCTCGTCGTTTCCATCTGGCTCGCGTTTGGCAAAGTGGGTGACCACGGCCCGTCCGCCGCCGCGACCATCTACAGCGACGATCACGGTCGCACCTGGCAGGCCGGCGACCTCGCCGTGCCGAACACCGGCGAGTTCAGCAGCCCGAATGAGACGATGCTGACCACGCTCGCCGAGGGCGGCGTGATGCTCGTCTCGCGCAGCGTGTCGAAAGCGAACCGGAAAATTATCACGGTCAGCCCCAACGGCGCCACAGGATGGAGCCAGCCTAAATTTCACGACCAACTCTGGGAGCCGGTGTGCATGGCGAGTATCGTCGCCCATCCGTCGAAACCCGGGACGCAGATTTACTCCAATCCGCACACGCTGCCCCGTGATGCCGCCGGCCAGGAAATCCCCGGCGGTCGCGGCAAGCGCCAGAACCTTTCGATCAAACTCAGCCGCGACGACGGTCAGACCTGGCCCGTGACCAAGACGCTCGAGCCCGGCCTCAGCGCCTACTCCGATCTCGCCGTGCTGCCCGACGGCTCCGTGCTCTGCCTCTACGAAGGTGACAAAAAAATCGTCGCCGCCCGCTTCAACCTCGAGTGGCTTGAGGCGAAGCCGTAAGGCACAAAAACCGCCCGTCGCGCGCATCGGCGCAAAGTAGGGCGGGTCTGTGACCCGCTCTTTCACGCGTTGAGACTTCCGATGGGCAGGTCGAAGACCTTGCCCTACTTGAATTCCGCCGCCCACACCAGTGGTGAGCGCACCCCCGGGCGCGTTTCGCCGCCGGGGATGACAATTTTCCCGCGCCACTGGGCGAGGGTCGTCGTCACGAGCGAAAACGGCACGTCACCGGCCCGCGTCCACGCATCCGACTTCGGATCGTAGGCGAGCACGTCGTGCGGAAATCCTTTGTGGGCGGTCGG
>JANOAF010000392.1:0-39129 GCA_031411015.1 Opitutaceae bacterium | reverse complement strand
AGCTCGGGGTGGCGCTCGTCCTCGCGGTGGGAATCAACGCCTGGATTATCCGGATTTTCTACCGGCGGCTGCGCGATCAAGTTCTGCTCGGCGGCATCGCCGTGTTTTTCCTGATGCAGTGTCTGTGGCTAGCTTTCTATCTGATTCTGGTCGGTTCGACGCTCATCCAGATCGGCCCGGAGGTGGCGTTGAATTTCAATGACGCGCCGTTCGCCGTTGCGCTGGGTCAGACCATTATTCCGCTCGTGGCGTTGCTTTGCGGCTGGCTGTGTAGCAGCCGGAGAAATCCCGGCACGATCGCGCTGTTGGAACAGGTCAATCGCCAGCGGATCCCGGTTTTAGAATTCACTCTTGGGGCGTTTGCGATTGGCTTGGTGCTTTATTTTGTCGGCACGGTGTTCGTGCGGGTGCCTTACCTGACTCCGACCATCATCTATTTCCACCTCTCATTCTACATGACGCCGCTGTTGATCGGGCTGTGCTGGCGGCGATACCGGGTGGCGACATCGATTTTTGCCGGAGCGATGATTATCGGCGGCCTGTTCGCCCTGTCGGCGGGATCACGTTCCCTGCTGTTTCTGCCGCTGGTGTTTTTTGGCCTCGGGGCGTGGTTCACCTTGTCGCGACGCGCGCGCGCGTGGGCGGGAATCGTCGCACTGGTGTTGGCCGTCCCGGCGTTCTACGTTAGTGCGCGGATCGAAAGTGTGCGCAAGGAAGGCACCGCTGACTTCGAGCGCGATGTATTGGCACGGGCCAGCGAGATGCGGCGGCTGATGGGTGACTCGACGGGCAGGGACAACGTCGTCGCAACGCTCGCCCGTGGCATCGAGCGTATGATCATGTGGAGTAATTTCGTGGCGCTCGATTTCTCGCCCGAACGGGTGCCGTTTCGCGGCTGGGCCGATTTCGGGACGGAGCTGCGCTTCATGAACCAGTCGACACTCTTTCGCGATGGGACGGAATATCTCGACGAAAGCCTTGAGCGCGAATTCGGCATCGGCACGGCTAAGATTTATGGTTTCTCCGTCTCAGTCGGCGGCTCGGTGCCGTTTCCGCTCTTGGCCGACGGTTGGTCGCGCGGCGGGCCCTGGGGCGTGGTGCTGCTGGCCGGAACTCTCTGCGCTTTGTGGGGTGCACTGGAGCGTATCATTCGGCAGGTTTTCCGCGATCAGCCGCACTACGTGCTCGCGCTCTTGGCAATTTTGCTGGGCTCGTCCTACGACAAGATGAGTGTCTACGGCTTCTTCTACAACCTGCGCTATCTCGCCATGCAGGTGATACTATGGGGCGGTTTATTTTATCTGGCGGGAAAATTCTTTTTCACGGCGAAAATCACCCCGCGGGAGGAGCTGCCGCCGCGCTCCCATCGTCCTTGATCTGAACATGCCTCGGCCGCGAATTGTCTTTGCCTGCGAGTCCCTCACGGCGGGAAACGGCGGTATCGCCCGCGTCGATCGGATGATTGCGCGCGTGTTGGAGGAAAGCGCGGCTGCCTGCGCCCCCGAGTTCCATGTTTTTTCGGACACAGCTCCGCCGGCGTCCGATGCACCGGGCTCCCGGCCGCGTCGCTACTACGGGGGTTCGAGGATCCGGTTTTCGCTGGGTCTGTGGCGGGCGATGCTGCGCCCGGGTTTCTTTATCTACGACGCGGCGTATTACGCGAAGATCCATCGCCACCTGGTGCCGGCGGGCCGGCGGCCGTGCATGATTTTTCTCCATGGCATCGAGGTATGGGAAAATGCACGGCGCGGGAGCATCGCGGCTTGCCGGCGGGCCAACCTACTCGTGGCGAATTCTCGGCACACCCGCGACCGGGCGGAGCAATGCCACCGTGGTTTTAGTCGAGCGCGAGTCTGCTGGCTGGGGACGGAAACTTCGGCCGAAGTTGAGTCGGTGCCAGCGCCGGCAGCGCGCGCGCCAGTGGTGCTGGTCGTGGGGCGAATGCAACCGCGTGAGGACTACAAAGGGCACCGCGAGCTGATCGCAGCGTGGCCGGAAGTGCTGGCCCGGCATCCAGATGCTCGGCTGGAAATCGTCGGTCGCGGCGGGCTGGTGCCGCAGCTCAGGCAACTGGCGCACGAGCGGAATGTGGCGCATCGCGTCCATTTCCTCGGCTTCGTGCCGGAAGACGAACTCGCGGCGCGTTATCAGGCCGCGTCGGTCTTTGCGTTACCGAGCCGCGGCGAGGGTTTCGGCTTGGTTTATGTCGAAGCGATGCGGCACGGGCTGCCGGTTATTGCCTCGGTGCATGATGCCGGGGCCGAAGTAGTAGAATCCGGACGCACTGGCTTGCTCGCCAATCTCGACCAGCCCGGCGATCTCGCGGGCAAACTTTGTCACTTGCTGGCACGTCCCGACGAAGCCCGACGGATGGGACTCGCCGGGCAGGAGCGGTGGCGGCGCGATTTCACCTTCGACGCATTTCGCCGGAGATTTGGACAAGTGCTGGACGAATTTCTTCAGCCGAGCGGCCGAGCGGCCGCGAGCGAATGAACGCCCCCCCCGCCTTTTCGTTCATCACGGCGACATACCAATGCGCCTCGTATCTACGGCGCTGCCACTGGTCGCTCACGCGCCAGACGATCCCGGACTGGGAGTGGGTGGTGGTCGATGATGCCTCAACGGATGGCACGGCCGAGTTGATCGCCGGTTTGGGTGACGAGCGCATCCGCTACCATCGTTTCGGGAAAAATCAGGGCCGCGGCGTGGCCCGCGATTTTGCGTTGCAGCAAGCGAGGGGACGTTGGTTGGCGGTCCAAGATGCCGACGACTTTTCGTTGCCCGAGCGGCTGGCGCGGGCGGACGAGGCCCGCGCGCAAGGTTTCGATTTTCTCTGCTCGGCCTTGGTGCTCATCGATCATGATTATCGCGTCACCGGCGTGCGGGGGTGTTCGGGCCGCAGCGAACCGCGGGCTTTTCCGCATGCGACGTTATGCGGCGAGGCGAATTTGTTGCGTGCGACCGGTTATCCCGCGCATCGCTGGGCGGAGGATCAGACGATGGTTCTGACGATGGCCAACACGCGGCGCGGTCGCTGCTGCGAGGAGCCCCTTTACGCTTACCACGAGAATGCGAGCATCGGCCCGGTCGCGGCTTTTTGGAGTCATCACTATGCGCTGAAACAATGGCGCACCCTGTCGCGGCAAGGAGTGTTGCCGCGGAGTCCGGCGCTCGCTCGGGCGAGGCTGGCGCGATATTTCAAGATGATCGGACTGCTGCCGTTCCTCCCCTTTCCCAAGGCGTATCGCCGGACCCTTGCCCTGCGCGCGAACCATGACGAGGGCGCCATTGATTCCGCCGGCCGCGCGTTCATCGCCGAGTGCGCGCAACGTTTTCCGCGGCCCGGCTCGGCCGCCGCCTCCCATGGCTCGTAAACGCATCTGTCTCGTCTGCGCGGAGCCCGCGACCTTTGATGCGTTTCTCGCGCCGCACGCGGTGCGGCTGAGCGCGGACTATGCGGTGTCGGTCGTGGCCAATGGTCGGCCGCGCACCGCGGATTTCGTGTCGGCGAGTTTTTATTCGGTGCCGCTGGCGCGAAACATCAGCCCGCTCCGTGATCTGGCGGCGTTGCGGCAACTGGTGACGTTGTTTTGCGCGGAGCGTTTCGATGCGGTGCATTCGTTCACGCCGAAGGCCGGCCTGATTGCGATGTTGGCGGCGCGGCGGGCGGGCGTCCGCGTCCGCGTGCATACCTTCACGGGTCAGGTGTGGGCGACGAAACGCGGATTGGCGCGGTGGTTCTTGCAGCGGCTGGATCGACTCATGGTGCGCGCCGCGACGCACTTGTTGGCGGACAGCCCGTCGCAGGCGGAGTTTCTCGTCGCGATGGGGATCGTGCCGCGCGCTCGCGTTGCCGTGATCGGCGATGGCTCGATCTGCGGCGTGAATCTGGATCGGTTTAAACCTGATCCGATTGCGCGGGGCGAGGTGCGGGCCTCGCTGGGCGTCGCGGCTGAGGCGCGGTTGTTTCTTTTTCTGGGCCGACTGAAGCGCGACAAGGGCGTGGGCGAGTTGGCCCAGGCGTTCCGCGAATTGGCTTTAGCGCACGCCCACGTGCATCTCGCGTTCATCGGACCCGACGAGGAAAATTTGCAGCCTGCGCTGAAGGCCACGCTTGCAACGTGCGCGGATCGGGTCCGGTTCGTCGGTGTGACGGCTCAACCCGAGCGATATTTCGCCGCCGCCGATGTGCTGTGCCTGCCGAGCCATCGCGAAGGTTTTGGCAACGTGATCATCGAGGCGGCGGCGTGTGGTTGCCCGGCCGTGGCGTCGAAAATCTATGGGGTGTCCGATGCCATCGAAGACGGGCGCACCGGCCTGTTACATCCGCCGGGCGACATCGCGGGGCTCACGCGATTACTGGCGCGCTTCGTCGCGGAGCCCGGCCTTGCGGGTAAGCTGGGCAGCGAGGCGCGCGCCCGGACTGAGCGGCTCTTCCCCGAACGGCGCATCACCGAGGGTCTCGCGGAATTTTATGCGGGCATCTTCGCCGCCGACCGCAAAGCCTGAGTTTTGATGCCTGAATTCCGCCCATTCGTCTCATCGATACCCTGCTCGCCGACAAGAAGCAGCCGCCGGCCATCAGGCTGGCGTGCGGGTTCCGGCTGCACGAAGACCGCGCGCTCTGAGCGCGCTGCGCGAATTTCAGGTGAGCGATTGCAACCGCATAAAGTTCCTCGGATGATTTGCTTCGTGGACCCGATCGCACGACCGGCACAGGGAAATTTCCGCAGGGCTGAGCGGAAACACGCTCCTCACCCGCGTCTCGCCTGGGCTCCGCCTCACGTTGGCGAGAGCCGTTCTGTCCGGCGGCTGGAACGCTTTCGGCGTGAGCCGCGAGCCCTCCTCGCTGAGCTCCGTGATCAAGCTTGGGTCGGTTGCGGTCGAGGTGCCGCCTTCGTGACTAGGCAGAATCTGTGTGTGGACACGGCGACAATCTAAACCATGGGTGCATTGCCAAAACTCGTCATTATCGGTGCGGGCGGCTTTGGTCGCGAAGTCTTGGCTTGGGCCGAGCAGTCCGTGCAGAGGGGCCGCGATTGGGAAATTAAGGGCTTCATCGACGATAATCTCGACGCGCTGGCGAAGCGCCCGTCGCCAGGAAAATTGCTCGGCAAAATCGCCGACTACCAGCCCGCCGCCGACGAAATCTTCATCTGTGCGCTCGGCGTGCCAGCGGTGAAGCGCCAATGCTCCGAACTCATCGCGGCGCGGGGCGGGAAATTTGCGCGCGTTATTCACCGCTCCGTGGTGCTCGGCCATAACGTCGATTTGGCCGACGGCGTGATTCTGTGCCCCAATTCCGTCGTCTCCGCTAACAACCGGCTCGGTCGCGGCGTGGTGGTGAATCTCAACTCCACCGTTGATCACGATGCGGAGGTGGGTGACTGGACCCAGATCAACTGCCATTGCGACCTCACGGCTGGAGTGGTGGTCGGGCGCGAAGTTTTTTTAGGGAGCCATGTGGTCGTCGTGCCTGGCGTGAGCATCGGAGATAGAGCTTACCTCTGCGCCGGCTCGGTGATCGTTGGAAATGTGGAGCCCGGGGCCAAGGTGTTTGGGGTGCCAGCGCGGCGCATCGCATGAACTTTAGCGCGCGATGAAATCGCGGGTTATCCTGATCGTTGCGGCCGTCGTCTTGCTGGCGGGGGCCGCTTTGCAATTCGTGCGTTTGCGCGGCGTGCATGATGGCGAGCGCCAACGATCGAGCCGGCCGGTCGATCTCAAGAAGCAGATTCCGGCCACGCTCGCGGGCTGGACGGTGCAGGATGAGCCCTTGGGGCCGAACGAGTCGGTGAAATCCGCCGTGGAGCGCACGCTGAATTACGACGATTACGTTTACCGGCTTTACCGGCGCAACGGTGCGACGGTCGGCGTCTATGTGGCCTACTGGGCGCCGAGTCGGATGCCGGTGCAAAGAGTCGCTTCGCATACCCCGGACCGCTGCTGGACGGAGAATGGTTGGACGTGTTTGGAGAGTCGTTTCCACGAAACTGTCGCCACGCCGAACACCGCTTTGCGGGCGGCGCAGTGGCGGTTGTTTCGCGCACCGGGAGCGAGTGAGCACCGCGAGCATGTGCTTTACTGGCATCTCGTGGGCAAGCGGCTCTATGATTACGGCGACCGTCTCAATGCCCGGCCCGATGGCTTCCGCTGGTGGCGCGACGCAGTGTCTTATGCGCTCTCGGGCAGTCAGGAGCAGTATTTCATCCGGGTATCGAGCACGGTGCCGTTTGAACGTTTGGCCAACGAGGCGGGCTGGCACGAGCTGCTCGCGGCGCTCGCTGAACTCGGCTTGGCCGCGCCGCGCGACGCCTGACGCGGGACGCGATAGATTTAGTTTCGAACCACATGCCTAACTCCAAACCCCGAGTTTATCTTTCGTCACCGCACATGGGCGGCGACGAGTTGCGGCTCGTGACCGAGGCCTTCGCGTCGAACTGGATCGCGCCCCTTGGACCGCACGTGGATGCGTTTGAGCAGGAATTCGCCGCCCGCGTGGGCGCGGCCGACGCCGCGGCGCTTTCCTCCGGCACGGCGGCGCTGCACCTCGCGATGCGCTGGCTGAATTTGCAGCCTGGTGACGAGGTGATCTGTCCGACGCTGACGTTTTCCGCGACGATCAACCCCGTGCTCTACGAGCGCGCGAAGCCCGTGTTCGTCGACTGCGAGGAGCAGTCTTGGAACATGGCGCCCGCCCTCCTCGCCGAAGCCGTCGAGGATCGGATCAAACGCGGGCGGCGGCTGAAGGCAGTCGTGCTCGTGCACATCTACGGACAGAGCGCCGACATCGCGCCCATCGCGGCGACGTGTGCGCGCCACGGCCTCCCGCTGATCGAGGATGCGGCGGAGGCGCTCGGTGCGACCTACGGTGGCAAAGCGCCGGGATCGTTCGGGCTCTGCGGGGTGCACTCCTTCAACGGCAACAAGATCATTACGGCGTCAGGTGGTGGCATGCTCGTCTCCAACGACGCGCAGCTAATCGAGAAGGCGCGTTATTGGGCGACGCAGGCGCGCGATCCGGCGCCGCACTACCAGCACTCGGAACTCGGTTTTAATTATCGCATGAGCAACGTGCTCGCCGCCATCGGCCGCGGGCAATTGCGTGTGCTCGACGAGCGGGTGCGGGCGCGTCGGGCGAATTGCGAAACTTACCGGCGCGCCCTCGCCGACGTGCCAGGCATCACGTTCATGCCCGAAGCACCGTGGGGTCGCAGCACGCGCTGGCTGACATGCATCCAAATCGATCCCGCCGCCTTCGGGGCGGATCGTGAGGCATTGCGACAGGCGCTGGAACTGGAGAACATCGAGGCCCGGCCCGTGTGGAAACCGATGCACTTGCAGCCGGTGTTTGCCGGTTGCGAAACCTACGGTGGCAGTGTGGCGGAGCGACTTTTCGAGCGCGGCCTGTGCCTACCCTCCGGCTCGAATCTGCAGCCCGCCGACCTTGAGCGTGTCGTCGCGGCGGTGAGGGCCGCTGCGAAGCGGAGGTAAAACTCGGGGCTTTTCCCGCCGCGCTGCGGTGATTACGTAAGGATTGCTCGCCATGGCCGACCGCGGCCGGTGCAAATGGCGGGACGTGCGATGATCAAACGCGCCTTCGACCTCATCGTGGTGATTGTCACCGCGCCGCTGTGGGTTCCCTTGTTGGGAATCGTGGCGCTGCTGGTGCGCACTCGATTGGGATCGCCGGTTTTTTTTCGGCAGGAGCGACCGGGACTCGGCGCGCGAATTTTTGAATTGGTGAAATTTCGTTCCATGCGCGATGCGCGCGATGAGGCTGGGCGGCTGTTGACCGATGCAGAGCGGCTCACGCCGTTTGGACGGTGGCTGCGCGCGACGTCGTTGGACGAGTTGCCGGAGCTGTGGAATGTGCTGCGCGGCGACATGAGCCTCGTTGGACCGCGACCGCTCCTCGTCCAATACTTGGCGCGTTATTCGCCGCGGCAGGCGCGTCGCCATGAAGTCCGCCCGGGGCTCACGGGCCTCGCGCAGGTGATGGGCCGCAACGGACTCACGTGGGAAGAAAAATTCGCGTGGGACGTGCGCTACGTGGAGACCCACGGATTCTGGCTCGATCTGAAAATCATGGTTCTCACGATCAAGGCCGTGCTGGCGCGCAGCGGCGTGAGCGCCGAGGGCGCGGCGACGATGCCGGAGTTCAACCCCAGCGGATCGCCCCGCCAACCTTCGCGTTGATGCCTCCGACCCCTCGCAATCCGATGGTCGATTGGTCGCAGAACCGACGCACGGTAATCCTGGCGCTGCTCTACGCGGGGGTAATCGCGGCGAGTTTCTTTCTGGCCTACGAAATTCGCTTCGAGTTCATCGTCCCCGATTCCTACCAGCAGGAACGCCTGCGCCTCATCGCGATTGTGGTCGGGGTGAAACTCGTGGCGCTCGTGCTCGCGCGTCAGCTCGGAAGCCTGATGACCTATTTTAGCATCCCGGATCTGCTGCGGCTGATTTGGGCGATGCTGGCTTCGAGTGCGGCGCTGCTGTTCATCCGCATGATTGGCTTGATCGATGTGGCACCGCCGCGCGGGGTGCTGCTGACCGATTTAATGCTCTGTCTTGGGGCGCTCTGCCTCGGGCGCATCGGCACGCGGCTTTATCGCGAACGACTCAGCGGAGCGAAGCGCGCGATCCCGGGCGCGCCGGAGCAGCGCATCGCGATTATTGGCGCGGGCGATGCCGGGGCCTCGCTGGCGAAGGAATTCATCAACGCGCCTTCGCGGGGATTTCGTCCAGTGGTATTTTTCGATGATGATCCGGGGAAGCATGGCAACCTGGTGCACGGCGTGCCGGTGGCCGGCCGGCCGGAAACGATCGACGAGGCGCGGCATGACGTGGCGTTTGCGAAGGCGATCATTGCAATGCCCTCGGCACCGGCCAAGCGCGTGCGCGAAATCGTCATGCTCTTTGCGCAACGCGGCCTGAAGGTGGAGACCCTGCCGTCGCTGGAGGAACTCGCATCGGGGCGCGTGAAGGCGACGCGCATCCGGCCGGTGGAGGTCGAGGATTTGCTGGGGCGCGAGGCCGTGAACCTCGATGCGGCCGGCATCCGACACCGCATCGAAGGGCGCTGCATCATGGTGACGGGCGCGGGCGGCAGCATTGGCGGCGAACTGTGCCGGCAGATCGGCGCACTGCATCCGAAGCGGCTGTTGCTGGTCGAACAGAGCGAAGCCGCGCTGTTTCTCGCGGAGCAGGAGTTGAACGAGCTGGGTTTCGGCGGCGTGATTGTCGCGTTGGTCGGCGACATCCTCGATCGCGAACGGATGGAATTTATTTTCGCGCGCTATCGGCCGGAGGTCGTGTTTCACGCGGCGGCGCACAAGCACGTTTACCTGATGGAACGCCAGCCCGCCGAGGCGATCCGCAATAATGTGCTCGGCACGCGTCAACTCGCGGGCATCGCGGCGGCGCACGCCGTGGATGCGTTCGTGCTCATTTCGACCGACAAGGCGATCAATCCGACGAGCGTGATGGGCGCGACGAAACGGCTCGCGGAAATTCAGCTCATGGCGATGGCGGCTTCGGCCGAGCCGGCGACGAAAGAAGGCAAGATGACTGCCGATGGCTGGAAACCGTCGAGGACGAAATTCATGGCGGTGCGCTTCGGCAACGTCCTCGGCTCCTCGGGCAGCGTCGTGCCGATCTTCCGAAAACAAATCGCCGCCGGCGGTCCCGTGACGGTCACGCACCCGGACGTGACGCGCTATTTCATGACGATCCCCGAGGCGGTCGGGCTCGTGTTGCAGAGTTTCGTGTTGGGCGATGGCGGCGAAATCTTCGTCCTCGATATGGGGCAGCCGGTTAAGATCGTGGACCTCGCGCGGCAGATGATTGAGTTGAGCGGGTTGAGGCTCGGGCACGATATCGAGATCAAGTTTACCGGCCTCAAGCCCGGGGAAAAACTTTTCGAGGAGCTGCGGCATCAGACCGAGAGCCACGCGCCGACCAATCATCCGCGGGTGATGCGCTTCACGAGCAACGCGATGTTCAGCGAGTCGGGCATCCGCGAGCTGGAGCGCCGCCTCTACGAACTCGACGGCAACCAGCTCAAAGCGATCCTGAAGCGGCTCGTGCCGGAATATACGCCATTCCTAGAGTGACGGGAGCGATGGCCGGAGTTGATCAGGATTTTTCCTCGAAGCGCGGCCACATCGCCGCGGCAGCCCAGAGGACGCACCATGTCGTTAGGATCGCGGGACATTGAAACGGAAAATCCCACCACGCACCGGCCAGCGTCAGCCCTACGCCGGTTGCGGCGGCCGCACTGAGTGGACTGCGCCAGAACCGATCGCGGAGCAGCGAGCGGATCCAGTAGCCGGCGATGAGAAAAAGAAGACCAATGCCGATCGCGCCCAGCTCGATGGGAAACTGCACGAGGTCGTTGTGCGCATGCTCCCAATATCTTTGTTCGCCGTTTCTCACGTAGAGTTCCGGGTGCCGCGCTTGATAGGTGGGGAAAAGAAAATGGAAACTGCCCGCGCCCACGCCACGCGCCCAATGGTCGTCGAGCATCTCAAGGGCTGCGGTGGTGGCGAGCTGGCGCACGGCCAGCGCGGTGTCCTCCTGCGTTACGCCCTTGGCCAGCCGACTCAGCACGTCGCGGGAGCGGAGGGCGAAAACGCCAGTCGCCAAAAAGGCTCCGAACACAAGGAGCATGGCCGCGGTGACGAGGGGGCGGCGGCTGGCGCGCGGCGCGCGAAATTGGTGAACGATGAAGGCGACCGCGCCCACAAGCCCGAAGCCAAGCATTGCGACGGTGGCGCCGCGGGCCAGGCTCGCGATCACACCGATGGCGATGCAGAGCGCGAAAAACGCGAACACGGGGCCGGGATCAGATTTTTGCAGTCGGCGTGCGCCGCGCACGTGATACCAGCCCGCGAGACCGCCGGCCACCGCGAGCGTAAGATTCAGATAAGCGCCGGCGTGATTCTTGTAGATGAAACTGGCGAAGGGAAAAAGGCTGGGCGAAACGATGACCGAGAAAATTTTCCCGTTGCCGAGCTGTTGTTGCAGCACGCCGAACAGCGCGAGCAGCGTGCCGTTGAGCGCCACGATGATCAGCAGATGGCGGAGCGTGCGCCGCCGCGTGCACGCGATCCAGATCGTGCAGACGGTGAGCCACGCGGACGCGTAGATGAGCAGCAGGTGCCACTGGTTCCAGTGCTCGAAGGGCGCGCTCACGCCCGCGGGCAGCCACGCGTGATGCGGGATGGCGGCCATCCACCAATTTTTTCCGTCGGTGCGATAGGCCCACGCGGGATTCAATCCCTGCACCGCGACATAGCCGAGCAGCGCGAGCCCGATCCAGAAAATGGGAAACCGGATCAGTTTGGGCCAGGTGTTGAGGCGAAACGGTTGTTCGGAGGTATGCTCCTCGGTGTAGGGACGTGGCAACAGTGCCAGCGCGAAACCCGCCACCGCCAAGCCGGCGCTGATGAACTGCGCCCACGGGTGCATCGTGCCGAGCGCCCAGGGAAGAAAAACGAGGTGGGCCGCGACGACGAGCAGCACGGCGTGCTCCGCGGGATGAGTCTTCAACCGCCGCGGTTGGGCGCGAAACTCCGCGAGCGGCCGTTGGCGCGCCGAGTCTTCGGGTGCCGCCGTGGCGGCATCATCTTCGGATTGCGAGGGCACTGGGGCGACGGTGTGGAATCGCTGGAGTGCCTCAAGCGTTTCCCTCACGGCGCGACTGACGGTTGGCAGCCGGGGGCGGGACGTGGAACTATTTCCTTCGGCCCGGCCAAGTTTCCGCCCGGTTCCAAAATTCATCCTCTCGTCCGCCGTAGTAATCGTGCAGCACTGCATCCATGACCCGACTCGTGCGCCGCGCGCTTTCCCCCGTGCTGGGGCAGGTGCCGCGCCCCAGCAAATCGTCGACGATCGTTTGGATGAGCGGTTGGGCGACGTGCGGCGGGTGCTCGGGAGTGACGCTGCGGGTGCCGGCGGTGTTCTCGATGGTCACCGGGCCGGAATCGAAAACCGGAAACTCAATTTGGCCGTCGGTGCCGGTGATGCAGAAATTGTCGCGATGCACGCCTGCCGCAAAATTCCAGGTCGCAGCGCCGGGAATGCCGTTCTCCGTGCGGAACGACATCGCGACGGTGTCCTCCGGCGCGTAGTCTGAGGCAAAGTTGGCGGCGGTCCCGGCGACATCGCGCAGGGGGCCAAAAAAGAAATCCATCAGGTCGAGCGTGTGCGAACCGACATCGAGAAAATGCCCCGCCCCCGCGGTCGTAGCATTGATGCGCCAGCCGGCGTCCTTGCGATGAAATGGCTCCGACTGCACGTATCTCACACCGGTCACGCGGCCGATCGCCGATTGTTCGAGCAATTCCTTCACCAACAGGAAGCGCGGCAGTCGGCGTCGATAGTAGGCGACGAAGAGCGGCAGGCGCGCCGCCGCAAAGACGCGCACCATCGCGTCGCACTCGGGCGTGTGGCGCGCCATCGGTTTTTCGACGTAGGCGGGTTTGCCCGCAGCCGCAACCTTCAAGGCGCAGGCGAGATGTGCGTCGGGCGGCGTCGCGATGTAAACTGCGTCCACCTCGGGATCGGCGATGAGTGCGTCGGCGCGGTCATACCAACGCGGCACGCCGTGGCGTTTGGCGTAGTCAGCGGCCTTGGCGGCGTCGCGGCGCATCACGGCCACGAGGGCGGAGCCGTTGGCCAGACGGAAGCCCGGTCCGCTCTTCACCTCGGTGACATCCCCGCACCCGATGATGCCCCAGCGCACGACGGTGCGGCCGAGGAAGAATCCGGGCGACGCAGGAAACGGAAAAATGTTAGTTGGCATACTGTTTTGAGGTTTAACGTGGGCAGGACGCGACGGTCGATAGTTGGGCTGACATGTTAGGTTGCGTCAGTGTTTAGGCGACGCACGGTCGGGTTTTTTTGTGATGAGTCAGTGGGTGTGAAGGACGAGAGGGAACGGAGATCAGTGTTGGACTTCCGAAAAGTGGCGGGAAGCGCGGACGTGATGGGGCACCGCTCTGCCTCCAGCGAATCGGCTGACAAGGAAACGAGCACGCGGTCGGTCGGATTCTAGGGTAATTTCGGCCGCTTGTGCGGACGAAAATTTGCTTTTGCAGCTCGATGGCGGATCTTTTGTAATAAGAATGAAACTTTTGATGGACATGTGCGTGTATAGAGTGAATCGCTCTCTACGGACTTTCTTGTGGCTACCCTAACCCTCGTGATTTTTCTGTTTTTGGTTGTGGCGTGTCTGGCGACCTTGGTGTTCGCCGCGCGTTCAGCGACCGAGGGTTTTGAAGACGACGTCGGCTTTCATCGGGTGAAAGTGCCGCGCGCCCCGCTCCCCGACGAAGGTAGCAAACGCGGATAGCGGAAGTAGACGGGTTCGTGCGGGATCGTTTTTACCTGCGGGGGTTTCTTGACCGCGCGGCGTTTTGCGTGTCCCACAGACCATGAAAATCAAGTCCGCGGAATTTGTGGTGAGTGCTCCCGACTTGAAATTGTGCCCGGCTTGGGCGCGGCCGGAGTTCGCCTTTATCGGGCGCTCGAATGTCGGAAAGTCTTCGCTCATTAATCTGCTGACCGAGCGCCGTGCTTTGGCGAAAGTTTCGGACACGCCGGGAAAGACCCAATTGATTAATTTCTATTTGGTGAACGAGACTTGGAGCCTCGTGGATTTGCCGGGCTACGGCTACGCGAAAGTCGCGAGGGTGCAGCGGTTCGGCTTCAATCAGGCAGTGGCGGATTTTTTGGAGAAGCGAAAGAACCTGCGCATGGCATTTGTGTTGATCGACTCGCGCTTGCCGCCGCAGGAAATCGACGTGGAGTTTCTGAGTTGGCTGGGGAATTGCGTGGTGCCGTTTGCCCTGGTCTTCACCAAGACGGACAAGATTTCGGCGACGCAGGTCGGCACCAACGTGGAGGCAATTATGAAGGCCGTCCGCGGGATCGACCGGATGGCACCGGAGATTTTTATCACTTCAGCCAAGACCAAGGCTGGACGACCCGAAATCCTGCGCTTCATCGAGCGAACGCTGAGTGCGCCGGAAACCTGAGTGGGCGTGGCCGCAGGGTGAGCTTGAATTTGTGGGGCGGCTCCATTCGATGCTGGGACGATGGCGAATCACCCGACCACGCAAGGCGCGCGCGAGCACACCTATGACGCCATCGTAATCGGCTCGGGAATCAGCGGTGGTTGGGCGGCGAAGGAGCTGTGTGACGCCGGGCTTCGGACTCTCGTGCTGGAGCGCGGGAGGGACGTGCAACACCTCAGGGATTACCCGACGGCGCTCAAGAACCCTTGGGATTTGCCGCATCGCGGGCGCCTGCCGCAAACGACGGTGGCCGACAACCCGATCGCGAAACGCTGCTATGCGTTCGACGAGGCGACCGAGCATTTTTTCGTGAAGGATGCCGAGCACCCCTATGTGCAGGAAAAGCGGTTTGACTGGATTCGCGGCTATCAAGTCGGCGGCAAATCGCTCGTTTGGGCGCGGCAGACGCAGCGGTGGAGTCGTTTCGATTTTGAGGGAGCGGTGCGCGACGGCATCGCCGACTGGCCGATCGGCTATGATGATCTTGCGCCTTGGTATTCGCACGTGGAGAAATTTGTCGGCATCAGTGGCAACCGCGACGGCGTGGAGACGTTGCCCGACGGAGAATTTTTGCCGCCGTGGGAGATGAACGAAGTCGAGAGCCACGCGCGCGGGAAAATCATGGCGGCATTTCCCGGGCGCAGCGTGGTGCAGGGGCGTTGCGCGCACCTCACCGAGCCGCAGCCGGTGCATTTCGAGCAGGGGCGCGGGAAATGCCAGGCGCGCAACCTGTGCTACCGGGGCTGTCCGTTTGGCGGGTATTTTTCGTCCAACTCCGCAACGCTGCCATGGGCGGCGCGCACGGGTAATTTAACGGTGCGACCACACGCTGTCGTCGAATCGATTTTGCACGACGATGCCTCCGGTCGGGCGAGTGGCGTGCGGGTGGTCGATGCGCTGACGAAGCAATCGACGGAGTTTTTTGCGCGGGTGATTTTCGTGAATGCGGCTTGTCTCAACACCAACCTGATTTTGCTGAACTCAAAATCCCGGCGTTTTCCGGCGGGCTTGGGTAACGACTCGGGATTGCTCGGCCGCTACGTGGCGTTTCACAACTATCGCGGAAGTCTGCGGGCCGACATGGAGGGCTTCGACGATTCCTACTACTCAGGCCGCCGCCCGACGCAGCCGATGATGCCGAATTTCCGCAACGTGCGAAAACAGGAGACGGATTTTCAGCGTGGCTACATGGTTTTCTTCAGCGCGGCGCGTCCCGGTTGGGCCCAAGGCAATATCACGCCGGGAGTCGGGGCAGCGTTCAAGGAGAGGATCACCCGGCCGGGCCCCTGGGGCATCTACATGATGATGCAGGGCGAGACGGTGCCGCGAAAAGAGAATCACGTGCGGCTCTCGCCGGAACGAGTCGATGCGTGGGGTGTGCCTCAGATCGTCACCTCGATCGACTATCATGACAACGACGTGAAGCTCATGCGGGACTTCTTGCAGCAGGGCGAACAGATGCTGGGCGCGTTTGGAGCCAAGAAAATCACCAAGAATGACGACAAGCGCGCACCGGGCTTGGACATTCATGAAATGGGCGGAGTTCGCATGGGGCGGGATCCGAAGATGTCGCTGCTCAATCGTTGGAACCAGTTGCACACGTGCCCGAATGTTTTTGTGACGGACGGTGCGTGCATGGCCTCGACCGGCACCCAGAATCCGTCGCTCACGTTCATGGCGCTCACGGCGCGTGCCGCCAAACATGCCGTCGATGAACTCAAGCGGGGAAGCTTATGAAGCTGAACCGGCGTGATGTTATCCGGCAATCCGGGTTGTTTGCCGCAGCCGCAGCGTTGGGATTGGCTCTGCCGGCGCGCACTTGGGCGGCGCTTGCCGCACCTGTGGGCTGGAGTAAGGCCGACGAAGACCTGCTCAACGCGATCGGCGACACGATCTTGCCGATGACGCCGGGTTCTCCGGGGGCCGGGGCGGTCGCGATTGGGCGATTCATTTTGGTTATGGCGGATGAGTGCCTCGCTCCCGAAAGCACCAACGCATTGCGGCAGGCTTTGGTGGAAATGCGGGTGTCGCCCGGCTGGCGAGACTTCGAAAACCAATCGGCAACCGAGCGGGAGGGGCTCCTGCTCGCTTATGAACAGCGGGCCGGGATGGGGGCCGCCGGGGCTGTGGCGAATCGCTTTCGCTTGATTAAGGAGCTGACGCTACTGGGTTACTTTACCTCCGAGGCCGGTGCGACGCAGGCCCTCCGCTACGATCCTTTGCCCGGTGTGTATCGCGGTGCAGTGCAGCTTAGGTCCGGCGATCGCAGTTGGGCTACCTGAGGCTAGTCGGAAAACGACGAAGGAGCATAGGCGTCGCACCTAGTTTTATCTCCTCTGTGGGCGTGGCAAAATTTCGTTGTCGGTGGTCTGCCGACTGAAACGACTAGGTGTTTTTACCTGGGCGTGCGGTTTTATGGGCCTTTCGGTCAGTAGGCGGCTAGCCCATGGCGTCGCTTTGGCTAATATGTTAGAGTAAATCGTGAATTTAAAGCGTTGGGATAAAGCTAATAGCGTTTAAATAAATTCCTTGTGACAATTCATCGCATCGAAGCACGAGGCTGTAACTCGCCATACGAAAACTCCGCTAGGTTCCAGCCGACACGGGTTTGTTACAAATTATCGCCTTGGAGCTCCAAAGAATAGTGCTACATAAATCGACCTAGTGCCACTCATGAAAGCAGCCAGCTTGTCTTCCTCGGTCTCGGTCAAATGCGGGTTAGCTCCGCTCCCCGTTTGGAAGCGTTCGTTGGATATCTTGTGCTGCCTTGCGGTCTTACCCTTTTTCGTGGTCTGCACTCTCTTGGCTTCGATTCTGACCGCGATCGCGTCCCCGGGTCCGGTTTTCTTTAGGCAGGAACGGGTCGGTTACATGGGCCGCCGCTTCAAGCTCTACAAGTTTCGCACGATGCACATCAGTGCAGATGTGACCACGCATCAGGCTTATTTTACCCAGTTGATGCGGTCGAATGTCCCTATGCAGAAGCTGGATGGCAAGGGAGACTCTCGTTTGATTCCCGGTGGTTGGCTTTTGCGTGCGTCGGGTCTGGATGAACTTCCGCAAATTATTAATGTGCTCCGCGGCGAGATGAGTCTCGTTGGGCCGCGCCCCTGTATTCCTTATGAGTATGCCCAGTATTCGACCGCGCAACGCGAGCGTTGCAATGCGGTTCCCGGCCTGACCGGGCTCTGGCAGGTATCGGGAAAAAATCGGACGACCTTTGACGAGATGATTCGGTTCGATGTCCAATACACCCAGCGCAAGTCGCTCCTGCTCGATCTGCAGATCATTCTCCGCACCGTTCCAGCCCTTGTTACGCAGATTGTCGACACTCGGCGGGCAAAGGCGCGGCAGGCCGCCACGCTTTCGCGCGGCAACGATGTTTCCACGGCTATGGGAAGTGGGCGCCAACCTGTCGCGGTGGGTGCTCAGCCCGTAAGCGCGGATGCGAGATCCTGAAAATAGGGATTCATCGGCGAATTGGAGTGTTGCGGCTTGGCTGCTTCGGCGGGCTTGCCAGCTCAGATGACGGAGCTTCTTCTGCTGCTGTGCTGAAATTTATTTTCGTTTCGCGGGCTAAACGGCGTCGCAGCGTGGTTTTGTTAGGCTGTTTAGTGGCGACATTCGGCACGATTTCGTGCCGGAAGCAGGAAATTGAAGACAAACCGGTCATTCCGTCTGCCACCCCGGTCGGAGCAAAGACTGTCGCACCAACGGTCCCGGATCCCGTCCGAAAATTGTTTGGCCGGTGGATGCGAGCTGATGGCGGGTATATCCTCGAAATTCGCGGGGCCGACATCAGCGGGGTGCTCGATGCCGGCTATTTCAATCCCAAGCCAATTCGTGTCTCACGTGCGATTTGGATGCAGGGTGGCGAGGGGCTCCAAGTAGTAGTTGAACTCAACGACGTCGGCTACCCCGGTGCCACCTATGTTTTGAAACACGATCCGCAGACCGATCGATTGGTGGGGCAATACACGCAGCCGCAGATGCAGCAGACATTCGACATCGAGTTCGTCCGGCAAGCGCAGTAACTGGCGCGCGCCACGGTCCGACTGGCAACCCATACCATGCGCAGCGTAGTGCGAGGAACGACCGTGCGCTGTGAACGCTGCCGTCAGCCCCCGAGATGGTGCATCTGCGCCGGACTTCGGGAGCTGAGTTGTCCGCTCCACATCGATATGTTAGCCCATCATCGCGAAGTTTACCGGCCGAGTAGCACGGGAAACTTAATCCGTCGCGTGTTACCAGAAACCCGTTACCACGTTTGGCGCCGGGAGCGTGAACTCAAAGTCGACGAAGTTCGCATCGCTGGCCGTGAGCTTTGGATCGTGCATCCGCATGGGAGCCCAGCACCGAATGGCGTGCCGCCAGAATCGGTTCAGGTGGTGATGCTTGATGGCGCGTGGGGCGAGACGTCAGCCATGGCGCGAGAAGTTGCCTCTTGGGGGCGGACCGTGAGTCTGCCCATGACCGGTTCGAGTCGTTATTGGCTGCGCGCTCAACAGGATGCCGGCCGATTCTCGACGGTTGAAGCATTGATGTTTTTACTGGGTGCCTTCGGTTTGACCGAATTGCGTGAGGTGCTGGCCGGGCAATTCGAATTGCATGTCTATGCCGGCTTGCGCGCGCGGGGCCGGAAGGAAACCGCCGAGGAATTCCTTGCTGGCTCATCGATCTCAGCCGCCTTTCCGGTTCTATTGGAAACGCTTCACACTCGGCGGTCGCAATGAGACACCGGCTGTCGCCGCCCGATTGTGAGGGCTCTGGCACCGGTGAGCCGTTTTTTGCGGCATGCCGTTAGAGTTTCATTATTCCGTTGTTTGCTCCCTTCTGCTCCGCCTCGAACACATGCATCCGTTTCCGTGTCGCCCTATTCATTTGCGCGTTATGTTGACGGGACTCGCCTTGCTGGCGCGCAGCGTAATATGCGCGCAGACCACGGACTCGACGGCGGACGCCTATCCCCGCGCTGCAAGCACCTGGCTTGACGTCCAAGTGGCACTCGCGCGCCGCGGCTTTTCGGGGGGTTCGATCGACGGGATTCGCGGGCCGCAGTCGGTTGCCGCGCTCCAAGCCTATCAGCGTCGTGAAGGTCTCGAATCCAGTGGCGAACTCGACCCTGCCACGCGCGAGAAACTCGTGCTTGATGAGCCGTCCTTGGTGGAAGCGTCGCTCACGGCTGATGATCTTGCATCGCTGCGACCAGTGCCTGCAACGTGGCTCGAGAAATCCCGCGAGCCCTCGCTGGCCTATGCGACCGCGTTGGAACTTGCCGCCGAGCGTTACCACGCCGGCCCCGCCTTTCTGCGCCGGCTCAACCCACAGCTAAACTGGGATGAGATTTCTCCCGACACGAAATTCCGCGCACCTGCCGTTACGCGCATCGAGAAGTCCACCCTCGGCTCCGCCGCGCGCATCGAGATTCGACTCGCTGAACGCGTCCTTGAGGTGATTGATCGCGAGTCGCGCGTGATCGCGCATTTCCCGGTGAGTATCGCACGCCGGGTCGAGAAGCGTCCGCTCGGCGAACTCCGCGTGGTCGTGGTCGTGACCGACCCGGACTATACTTTCGATCCCGCGGTATTTCCCGAATCCGCGGAGGCGCGCGAACTCGGTCGCAAGCTCATGATTCCGCCCGGCCCGAACAATCCCGTGGGCGTCGCGTGGATCGGGCTCGATCTCCCGGGCTACGGGATTCACGGCACGCCCGATCCGGAGAAGGTCGGGCGCACGGAATCGCACGGCTGCTTCCGGCTCGCGAATTGGGATGCACTCACGGTCCTCACGTTGGCGCGGGTCGGGCTCCCCGTGGCCGTCGAGCCGTGAGGCTGTGGGTGAGACACCAGATCGCATTCGACTTGGCCGGGCCGAGCGCTTTCATCGACTTTCAATCCACCTGTGGACTCCAATGGCGGCAACTGACCCGCCGACAACCCAAAGACACCATGAACCACCACCGTTCCAATCGCGGCTTCTCGCCGCTCGCCCGGCTGTTGCGCCTCGCAACGAGCCTGTTCCTCCTCGCCGCCGCCGGCACGGCCGCCCTCGCTCAAGGCACCGGCACCATCTCGGGCAGCGTCACCAGCAGCGCCACGCGCAACGGCCTGCAGGGTGCGTTCGTGAGCATCCCTGGGAAAAACATCTCGGGCGTCACTGACACGTCCGGCGCGTTCAGCCTGTCGGGTGTCCCGGCCGGCGTGCATGAGCTCGTCGTGTCGTATTCCGGCTTCACCGATTCGCGCGAACGCGTGACGGTCGCCGACGGGCAGGTCGCCCGCGTCGCGCTCGCCCTCAAATCTTCCGACGCGATCACGATGGAGGCGTTTACGGTCGCCACGCAGCGCGAGGGTCAGGCGCTTTCCATCACCGAGCAGCGCAACGCGCCCAACGTGAAAAACGTCACCGCCTTTGACGAGTGGGGCATCCTCCCGACGCAGAATGTTGGCGAACTCGCTTCTCGCCTCCCCGGCATCACGTTTACGACGGACGAGGACAACCTGATCAACAACGTTAGCATCGGCGGCATGCCTGCCAGCTACACGCGGCTCAACATCGATGGCATGTCTTCCACCGGTGTCGGTGGCGACGGCCGCTCTGCCACGCTCCACTCGTTCTCCGGCTCGAACTACGAATCGATCGAGATCATCGCCGGTCAGACGCCCGACAAACGGGCCGACTCGCTCGGCGGCCAGCTCAACCTCCGCACCAAGTCGCCGCTCGCAATGTCCGAGCGCCGGCGGATCAACTACAGTCTCTCTGGCCGCTGGTTCCCCGAGTGGTCCGACCGGAACTTCGTGGTATCCGAGCGCCCGCTTCGTCCCGACTTCAGCCTGAGCTACACCGAGGTTTTCGATGTCGGCGGCGGCAATCGGAATCTCGGCGTGGTGCTTGGCATCGGTTACCAGGAAGTCCTCAATCCGCACGATTGGGACATCAACCTCTACGAAAACACCACCAACCCCGTCGCCCAACTCCGCGACTACACGCGCCAGAGCGGCCTCAACGACCGCTTCCTCTCCGCCTTTAGCGGCCGCGTCGACTACCGCGTGTCGTCCAGCACGCAGGTCTCGCTGCGCTTCCTCTACAACGCCGGCTCCGAACCGTTCTTCACTTACACCGCGGTCAACCCGTTTGCCGGCGTCAATCTCACCGTCAACGATGGCACGCCCGCGACCGCCACGGGCGTTTTCAAGGCCGGCTACACGGCCAATCGCATCGAGTTTTTGCCGGTCAACAACACCGCGCTCCAGCCCGGCGGCGTCGCGGTCGGCGCGGCGCAGATGCGCCTCTTCCCGCAGAAATACTCCTTCACGAGCAAAAACCCCACAGGCACGCTCGCCTTCGAGCACAACTGGGGCCGCCTCAAGGTCGACCACGCCTACCGCTGGTCCAACACCCACTGGGATTCCGGCGCGGGCCGCGAGCGCGAGGGCGGCACCGTTGCGATGCGCACACGGGACGCCGTCGGCTTCATCCTCGACAACTCCGATCTCCGCGGCCGCGTCTTCACGCAGACCGCCGGCGCGAGCGTCTACGACATCGCGAGCTACACGCCCTTCGTCATCACCGCCGCCAACACCACGACGCAGCCCGTCCCGGTCACGTCTGCGGCCTTCGTGAAGCGCGACACCATCACCGACACCAACGAAGTCGCCGCCAACATCAACGCCTCCTACCTTCTCCCGTTTGATCACGCCGTCACCCTCAAGGCCGGTCTCGACACCGTTAACCGCCGTGTGAACAACCGGCAGGTCTATCCCCGCCGTTGGTATCAGAAGGTCGGCACCGTGCTGCCCGCCTCGGGGCTGATGCCGATGTCCGAATTCGAAATCCAAAATGGCGGCCGCCGCCTTCCCATCGTCGATCCGGCCTCGATCAGCGGCACGCTCGGCAACACCGCGCTGTGGGAGGAAGACGTCAACTTCACGGCCACCTCGCAGCTAACCAATCGCCGCATCCTCGAGGAAGGGGTCGACGCCGCCTACCTGCAGGCCTCGACGCGCATCGGCCGGCTCACGGCCCTCGGCGGTCTCCGCGGCGAATTTGTGACCACGGACACGTTCACTTACTTCCGCGCCCGCAGCACGCTCATCGCCAACGAGCCGGATCACTTCAAGCGCGCCGCGCTCGACTACGCCCGCCTCGCCAAGGACGGCAAATACCACAAATATTTCCCCAGCCTCCATCTTGCCTACGACGTCACGTCGAACTTCAAGGCCCGGGCCAGCTGGTCCAACAGCTACGGCCGCCCCGCGCTCGCCAACTTGATTACGGCTCCCACGGCGAGCGACCCCGCCCGCACCGTGACGCTGGGTAACCCCGACTTGAAACCGCAAATCGCGACCAACGTCGACGTGAAGCTCGAGTATTATTTCGGCAGCTCGGGTATGTTCTCGGTCCGCGGCTATCGGAAAAACATTAAGGATTACATCGGGCCCTCTGGCCGCTCCGGCCAGCTCGTGCCGACTGGTCAGGACAACGGTTTCGACGGTCTCTACGAAGGCTACGAAATCATTCAGGCCACCAACAACGGCACGGCGAAGCTCAAGGCCCTCGAATTCGATTTCCGCGAACGCCTCTCGTTCCTTCCCGGAGCGCTCAAGGGTCTCACGGCCCGCGCCAATTACACCTACCTCGAGACCAGCGGCAATCGCGGCGGCACGGTGGAGCTGAAAAACGGCCAGGTCGCGAATTTCATCCCGCGCGCCTACAATGTTGGCCTGCTCTACTACTATCGGAAATTCGGCGCCTCGTTCGACATGAACTACACCGGCAGATATCCGGTCGCCTACAGCCTGACTTCGCCCGGCAACGGTAACATCTACCGCGATGCGTGGCGCGTCATGAACGCCGGTGTGACCTACAAGGTCCGCCCGGAGGCGACGCTCTTCTTCAACGTCAACAATATCGCGCAGGAAGGCCCGCGCCAATACATGTTCCAAGAGAGCCGCACGCGCTCCCAGTGGATTGTGCCGCGCACGGTGAAGTTCGGTGTCACCGGCCAGTTCTGATCGCAGACGCGAACGCGAATTTCCGATTTCAAGGGCAGGCCCGCGGGCCTGCCCTTTTATTTTATCCGGCCGCGAGCTTTTCGGTCAGCCGCCTTCAGTGGGCATAAAAAAACCGCCCGGGAAATCGGGCGGTTTTTCTTTCGGCTGAACGCGCTTACGGCGCGTAGGTGATAGTGCGGGCGCTGGCGACACCAGTGATGGTGATCGTGATGCCTTGGGTGTAGTTGTCGGGGTAGACCTCACCGGCCACGGTATTGAGGGCCTTCACGTAGTTCGTCGCGCCGACGAGGCTGGTCGAGTTGGCGTAGGTGGAGCCGTTTTCCAAGTAGTATTGGTCGGCGGCCGCGGCCATCTGGCGCGCATTGTTGAGCACCGCTTTGTCCTGTGAGGCGACGCGGACTTTTTGGAACGCGGGAATGGCCATCGCAGCCAAGAGGCCGATGATGACGACGACGATCATGATTTCAACGAGCGTGAAACCGGCGCGGATGTTGCGATTTTTTTTCATGGATTGGATGGTGAAAGTTCGGCGGAAGTGGTGCTGACCTCTGCCCTTCAAATATCGGCCTCAGCGGCCCGGGTTCCACCGCTATCGGCGTGAACGAGCATCCTCACTTTTTTTTCGCAAACGTTGGACGAAAATTAGGAAGGGACGACGGTAGCGGATAGGTCCGAACGGACGACGTGAGTGCGCTGCGTCGCTCCGGCTGTAATGATTCAGGGGGCGCGCCGAACCGCCGCGAGGCGGCGGCGAGCGCAGCAGACCCGCCGCCTTAATGCATCAGCGCAGCGCGCCAATGCCCGCGGGCAGCGCATACACCTGCGCGACCTCGTTCGCACTCAACGCCCGATCAAACACCGCGAGATCGTCGATGCCGCCGACGTAGGCGGCGGCGAGCACGAGCTGCACATTCTCCGCCTGCCAGCCCAGCGTGAGATCCCAATTCGCGATGCGGCCCTGCGGCTGGCCGTCGAGGTAGAGGTGGCCGACGCCGGCCTTCCCGGCGTTGAGCCGATCAAACGTGAACACCACGTGGGTCCACCGCGTGCGCGCAAACGGCGCGCGCTTGAGCGCCACCATCGGGCGCTCCTCGTCGGTCATCTTCGCCCAGTCTTGGTTCTTTGGATTCCAGATTTCGAAGAGCGGCCGGATCGCGAAGCGGAAATGCCGGGGCGTTTCGTCCTTCGACCATTCGAGGAAAATGAAACCCTTCTTCGTGTCGCCTGCGATGATCTGCACCGGGTCGCAGTAGCCCGGCTCAAGGTCCTCGTCGGGCGTGAGCTTCAGCCACGCGGAGACGGAGCCGCTCCAGTTCGCCGCCTTGTAATCGATTGCGCCCGGGCCCTTGAAGTAGGGGCGCACGGGATTTTTCTTCGTCACTACGAGCGCGCCGCCAAATTTTCCGCCCTCGCGTGTGACCTTGATCGCATCGGTCTCCTTCGCCGCGCCGCTCGTGCCGCCGCCGGAAAAATAGAGCGCGCGATCGCCACGCGAGAAATCCGCGTCGAACGCGCCGTCGAACGACGCGTGCAACGTGAGCGCCTGCTTCAGCGGCGCGAGATCGGCGGCGGTTGCAAGCGGGCAGGCGAACAGGGTGGTGGCGAGGGCGATGAGGGGAGCGGGGCGCATAGGGTGATTTGAAAAACTCCCCCCGGCGTTGGCAAGCGCGCCTCGCCGTGGGGGTCGCGGCGGGGTTGCTCTTGTCGCGGTGGGGGGAAACTCGGTGACTTCCGGCGCATCGCGTGCGCCGTCTTCCCTCATGCGTCGCCCCTATTTTCTCCGCCTTAGTTTCCTCTTCGGGGGCGTGTCCCTCGCTGCTCAAACTGCCGTCGAGCCGCCCGCGAAACTGGCCGAGGTCGTCGTCACCCCCAGTCGCTTTGGCGTCAGCGAGAGTGCATCCTCCGTCGCCGCCTCGCTCACCGCCGCCGAACTTGAGGTGCTCCCGCAGATCGGCGACGATCTCTATCGCTCGATTGCGCGACTGCCGGGACTGGCGAGTGACGATGTGTCGGCGTCGTTTTGGATCCGCGGCGCTCCGCCCCGCGAGCTGCTTGCGCGCCTCGACGGCGTCGATCTCATCGAGCCATTTCACCTCAAGGATGTCAGCGGCGCGCTCTCGATCGTCGACCCCGCCATAATCCGGCGGCTCGATCTCGCGACGGGCGGATTTACCACCGAGTTCGGCGATCGACTCGCGGCGGTGCTCACGATGGAAACGAAATCCGCGGTGCGCCCGCTCACCGCGCTCAACCTCAGCCTCACCGGGCTCGGCGGGCGGCACGAGGGTGTCTTCGCCGACAAACGCGGGCGCTGGCTCGTGAGCGGGCGGCGCGGTTATCCCGATGTCGCGCTGCGCGTCGCGGGCCGCGACGACGAAGTCTCGCCGCGCTACTACGATCTCGCGGGGAAAATCGAATTCGATTTGTCGCCGCGGCACACGGTGTCGCTCCACGCCTTGCACGCGGGCGACGGTTTCCGCTATCGCCGCACCAACGACCCCACGCTCTCCAGTTCCTACGCGAGCGACTACGGGTGGGTGCGTTGGCGCGGCGAGGTGGGGGATGGCGTGCGGGGCGAGGCGGTCGTTTCATGGTCGCGGCTCGAGTGGCAGCGCGACGGCAGCGGCCGGCTTGATGGGTTTCCGTTTTCGCTGCGCGACAAGCGGTCGCTCGACGTGCTCGCGCTGCGCCAGGATTGGACCGCGCCGCTCGGGGACCGCGCGCTCCTGCGTGCCGGCTTCGAGGCGAAGGAGAGTGCCGCGCGCTACGACTATGCGCTCTCGCACCAGCGCACCGCCGCGCTTGCGGGCGTGCAGACGACCTTGACGGAAACGCAAAACGCCCGCCTGCGCCCCGACGGCACCGCGGCCGGGGCCTACGTCGCGGTGCGCGTGCAGCCGCTCACGCCGCTCGTGATCGAGCCCGGCCTCCGGTTCGACCGCGCGACGCACACGCGCGATGGGGAGTGGTCGCCGCGGTTGAATGCGGCGCTGAAACTCGGCGGTGGCACGTGGCGGGCGGCGTGGGGCGGCTACACGCAGGCACAGGGGCTGCACGAGTTGCATGTGGCCGATGGCGAGCGCGCGTTTCGCGGCGCGGAGCAGGCGGAGCATCGCGTGCTCGGTTGGGAGCAGCCGCTCGCGCCAAAAATTTCCCTGCGGCTCGAGGCCTACGAACGCGTGGGCACGCACCTGCGCCCCCGCTGGGAGAACCTCGACAACGCCTACGATCTTTTTCCCGAGGCGCAGTCGGATCGGCTGCGCCTGAACCCGGAGCGCGGCCGTGCGCGCGGCGTGGAGTTGTTGTTGGCGAGCCGGGGCGCTTCGCCCCTGCGCTGGCACGTGAGCTACGCGCTGGGGAAAACCGAGGAGCGGATCGCGGGCCGCTGGGTGCCGCGGGCCCGCGACCAGCGCCACGCGTTCTACGCGGATGCGACGTATGCGCTGCGCCCGCGCTGGGAATTCAGCACCGCCTGGCACTACCACTCGGGCTGGCCGACGACCGATGTCGTTTATTCCCTCGCGCCGCTCACCAACGGCCGCCGCCTGCTCGTCTCCGCCAACGGCCCGGTTTACGGCCTGCGCCTGCCCGATTACCACCGCCTCGATCTGCGCGCGACGCGCCGGTTCAAGATCCGCCAAGGCGAAGTGCGCGCCTTTCTCGACGTGTTCAATGCCTACAACCGCACCAACCTCCTCGGTTACGATCACAACGTGTCCGTGTCCGGCCCGCAGGTGACGAGCACGAAAAAGGCCCGAGAGCAGCTTCCGCTACTCCCGAGCCTTGGGGTGAGTTGGGAATTCTAGCGGCGCGCCGGAAGGCGCCGCCGATTAATACTTCGTTATTTCCCGCGTGGTGCTGGTGCTCGCGACCGTGCGAAGCTTGGCCGAGCGGGCGAGCCAGTCGGTGAGCTTGGGGTTGGTGCCCATCGCGTCGAGGAAGGCCGCCAGTCGCTCCGGAGATGCGGTGCTGATGACCACGCGGTGGCTGTGGTCAGTGCGGCCGGCGAGCACGCGGTAGGCGGCGATCTTCACATCCTTGAGACCGATGGTGTCGAAGATGCTGCGCAGTTCATCGAGCGCCTGGAGGTAGGCCGCTTCGTCGGTGACCACGACGAGTGCGCTGTAGTTGTTCGCGCCCTTGGAACTCGGCCCGTCGAACCGCACGGCTTGGTAGAGCACGCGCGAGCCGGTCTTTCGAATGGCGCGCAGGTGGTCGCGATTTTGCACGATGGCGGGATCGTTTTCGAGGGCACTCGTGAGCTTCATCAGCTCGGCCACGGAGGAGGCGCTAACGGAGACGCGCACACGGCCGGAGGCGTGGCCGTCGAACGACGTCTGAAAAACGCGCAACAGCGTGTCGACGCCGGTCTTCGCCTTCGCGACCTCGTTGTATTCTTTGATCCACGTGGCGTAGCCGCTGGCGTCTTCGGTCTCGATGTCGAGGAGGGTCATGACGCGGGCGACGGGTTTCGAATCTGCGGCGTGCAGAAAGCACACGGCGAAAAGCGCCACGAGGGACGCGAGGATCTGGCGGGATGTTTTCATGGGGGGACCTGGCTGGAGTTTTCGAGAATGACCCGAAACTTACGCCGCGCGGAGCGCGTCGTTCGATTCGGAGAACTCGATGTGCGCGGGGTAGTGCGCACTCGCGCAGGCAATCAAATCTACCGGCGGGTGCAAGGTTGCGGAGTGCCGGCGCCGCAAATCAGCTTACATTCTTGCTCGCGGCATTGATTGCGTAGGGGCGTGGCTCGTCCGCGCCCGGTTTGCGGAGGGCGCGCACGAGGCGCGCCCCTACGACCGAAAACTGCGCTGCGCCCGCGAGCAATCGCTTCGTTGACCGCGGCGCGCGCGGAAGCCTAACGTCGCGGCCATGCGTTTCCCCCGCTCGTTTCTTTCACTAGCTGGAGCTTTGCTCGGCGCCGCCGGGCCTCTGGCCGCCGCAGATGCCGCCGCCGATTTGTCGGCGGCAATGGAGCGCGGCCGGGTGCTCTTCGCTGCGAACTGTGCGCTCTGCCACGGCGCGACGGGCGATGGGGTGGCGAATCTCTACCCACCGCTCGCGCAGTCCGACTGGCTCGCCGCCCATCGTTCCGGCGCGATCCGCGCGATCGTCAATGGTCTGAGCGAGGAAATCACGGTGAACGGAAAGAAATTCAGCGGGCAGATGCCGCCCATCATGCTCGACGATGCGCAGGCGGCCGACGTCGTGACCTTCGTCGTCAACTCATGGGGCAACACGGGCGGGCAGGTGATCGCGGACAATGTCGCGGCGGTGCGCGCGACGGCGGCGTTCAAGACTTACGCGCAGCTAAAAGCCGCGGGGGATTATCGGCCGCTGCCGGCCGCGCCCGCGGGCTTTGAGCTGCGCGAGCTCGTGCGGCTCACGGATTTTGGCGTGCGCCTCGCAAGCGATGGCAAGGGCGGTAAGCTCTACATCCTCGGCCAAGCCGGCGGCCTGTGGCGCTTCGATCCGACCTCGGGAAATTTGAAGCAGATTCTGTGGCCGAAGGATTTCGTCGGTGTGAAGCCGGGAGATTTTCAAACGCTCGGCATGGTGCGCGACGCGACTGGCCGGCTCTGGATTACGGTGAACCAGCGCGTGACCGCGACGCCGCTCGTGCTGAACGAGTGCGCGATTTACCGGACGACCGCCTTCGATGCTGACGGCGATCCGATCGCGCCGCGGCCGTGGTTGCAGACGAGTTATCCGTGGGGCATCGGTCCGTATAACCACGGGCTGTCGGATATCCGCTTCGGCGCCGACGGCCTGCTCTACGTGAGCAGTGGCTCGCGGACCGACGCGGGCGAGACGGGAATTTTTTCCCACCTCGGCAAGATGGGCGAAGTCGACATCACCGGCGTCATGTGGCGCTTGGACCCGAAATCACCCGCGCCGAAAATCGAGATCATCTCCCGCGGCATCCGCAACGCCTACAGCTTCGCGTGGGATGGCTCGGGTAATCTCTTCACGGTTTCCAACGGTCCCGATGCGCACGCGCCTGAGGAGATGGATTTCATCACGCCGCCTAAGCCCGGCGAGGAACCCGAGCACCACGGTTTCCCCTATCAGTTCGGCGACGAACCGACGGATAAAAAATGGTATGAGCACACGCCTGTGCCGGCGCCGCCGAAAAATCCGAAGTATGTGCTGCCCGTGCTGAACCTCGGGCCCGCGGCGATGATGTATGGCAAGCCCACGAGCACCTTCAACGCGCACAGCTCGCCCACCGGGCTCGTCTGGCTCGGCCGCGACTGGCCGGAGAGCGTGCGCAACGGTTTCCTCGTCGGCCGCCTCGGCAGTTTCCTTGCCGGTCCCGCCGAGGGCGAGGAGCACGGCTTCGACGTCCTGCACATGAAAATGGAACGCCGCGCCGACGGTCGCTGGACCGCGCGCACGAACACTTTCCTTGCGCCCCTCGGCCGCCCGATCGACGTGCACCTCGCCGCACCGGGAAAACTCTACGTGTTGGAATACACCCGGCCGACCGATCTCAAGAGCCGGGCTGGCTGGCTGCCGGGGCGGATTCTGGAGCTGACCGTGAAAAAGTAGATGGCGTTTGATTCGCTGTCGGTCCGATCCCCCGAACGTTGCTTCGGCTTTGCTGGGAAGTAGTCGCGAGCGTGAACGAGTGCTCGTCCATCCACTCACCACGCTCGCGGCTACGGTCAGGGTTCGAGGGTCTAATGCTGGGATGGATCAAATGCGCCGGGAGCTTGCTCCGGGGATCTCTACTTTTTGGAGCGGAAAGAGCGGCGTCAAGTCACCGCATTCCAAAACGGTGCGCATGAGCTTCCTGAAATCCTCGACAACGGGGGTGGGGCCGACGGAAATCCGCGCGCACATGAAATCGCTGCAAACTCCGCTGGGGCGGCTCCGGGTCGTAGGCTGGTGGGAAGGGTGGTCGTTCCTCATCCTGCTCTTGGTGGCGATGCCGTTGAAGTATTTCGCGGACTGGCCGCTGGGCGTGCGCGTCGTGGGGATCGCGCACGGCGGGTTGTTTCTGCTCTACCTCTTGGCCGCGATTCAGGCGGCGGTGGAGTATGGCTGGACGTGGAAGCGCACCGCGCTCGTGCTCGTCGCGAGTGTGCTGCCGGCCGGGCCGTTTATCGTGGAGGCGCGCGTGCTGGCCGCCGCGGCGGAGGAAGAAGCGCGGAAGCGTTGAGCGTATGGGCCGGCGGAATCCGGTCGTGTATGTCAGCACGCTTGCGAGCGCGGGTTGGGCGCGCGCAAGCGCGCTGGCCTACGGGAAACGCGATTTGGAATCTGTCGCCTAAAACGTCCCCTTCACCCCGAAGGTCCAGAGCGCGCCGAAATCTTCGCGCGAGAGGAACCGGGCGTGGGCGGGGGTGTTCGGACCGTAGCGTTTGGAATCCTCGGTGGCGTCGCCGATGTTGCGCATGCTGCCGAAGAGCGAGAGGCGTCGGTAGAAATTGTATTCGCCGCTAAGGTCGATGTAGAGGCGCTTGGAAATCCAGTTAAAGGTGCCCGGCTCAATGCTGCGGGCGGACGTGGCGATCGCGCCGCCGCGGCGGACGCCGCGATAGTTCCAATTCATGCGCACGTTGTATTTTGGCCGGGTGAGACTGACGCCCCAGTTGTAAACGCGCGGCTGGTAATTGGAGAAGCTCGCCGTGGAATCGCCCGTCGCGCGGATGGCGGTCATGTTGGCGAAGACCTGCATGCCGCGCGCCCACTGCGGGAGAAAGGTGAGCGCCTGCTTGTATTCGAAGTCAGTGCCTTCCATGCGCACGAGACCGGGGACGTTGTAATTCGTCGCGACCTGGTAGGGATCGTAGGTCTCGGGATCCAAATTGTAGAGGGCAAGGAATTCCGGCGTGGCGTCGAACGTGATCGAACCGAAGAGATTGCGGTAGTCGCGGCGGAACGCCCCGATCGAGATCTGGCCGACGCGCTGGAAATAATATTCGAAACGGACCTTCGTCGTGCGTGCGCTCCAGGCTTTGATGCCGGCGTTGTTCACGTTGATGCGCTGGTTGGCCACCGTGGAATTTGGCGGCAGCTCGGTGTCGGGCAGCGTGAGGCCGCCGGCGTATTGGTTAAAATCGGGCCGGCCGACGCTGTAGAAATACGAGGCGCGCGCGATGAAGTTCTCCGAGACATTGTAGCTCGCGTTGAGGCTGGGGAAGAAGCGCAGGTATTCCTTCTGCGTGTGCTGCCCGCGGTCGAGGTAGGTGAGCTTGGAAATCGCGAGCGCGTTGCTGAGGGCGGCGCCGCCGGCGGGGTTCGGGATCGTCGTCGGCTGAATCAGCGTCGGAGCCGGGATGCGGTTCACTCCGGTCCCGGTGAAGATGATGTTCCCGTTGGCGTCGCGCTGGGGAATCACGTCGCCGTTCGCATCACGTCTGTAGTTGCCGGTGGGATCGCTGAGGAAGCCCTGTGCCTTGACGTTGGTCTGCTCGGCGCGGACGCCGCCGACGAGTTTCAGCCGGCCGCCGAAGAGCGCGAGGTCGCCGCGGGCGTAGGCGGAGGAGAGAATCTCGGCCGCGTATTTCGAGAGACCGACGGCGTTGCGGTAGTCGGTGTTGAAGTCGCGCGTGAAGTAGGTCGGGTTGGCTTTGTAGTGCTCCCAATACTTGAAGTTGCTCAGGTATTGGATGCGCGGGAAGCCGTAGGGCGCGGTGCGCTGGGAGAAAACCTCATCGAGGAAAGGGCCGGCGGTGTCGTCGCTCACGGCGGCGCTGGGGGTGCTGGAACGGAGGCCATCTTTGCCGACATACGTGTAGGTCTCGCCGCCGCCGCGGATATCGCGCATCGACTCGCGGATCTCCGCGCCGATTTTCACGGCCAGCGGGATGCCGCGGATCGAGAAGTCGCGGGCGAGGTTGCCCTTGGCGGTGCGTTGCACGTCGCTCGACTCGCGCGGATCGCTGCTGGCGTTGTTGAGGACAAAGCTGTTGAGGTTGTAAGGATCGACGGGCGCGCCGGTGACGCCGTCGGTCACCTTGATCTTGCCGGGGCGGAGATAAAAAATCTCGCTGAACGCGATCGTCACGCCGGTGCGCTGAGTCGTGGCGCCTTGGAAGTGGCCGCGGTCGATGTCGCGATAATGATTGCTCGAATGCGAGTAGGCGAAGCCGGCGTCGACCTTCCAGATTGGGCCGTTGTGCCGCCACGTGAGCGTGGGCATGTAGGTGGTGCCGGCCTTCTGGCGCGCGCCGTTATTGACCGAGAGGCTGCCCTGGCCGACGTCGCCGTTGGTGGTGTAGCTGTCGAAGTTTCCGGGCAGCACGCGCGAGATGGCGAAGTTGAGGGAGCGGTTGTTGAACTCGGCGTCGAAGTAGGCGTATTGAAATCCGAACGAAATCATGTCGTTGCGCGTGAGCTTGAAATCCGTGGTCGCGCCGATCGAGGAGCGGCTGGTGAGCTTGGTGCCGTCGCGCACGCTGAAGTTGGTGAGGTAGGGTTTGTCCGCGGTAGTGTCCGGTAGAGCACCGGGCACGCTGACGCCGTTGACGGTGGTCGGCGCGCTCGTGGCATTGCCCGCGCCGCGCCAGGTGTTGCTCATGAAATCCTGCATCGTGTATTGCGAGGAGTAGCCGCCGGAGAGCGTGAAACCAAAGCGGCGGTTCACCGGCACGACCCACGAGAAATCGAAACCCGGGTGAATTTTGTGCGTCGCGTCGCGGACGGGGCCGGGCGTCTTGCTCAGGCTCTTCTCCGCGTCGCGCATCATGATGTAGCTGCTGAAATTCAACTGCGGCCGAGAGCGCTCGAAGGCACCGCGCGGCACCATGTTCACGCCGCCGGCCAGCGCGGAACCGGGCGACTCGGGCGTGGGCGAGTGGTAAATCTCGATGCGCGAGATGTTGTTGATCGAGACCTGCTCGAGCTCGACGGTGCGGCCGGTGCCGGAAGACGCGGCGCTCGACAAACTGAAGCCGCCGATCGTGACGGGCACGTTGTTCGACGGCGCGCCGCCCATCGAGATCGTGCGGGCGTCGCCGCCGCCGTAGTCGATGGAAATACCGGGGATGAATTTCAGAAACTCGCCGACGTTGCCCTCGGCCACGTGGCCAAACTCGTCAGCGGAGACGACGTTCACAATGTTTGGCGCAAATCTCTGCTCGTTGATCGCGATGGCGGCGCCGTCCATCTGCTGCGAGGTGGAAACCACGAACTTATCGAGCTTCACCGTGGCGTCGTTGGCGGCCGGGTTGGGCTTCGCGTCGGCGTCGGAGAGGTTGAAATCCTGCTGCGCGATCTGGCCGGCCGTGACCATCACGCTGCGCGTCTGCGCCACGAGGCCGGTGTGAAATACCCGCACGCGTGCCGTGCCAACGGGCGCGCCGACGATCCGATACTGGCCCGACGAATCGGTGAACGTCTCGACCCGCGTGCCCTCGAGCGTCACGCGTGCCTTTTCGAGATACTCGCCGTTGCGGGTGTTCAGCACCCGGCCCTCGATGGTTCCGGTGGCGGCTTGCGCCGTGACGCGGAGCGCGGGCAGGAGAAAACAAAGTGCGAGGAGGCAAGAGCGCAGCAGGGAAGTCATGGGGGACGGGGAGGGAGGTGGTTGGTGTGCTGACGCCGGATTGCGCGACAGTAAGGCAGCGGGGCAAAAACAGTCGCGGAGTGTTCGAGGGTGGCGGGAGTATTTCAATGCGCTTTTTGAAACGCAGTCGCGGCGGGTGGGGGCACGGGAAGAGAGCTCAACCTTTGGGGTGGCATGGGCACCGCCTGCTGCGTCCGCTATTGTTGCACGCAGTCGCGGGGGAAGAGATGCGGGCTTGAATCGTCTGCGACGTTTGGAACGCTGGCTTCGCGATGAAGAAGCCCACCCGCGACGAGCGCCAACGCATGTGCACCGGCAAGCGCCGCTACCGCTCGCAGGGTGATGCACTCGACGCGGCGGCAGTCGCGGGCGTGGAGCGCCGGCGCAAGGCCTACCACTGTGCGCTCTGTGGCCACTGGCATCTGACCTCGACGTAGCGCGTCGTGGACGCGGGTGGGCCTGATTCCCTCCAGCCGCCTGACGACGGCGAGCAGAAAAATTCCTGCCGACGGAAACCAGGCCTCCGCCTGCGCGCTTGCGCGCCGCGTCTCACCGGCTGCGCACGATCCAGGCGGAGTCGCGCGGGTTTTCTGGAATAGCAGATAATTACCTGCCCCAAATCAGGTATAACAAATCGCTTGCTGCGCACTTGCCAGTGGATCGCTGTCAAGGAGTTCACGACTCATTCCCCAGCGTTTTCCTTTCCAGCTATGAAACCCCCGAGAAGCATAGTCACCTGTTTGGCAGTATCGTTGCTCGCTGCATCACACGCTTGGTGCCAGCAATATCAGATCGCGGAATTACCGCCGCTCACCGGCCACGTATATTCCGCGGCCTATGCCATCAATAGCTCCGGTCAAGCCGCGGGCGATTCTGCGGATGCGACCTATGGAGTCGACCACGCGGTCGTCTGGACCGCGGGTATCGCAAGGGACATCCACACAATTTCCGCAGGCGAATGGAGCGTCGCCTTTGGCCTCAACGATTCGGGTCAGGCGGCCGGCAATGTCGAAATTCCATCGTCCCCGTCGGGAGTGTTCTTCTGGGACGGAGCTGCGATGCAAAACATCGTGGCGACGCAAAACGTGCGGGAAGGCTATGCGATCAACAATGCGGGCATCATTGTGGGCGTCGGTGGCCAGCCTACCGACGGCTTCAAGTGGCAGGGCGGCAGCTCGACGCCTCTCAACTATCTGCCTGGGCATCATTCAGCCCGTCCCCTCGCCATCAACGCCGGTGGTGTAATCGTAGGGGCGTCGATCGGATCGTCGGGTCGGCTTCCGGTGAAGTGGATGGGCAACACGCCGCAGGCGCTTTCTGGCCTCACGGATGGAACGGCCGTCGGCATTAACGAGACTGGGCAAATTGTCGGAGACCACAGCACGCCGAGTGGCAGACGCGCGTTTCTCTGGGATCCAGTGGCTGGGTCCATGGATCTTCCGGTCCCGATTGGCACGGGTTCTAGCCGTGCATCTGGCATTAACGGCAGCGGCACAGTCATCGGCGACATCGACGGTGGCGCGGTGGTATGGAGCAACGGACCGGGCGGCTATACCGCGATGTTGGTCGAGCCGCAAATGCCCGGTGGCTCTGGGTGGAGTCGCCTCGATCTTTACGCGATGAATGACAACGGCCAGATCGCCGGGACGGGCGATCTCAACGGCTACGACCGTGGCTTCATCCTCTCGCCAGCCCCGGCGCCGTTGATCCGCGTCGATCTGAATCGCGACACCGCCATCGACTTTGCCAGCGACGCTGACCGAACCGCGCCCGACCGCCGGTTCGTGTTTTGGATCAACAATGATCGCGACATTTTCGATCCGAAAGAGAACGAGCAGGACGACGTCGATCCCGCAACGGGGGCGCCGGACTTCCAGCATATGATGATTGCCTGTGCTCGCGATCTCGAGGATTTCGTGCGGATTCACATCCGCGCTCCGGACGGGTTCGACGCGGAGTCGTCCGCCTGGCAGGTGAAGCTGTCAATCACCGACGTGGTCGAGGGGACGCCGGCGGTGAACGTTTTCCCGGCGGTGCGTCCGGATTTGAATTATTTGTCGGACGCCAACGTGGCCGCCCAGCAAATCGCCCGGGTCGCGCCGACGCCGGTGCTCGATGCCGCGGGCGTGGAGATCGAGCGCAGCTTGTTCGTTACCGTCGGCCAGATGATGATCGCGCCCCTGCTCCTCGAAGGCCGCGGCATCGGGAAAGGCGCGCTCACCGTCCAATTCTTCAAGGCGGGCACGCTCGTCGCCGCCGATCAGGTGCATCTCGACCTGCGCCACATCAACACGCTTTACGACCACTGGACGGTCGGCGACACCGCAGCCGCAGCGCTCAACGCCGACACCATCCCCGCCCAGGCGACGCAGATCGGGACTCGCGTGCCGCCCGTCGAGAATCCCGGCACCTACTTCCTCTTCGTGCATGGCTGGCGCATGCTGCCGTGGGAGCGGCGCGCTTTCGCCGAGACGGCGTTCAAGCGGATGTGGCATCTTGGCTACCGTGGCGGCTTCGGCTTTTTCAGCTGGCCCACCGAGTGGAACAAACCCGGCGCGAGACTGCTCTTCGATATCCAAAATTACGATCGCAGCGAGCGGAAGGCGTGGCGGTCCGCGCCCGGTTTGCGCGGCGTGCTCGCCCAACTCAGCCAGCGCGCCCCCCGATTCACGGCGATGGCACACAGCATGGGAAACATCGTAGTAAGCGAGGCTTTGCTGCTCGAGGCGCAGCAGAACGCGCCGAACCCGCAGCGCTTGGTTCGGCTCTATGTCGCTTCACAGGCCGCGTCGGTTGCCGGTGCCTACGACGCTGCGGCTCCGATCGTGAGAAAACCAAAAATTCCGGACGTGTATGCCAGCTATCCGGTCACGGGACGGCCGTATTTCGACGGCTTTGGCGTCGCCGCTGGGACGGTGGTGAACTTCTTCAACCGGCAGGACTACGCGCTCACCAACCGCTTGGTCTGGCCGTTCAACCAAAAGACGAAGCCGGACTCCGGTTTCGGCTACGAGTCGGGAGAGTTCTTTCAGGAGGACTCGGGCGGCAACCGGACCGTCTTCCGCTTTCCTGGCGATCACGCGGTGATTTTTGCGCACATCGCACCTGCGCATTCGCGCGCGCTCGGCGCGGAGCCGGTGATCGCGGGGCTGGGAGCGTTCGACCTGCAGCAGCCGCCGCACAACTTCACGGATGATTCGCGCGATCACAGCGCGCAATTCCGCTCGGATATTGCCCGTCGGCGCTTTTACTGGCAGGCAATCCTCGACCAGCTCTAACCATGCGAAAAGCGATTCTCGCTCTCCTTCTGATCGTGTTGGCGGCGCTGGGCGTCCTTGTCTCGCGGCGCCCCGGCACCTCGGAACCGGCGACTGCAAGAAAAAACGCGGTGCGGCCAGCCGAGGAAAATTCGTCGTCCCTCGCGGCGGGCGAAAAGGCGGCGCGAGACTCTGCGGCCGCGAAGTCGGCTTCGCTTCCGCCCGCCGCGACAGTGGCCGGCGGAACCGCGGGCGACGGCACCGATTCGCGCGAGCAGCGCATTGCCCGCGAGGTCGCGGAGGCCGACGCGGAGATCGCGAGTGTGGACATTCCGCTGCGGTTCTGGGGCAAAGTGGTCGATCAGACCGATGCCCCGGTGACAGGCGTGGAGGTGACCTTCGAAAGCGCCGCGTATGTTCCGGGAGGGCGCGGTGACATGAAGCAGTCGACGGGCACGACGGTGACCGATCGCGCCGGCCTGTTCTCGATCGCAGGCATTCGCGGGCACGCACTCACGATTAAGAGTCTTCGCAAGCCCGGCTACGCGGCTGTCGGACTCGATGGGCGGGTGTATTCCTACGCGCAGCTCTCGACCCAAAACGGTGAACTCTATCGTCCCAACGCGGGCAGTGCGGTGATCTACAAAATGGCGCGGCTAGAAAAGGCGGCGAAGCTCGTCACCTACGAGTATCGCGCCGAGATCCCGACCGACGGCTCCATGCGGCGTTCGAGCACGGGCAATGGACTTCTGGAGGGAGCATTTCGCCTGCAGTTCAACCGCGGCGACGCCGTCGATGCGAAGAAAACCCGCTACGATTGGACCTGCACGATTCAGCTCGAGCGCGGCGGGGTGCAGCGCAGCGTCGACGAATTCATGTTCCTCGCGCCCGGCGAGGGCTACTTCGAGAAACTTGAAATCGCAATGAAGGCATCGAATCCCAACTGGCGGCAGGTGGCCGATGTCGACTTCTTCGTCCGCACGGCGAGCGGAAAGTTCGGCCGGTTCAGCGCTCATATCGCCGGGCCGCTGTTCGCAGACGAACCGCGTGCGCGTGTGACGCTCACCGGCGCGATCAACCCCGCGGGTGATCGCAGCTTGGAGAGCCCGCCGGCAGGCGGGGCAATGCCGCCAAAATGACAGTGTAAGGGGCAAGGTCCTCTGCGATGGCTCAGGTGACGGCTTCCTGCGCAACCTCGGCGGCCGGTCCGATTTCCAAGGCTCGCCCACGGCGGCCGACTGCAAGATCTACGTGTTGAACTTCGACGCCGAGGTCTCCGTGCTACAGGCCGGGGGCGCCGAGTTCAAGCTGCTCCACCAAATGAGCTTCAAAGACCCGGGCGACGCCACGCGTCACCGCTCCAGTGTCGCGATCTCGCAGGGCAATCTCTTCGTGCGCACGGGGACGAAGGTATTTTGCCTCGGCCATTGAGCTGGCGGAGTGCCCTCGCGGCTGGCGCTGGCGACTGGGACCGGTCTTGATCCACCGCACACGACACCCGGAGAATCCCGCTTGAAGAGTTGCCGAAAAGACCACGATGCGCCCAGCGATTCACCCGATCACAGCGCGCAGTTTCGCTCGGATATTACGCGTCGGCGTTTTTATTGGCTCGAAGTCCTGAATCGGCTCGCCTGACGACGACGATGCGCAAAACACGATCGCTGCTCTTGTTTGCTGTAACCACGATCACCGTGGTGATCGTCTGGGTGGGAGTTCGACCGCGTGACTCGCAATCGGAAGCCTCGCCCATGGCCGCGAGCGAGAACGTGACGCCGTCACACGCCAGGCCGGCAAGCCTGAGATCCGCCTCACCTGTGACGACGACCGAAACCGCGGTCCGGCCGGCGGAGGCCGCCGACGCCGACCAAGCGGAGCGGCAACAACGCATCGCCAGATACGATGCCGAGGCGGAAGCCGATTTCGCGCGAGCTGAGGTGCCGATTCGATTCTGGGGAAAAGTGCTCGATCAAGCGGCGGAGCCGGTTTCTGGCGTCGAGGTGGCGTTTGAGGTCTGCGCATATGTGCGCGGCGGGCAGGGCGCGCTGAAATATGAGTCGGGTAAGGTGTCGAGTAATCGGGAGGGCCTGTTTAGGATCGAAGGCGTGCGTGGCAACGGGCTCCGCATCACGCAGCTTACGAAGAGCGGCTATGTGCCCGTCGGATTCGACGACCGCAAGAACTACTCCTATGCGCGACTGTCCACCCAAAACAGCGAAATCTTCCGGCCCGATCCTGTGGCGCCGGTGATCTACAAG
>JANOAF010000391.1:0-5244 GCA_031411015.1 Opitutaceae bacterium | reverse complement strand
CGCTCGACGCGGTCGAGCTGATGAATGTCGGCTGGAACTACCGCCGCGAGCACCTCCGCCTCCAGCACCGCTCGCACTACGTGATCACCAACGGCGGCGATCAACCCAACGTCGTGCCATCCAATGCGAGCGTCTGGTATTTTTTCCGCGAGCTCGACTACGAGCACATCAGCGAGCTGCGGCAAATCGGCGACACCATGGCGCGCGCCGCGGCGATGATGAGCAACACCACCACGACCGCGCGCGTGCTCGGCTCCGCGTGGCCGCAGCATTTCAACAAGCCGATCGCCGAGGCGATGCACGAGAACATCAAGGCTACCGGCCTGCCGCAGTGGAGCGACGCCGATCAAAAACTTGCGCGCGCGTTGCAAGGTGAACTGAAAGCGCCCGTCACCGGCCTCACCATCGCGATCAAGAACCTGCAAGGCCCCTCGACCGACGACAACCGCAACGGCGGCTCCGACGACATCGGCGACGTCTCGTGGACCGTGCCGACCATCACGCTGCGCTATCCCGCCAACATCCCCGGCCTCCCCGGCCACAACTGGGCCAATGCGATCGCGATGGCCACGCCCATCGCGCATCAGGGCACCACCGCCGGCGCCAAGGCGCTCGCGATGACCCTCGTTGATTTGTTCACGAAGCCCGCGCTCGTGGCGAAAGCCCGGGAATATTTCGAGCAGGAGCAGACCAAGGACAAAAAATACCAGCCGCTCATCGGACCCGAGGACAAACCCGCGACCTGGCTCAACACCCGCATCATGGCCGATCATCGCGGGGCGATGAAGAAACTCTATTTTGATCCGACGAAATACGCCACCTACCTTGAGCAGCTCGGCATCGCCTACCCGACGGTGCGTGCGGGCGCAGGCGAGCCGGTGAAAAAATAATCCGTCCTCTTTCCTCCCCGGCGATCCGTCATATTCGAAATGCTATGACCCCGAACCGTCCACGCTTTTTTCCCAGCCGCCAGGTCAGCCCACAATCGCGCCGACAGTTTCTGCTCCAAACCGCCACCACCGTTGCGCTCGGCCCACGGCTTGCGCTCGCGGCGGCGGAAAGCGCGGCACCGCTGAGTCTGGGCTTCAGTCTTTACGGCATGAAAACGCTGCCGCTCGCGCAAGCTGTCGCCGCCTGCGCCCGCATCGGCTACCGCAATGTCGAACTCGCCCTCATTGCCGGTTTCCCGACCGAGCCAGCGAAACTCACGCCTGAGGTGCGCACCGCCGCGCGCGAGCACTGCTCCGCCGCCGGACTGCGCATTTCCAGTCTCATCGCCAACCTCAGTCTCGTCGGCGACGCCGCGACGCACGCCGCGCACCTCGCCGTCCTCCGCCAAGCTGCACAATTCGCGCGCGAGATCGACGCCGTTGCGCCGCCCGTCGTGCAGACCGTGCTCGGCGGCAAACCCGCCACTTGGGAAACGGAAAAAGCCGGCATGGCCGTGCGTCTGCGCGCGTGGGATGCCATCGCCCGCGATCACGGCATCGTCGTCGCGATTAAGGCCCACGTCGGCAGCGCGGTGAATTCGCCCGACCGTCTGCTGTGGTTGCTGCGCGAGGCCGCCGTCACCCACGTCGTCGTCGCCTACGACCACAGCCATTTCGCGCTCGGCGGGCTCGGTGTCGCGGCCAGCCTGGCGCCACTGGCCAGCCGCACGCGTTTCGTGCATCTCAAGGACGCCGAGGGCGACGCCACCCGCTTTAGTTTCCTCCTCCCCGGCGAAGGCCAGGCAGATTTTCGCGCGATCTTTCGTGAGCTGATCGCGGCGGGCTACCATGGTCCGGTCGTCGTCGAGGTGAGCAGCCAGATTTTCAGCCGCCCCGGCTACGATCCGATCGCGACGGCGGAGCGGTGTTACGCCGCCCTCGCCCCGGCCCTGCCGGTCTAGCGTCGCGCCGAGGTGCCTCACGCCGCGCAAGTCTCAAACTCCTTCGTCACCCCCGCATGTCTCCCGTTATCCGCATGCTCATCATCCTCGCCACCGCGGGACTGCCCATGGTGGCCGCGGAGTTTGCCGGCCCACACGCCGGCACCGAACGCACGATCTCAGGCTTCACGCTGTGCTGGTGCCCGCCGGGAAAATTTCTCATGGGCAGCCCCGTCGGCGAACCCGGCCGGCGCGCCGACGAAGCTCAGGTTGAAGTGACGCTCACGAGCGGATTCTGGCTGGGGAAATACGAGGTCACGCAGCGCCAGTGGCTGCGCCTCGGCCCGATCCCCCGCGAACTCATCGCGGGTCGCGGCGATGATTTCCCCGTGTATTGGGTGAGCTATGTGACGGCCGAGGAATTTTGCCGGAAGCTCACGGCGCTCGCGCGCGCCGCGGGCGAGCTGCCGGCGGACTGGGAGTTCCGCCTGCCCACCGAGGCGCAGTGGGAATACGCGTGCCGCGCCGGCACCACGACCGCCTTTGCCTTTGGCGCTAACCTCACGAAGACCCACGCCAACATTGACCGGCCCTACCGCGGTGCGCCGCCCGGCTTTCCCGCCGGCTCCGCCACGGCCGTCGGCCGCTATCCGGCCAACGCCTGGGGGCTGCATGACATGCACGGCAACGAGTTTGAGTGGTGCCGCGACTGGTATCACGCCCAGCTCCCCGGCGGCACTGATCCCGATCTCTCGGATCGCAAAGGGCTGCCCAATCGCGACGGCTCGTTTTCCCGGGTCCGCCGCGGCGGCGCATGGATGGACGAGCCGGAATTCTGCCGCTCCGCCCTGCGCCTGCGCTACGAACCCGAGCGCAACGCCGATCACATCGGCCTCCGCGTCGCCGTGGTTCCCGTGCCACCGCGCCGCGCACGGTGACGCGCACCGTGACGCGTAAAAACAATTGGCCCGATCCGCGCATCCCCTTCGAATCGAACTGGCCATCCGATAAACCGTCCGCGCCCTTCACCTCATGCGCCCCCCGCCCTTTGTTTCATCGCTTTGCTTTCACTCGTGTCGGCGGCCATCGCCGCACAGTCCTACCCGCCCACGTTCGAAGGTGCGCGCTGAGATCTACATGGCAATCGACGACGCCGCGCCGCCCACGTCGTCGAAGAAGAAACCATAGGAACCTTTCCGCGATTTCGCGGAAAGGCCGCGCGCCGTGGCCGGGTCTTCAAAATGATTGTCATCGCGAAGCGCGCCGTGGCGATCCAGCCCCTCGCCTTCGCTCGGGGCCATCAGCCTGTAGAATGGCTGGATTGCCTCGTGGTCCCGCAGAGCGGGACTCTTCGCAATAACAGAATTTGAAGTCCCGCCCTAGTCGTTCGCCTTCCTGTTTTTCTTTTTGTTTTTGCCTGCGCCGGCGGCGCGCTGCGGCGTCCACTTCGGATCGATCAGTTCGGCGTCCCACTTGGTCCACGCGGCGGCGAGCTCGCGCAATTTTTCCGGCTGCGTCGCGGCGAGGTTTTTCTTTTCACCGATGTCGTCCTTCAGGTTGTAGAGCTCGGCGCCATTCGCGGTTGGGCGACCGGGAGACTCGGCGGCGAGGTCGGGGCCCGCGCCCTTCACGAGTTTCCAATTGCCCATGCGGATCGCCATCTGTTTTCCGAAGCGCCAATAGAGCGCCTCGTGCGGCGCGCCGGATTTTTCGCCAGTGAGAAACGGCAGGAGGTTCACGCCATCGAGCTTCGCGTCGGCGGGCGGCGTCACCCCGGCGGCGGCGAGCGCAGTGGGCAGCACATCGAGTTGGATCACGGGACGGTCGTCGACGCGGCCGGCCGGGATGCGGCCCTTCCACTGCACGATCCAGGGCACGCGGATGCCGCCCTCCCACGTCTGCGTCTTGAAGCCGCGCAACGGGCCGTTGGCGGAGGTGGTGGAGGGAGTGGGGCCGCCGTTGTCGCTGATGAAAAACACGAGCGTGTTTTCCTCGAGCTTCAGCTCGGCGAGCTTCGCGAGCACGGTGCCGATCGCGTCGTCCATCGCCGAGAGCATCCCGGCAAACGTCCGTCGCTTCGGGTCCGTGATCGCTGCGAAACGCTGCTCGTATTTCGCCGGCGCCTGAAGCGGCGCATGGACGGCATTGAAAGGCAGGTAACAAAACCACGGCGCCCCACGCTTGCGCTCGATGAAGCCCACGGCCTCGCGCGCAAATTCTTCCGTCGTGTAGTCGATCTTCGCGACGGGCGTCGTGCCGCGCAGGATCGGGTTGCTCGGGTCGGCCTCGGCATCGAGGTAGCTGTGCGCGCCGCCGAGGAAGCCGAAATACTCGTCGAAGCCGCGCTGCATCGGATGAAACTGCGGCCGGTAGCCAAGGTGCCACTTGCCGAACATCCCCGTCGCGTAGCCCGCCGTCTTCAGCCGCTGCGGCAGCGTCGTCTCCGACAGCGGCAGTCCGAAATTTTCCACTGCCTGCTCGGCGGGACCGGGGTTGAACTCGTGGCCGAAGCGTTGCTGGTAACGACCGGTCATGAGCCCAGCGCGCGTCGGGCTGCAATACGGTCCGCTCACATAGCCGCTGGTGAAACGCACGCCGTTCTTCGCCAGCGAGTCGATATGCGGCGTGGGGATCTGCGGGTTACCCTGACACGACAGCTCACCGTAGCCGAGATCGTCGGCGACGATCACGAGAATATTGGGTCGCGCAGGCGCGGCGGCGAAGGCGGCCGACGGGAACGCGGCGGCGAGGACCACGCGAAGCAGACGAAGGCAGAGGCGTTTCATTTTCATGGGGAGGACGCGGAAACGATAAGGCACCGGAGCTCCGCTGCGAGACGCTCGCCGCCGTCGTTCGTTTCACGCGAGCCAAAATCTCCCACTGGCTTTTGCAGCGGACACTCGGCACGGTCTCCGCAACGCCACCCGTTGAAGTCGCTCCTCGCGAAAATCTCCCGCTGCACCGCCTGTGCCGCGCACCTCCCGCACACGCCGCGCCCCGTGATGGCCGCGAGCCCACGCGCCAAAATCGTGATCCTCGGCCAGGCGCCCGGACGCAAAGTCCACGAGTCCGGCGTGCCGTGGCAGGACCAAAGCGGTGACAATTTGCGCGCCTGGCTCGGCGTGGATGCCGCCGCGTTCTACGATCCGGAAAAATTCGCGCTCATGCCGATGGGCTTTTGTTTTCCCGGCACCGGCAAAACCGGCGATCTCCCGCCGCGCCCCGAGTGCGCACCGCTCTGGCATCCGCGGCTCCTTGAAAAAATGCCGGCCGTGACACTCACGCTCCTCATCGGCCAATACTCGCAGGCACACTACCTCGGCGATCGCATGGGCGAAAACCTCACTGAGACCGTGCGCGCTTTCCGCGACTAC
>JANOAF010000390.1:0-2589 GCA_031411015.1 Opitutaceae bacterium | reverse complement strand
CCGATCACGGCGAAATGGCCCTTGGTCGCAACGTGCTCGTCGCGTTCATGCCTTGGAACGGCTACAACTTCGAAGACGCCATTCTCATCTCCGAGAAGGTGCTCCGCGAAGACATCTTCACCTCGATCCACATCCAGGAGTTCGAGGTCACCGCGCGCGACACCAAGCTCGGGCCGGAAGAAATCACCCGGGATATCCCGAACGTCGGCGAAGAGGCCCTCAAGAACCTCGACCACAACGGCGTCATCCGCATCGGTGCGGAAGTGAAGCCCGGCGACATCCTCGTCGGCAAAATCACCCCGAAGTCCGAGACCGAGCTCGCGCCCGAGGAAAAGCTCCTCCGCGCCATCTTCGGCGAAAAGGCCGCGGACGTGAAAGACACCTCCCTCATCGTCCCGTCCGGCGTCACCGGCATCATCATGGACGTGAAGGTCTCCTCGCGCATCGACAACCAGGAGGAGAAACTTTCTCCCTCCGACCGTCGCCGCCAGGTGAAGCAAATCCAGGAAGAGTATAAGACGCAGATGGACAAACTCCGCGAGGGTTTGACCGAAGCGCTCTCGAACATCCTCCTCGGCGAAAAAATTCCGCTCGACGTCATCAACGGCGAATCCGGCGAAATCATCATCCCGGCCAATCGCAAGATCACCAAGACGCTCCTCCGCAAACTCGCTGCCGTCTCCAAGCACGTCCAGATCGATCCCTCACCGGTTCGCATCAAGATCATGGAGATCATCGGCAGCTACCAGACGAAGTTTGACGAGCTGGAGAGCGACCGCGAACGCAAGATCGGTTCCATCGAGGCGGGCGAAGGCTCGGCCGACGGCGCGATCAAGCAGGTCAAGGTTTACATCGCGACGAAACAGAAGCTCGAAGTTGGCGACAAGATGGCCGGCCGTCACGGCAACAAGGGCGTGGTCGCCAAGATCGTGCCCGAAGAAGACATGCCGTTCCTCCCGGATGGCACTCCCATCGAGATCTGCCTGAATCCTCTCGGCGTGCCTTCGCGCATGAACATCGGGCAGGTGTTGGAAACTCACCTCGGTTGGGCCTGCAAAAAACTCGGCCTCAAGATCGCAACCCCCGTGTTCGACGGTATTCCGGAAAAGAAAATCCGCGAATACCTCAAGGACGCGAAGCTGCCGATTTCCGGCAAGAGCCAGCTCAACGACGGTCGCACCGGCGAGAAAATCGACCAAGAGGTTGTCGTCGGCTACATCTACATGATGAAGCTGAACCATCTTGTGTCGCACAAGATTCACGCGCGCGCGGTCGGTCCTTACTCGCTCGTCACGCAGCAACCGTTGGGTGGCAAAGCCCAATACGGCGGCCAGCGTTTCGGCGAAATGGAAGTGTGGGCGCTCGAAGCCTACGGCGCGGCGCACACCTTGCAGGAACTGCTCACCGTCAAATCCGACGACGTGCAGGGCCGCACCAAGATCTACGAGTCGCTCGTCAAGGGCGACAACACGCTGCAGGCCGGCACGCCCGAATCGTTCAACGTGCTCATCAAGGAAATCCAATCCCTCGGATTGGATATCAAGCTCCAGAAGCGCGATGCCCTGAGCTACGGTTCCTAACCGTGGCTCTGTTTGCCTTCATCCTTTCACATAAATTCAGGGAGACATTAAAATGATTCAACCCAACGACACTTCCGGCGCCGCCCGCAACGAGGCTCGCGAAGCCATTGGCGACGAAGCCGCCGCGTTCGACTGCGTGTCCATCACGGTCGCTTCCCCCGAGACCATCCGCAAATGGTCGAAGGGCGAGGTCAAGAATCCCGAGACGATTAACTACCGCACCTTCAAGCCCGAACCGGGCGGCCTCTTCTGCCAGAAGATTTTTGGGCCGGTGCGTGACTACGAGTGCGCCTGCGGAAAATACAAGCGCATCAAATACAAGGATGTCGTGTGTGACCGGTGCGGCGTCGAAGTGACGATCGCGCGCGTCCGCCGCGAGCGCATGGGCCACATCGAGCTGGCCGTGCCCGTGGCCCACATCTGGTTCCTTAAGTCGATGCCCAGCCGCCTCGGCCTGCTCCTCGACATGACTGCCCGCTCGCTCGAGCGCGTGATCTACTACGAGAACTACATGGTCATCGACCCGGGCAAGACGCCGCTGGAGATGAAGCAGCTCCTCACCGACACCGAGTATCGTTCGGCGCTCGAGGAATACGGTGACGATTCCTTCGTCGCCAAGATGGGTGCCGAAGCGGTCCGCGATGCACTCGTGAAGACCGACATGGAGGCCACTGTCGCCGAGCTGCAGGAGCAGATGCGTGCGACGAAATCGAAGCAGATCAAAAAGAAGCTCTCGAAGCGCTTGAAGGTCATTCAGGGCTTCATTCACTCGAATAGCCGTCCAGAGTGGATGGTGCTTGAAGTGCTGCCGGTGATCCCGCCGGACCTGCGCCCGCTCGTCCCGCTTGAGGGCGGCCGGTTCGCGACCTCCGATCTCAACGATCTCTATCGTCGTGTCATCAACCGCAATAATCGCCTGCGGAACCTGATGCAGTTGAAGACGCCCGATGTGATCATTCACAACGAAAAGCGCATGCTGCAGGAAGCGGTCGACGCGCTCTTCGACAAC
>JANOAF010000389.1:0-8997 GCA_031411015.1 Opitutaceae bacterium | reverse complement strand
TGCCGAGATTTTGCTGGATGCCCATGACCTCCTTCGGCCCGAGGAAAAGTTTCTTCCCATCGAGGTGCGACTGAAACGCCACGCCGTCATCGCGGATGTCGCGGAGCTTCGCCAACGAGAAGACCTGAAACCCTCCGCTGTCCGTGAGGATCGGGCCGTCCCAGCCCATGAATTGGTGCAACCCACCCAAGTCGCGCACCAACTCCGACCCCGGTCGCAGATTCAGGTGATAGGTGTTCCCGAGGATGATCTGCGCGCCGATTTCCTTGAGATGCGCGGGCGTGAGCGACTTCACGGTGCCTTGCGTGCCGACCGGCATGAAGATCGGCGTCTCGATCATGCCGTGCCGCGTGCGCAGCCGCGCACGGCGCGCCGCCGTAGCTGTGTCGGTCTTCAGGAGCTGGAAGTGTTCGGGCATCGGAGCAGCGCCACCCTGCCCCACGCTTGACCCGGCGGTCAATCCACGAGCTAGTATCCGACCGACCCGTTCACCGTGCTCCTCGTCATCGACAACTACGACTCCTTCACCTTCAACCTCGTCCAATATTTTGGTCAGTTGGGCGTAAATCAGCGTGTCTTCCGCAACAACGAGATTACGCCCGCCGAGGCCCTCGCGCTGAACCCCGAGCGCGTCCTCCTTTCGCCCGGCCCCTGCTCACCGCGCGAAGCCGGTGTCACCCTCGCCATCATTAAAGCCTTCGAGGGCAAAAAGCCCATTCTCGGCGTCTGCCTCGGCCACCAGTCGATCGGCCACTACTTCGGTGGCAACGTCGTGCGGGCCTCACGCCTCATGCACGGCAAGACCTCGCCGATTCTGCACAAGGACACCGACGTGTTTCGCGGCATGCCGCAGGGTTTTGCGGCCACCCGTTACCACTCTTTGCTGGTTGAGCGCGCCACCTTCCCCAAGGAACTCGAAATCACCGCCGAGACCGCCGAGGGCGAGGTCATGGGCCTCCGCCATCGCACGCTGCCGATCTGGGGCGTGCAGTTTCACCCCGAGTCCATCGCCACCGAGGGCGGGATGCGAATACTGGAGAACTTCCTAAGTCTGAACTGAAACTCGTGGTAGCGAGCCTCGAGTAGCGAACATACAAACCCAAGCGGCCGCGAATTTCTATCTACTCGCTACCCACTACTCACTACTGCCCCCATGCGTTGCCCCAAGTGCACCTCGATTGAGGACAAGGTCATCGACTCCCGCATCAGCAAGGAGGGCTCCACCATCCGCCGCCGGCGCGAATGCCTGGAGTGCAACCACCGCTACAGCACGACCGAGATGCTCGTGCGGGATGGCGTCGTCGTGATCAAGCGCGACGGGCGCAGCGAGGACTTCGACCGCGAGAAACTCGTCCGCGCGGTCCGCGCCGCCTGCCACAAACGCCCGGTCGACACCGAACAGGTCGCGATGCTGGTCGAGGACGTGATGGACGCCATGGAAGCCCAGTTTGAAAAAGAAATCCCCTCGCGCGCCATCGGTGAAGGCGTGATGCAACGCCTCCGCACCGTCGATCAGGTCGCCTACGTGCGATTCGCGAGCGTCTACAAGGAATTCCGCGACGTGGCCGAGTTCGTGGACGAGATCAGCACGCTGGTGAAGCCCCAGCCGGAAAACCTCTGATGGCCACTCCTATTCAGGAAGTGGCGGGAAATCATTCCCAACCACTCCCGATAATTTTGGGGCATTAGTGGTTTCTTCCGATGCCTCCCCGCTCCCGCGACGACCTGCGCCGACTGCACTTCGTCAACGCGCTCTTCGCGCACGCCACCGGACAGGACCTCTACCTCGCCGAGCAAATCAAGGCGGCCATCACGTTCAGCCTCGCTGAACTCGAGGAGCAATTAGCCGCGCATCCCGAGTTCGCGGAAAACTACGACGCGGCGTTCAACGCCAGCGCCGCCGCACTGCTCGCTCGCCTCTTCGCGCGGCACCCGCGCCATGGGTTTTTCCATTGGGATGCCTCGCTTACGCTCGCTGCCGCCACACCGCTTTTCACGCGCGCCGAAGTGATGACTGGCCTGCGCGCCCTCGCGCCGTTCCGTGAGTCGACTCTCCTCGTCACCAACCTCCGCCCCGCGCTCATCCCGCCGACGCGCCGCGCCACCCCGCGGCGGAAACGCGACTACGAAGAGGCGCTCGCCTTCATCCGCGACCTCGCCGCCGCCCGCACCGTGCGCGGCTCGAACTTGCAGCTGCTGTTTCTGTAGTAGCGAGTAACGGGTAGTGAGTAGCGGGTAGATGTGAAACGCGCCGCAACTCGCGATTGCCTGATGCTCGCTACTCGCTACCCACTACTCGCTACTTCACCATGAAGACCCTTTTCCAACGAATCATCGCCCGCGAAATCCCCGCCAAGATCGAGCACGAGGATGAGCACTGCGTCGTCCTCCACGACATCCAACCGCAGGCGCCCGTGCATCTGCTCATCATCCCGAAAAAACTCATCCCGCGCGTCAGCGAAACGACGTCTGACGATCAGGCCGTGCTCGGCCATCTGCTCTTGGTCGCGGGCGCGGTCGCGAAGAATCTGAACCTTGCGCACGGTTTCCGGCTCGTGGTGAATAACGGCCCGCACGCCTGCGAATCCGTGCCGCACCTGCACATCCACCTGCTCGCCCAGCGGCAGATGACTTGGCCGCCTGGGTAGGCTTGAGGTAGGGCGGGTCTGCGACCCGCCCTTTCACGCGCTGAGTGTCCGAAGGCGGGTCCCAGACCTGCCCCGCCAGCAGTCGACGCCTGTCTGAAATGAGCCTAGTCTACAAATATTTCGCCAGCCACCCGTGCACTTCGGCGAACCAGAATTTCGAGTTCTCGCCCTTTAGGATCCAGTGGTTCTCGTCGGGGAAGACGAGGAGCTTGCCCGGCACCTGCAAACGCTGGAGGTAGGTCCACATTTCGAGCGCGTTGTTCATGGGCACGCGGAAATCCTGCTCGCCCACGGTTACGAGCATCGGTGTCACCCAGCCTGTTCCTTTGGCGTGGTTGCCCGCGTAGGTCGTCGGACTCTGTTCACGCCAGATCGGGTTTTGCTCCCAGACCGGGCCGCCGTTGGTGACTTCGCGCGGAAAGACGCTGTCGCTCGTCGACCATTGGGTGGCAAGGGTCGCGAGACCGGCGTGCGAAACGAGGGCCTTGTAGCGCGTGGTCGTCGCTTGCAGCCAGTTGGCCAAGTGGCCGCCGTAGCTCGCGCCCGCCGCGGCCTGCCTGGTGCCATCGATAAACGCATACCGTTTGATCGCCTCGTCGGCGCCCTGGTTGATTTCGTCGGCGGGCGTTTTCAAGGGATCAAACTGGATCGCCTGACCAAACGCCTCGGTGTAGCCGGTCGAGCCGGAGTAGTTAGTGAGCACGAGCACATAGCCGGGCGCGGCGAGGAGGTGATAGTTCCAGCGGGTGCTCCACTGATCTTTAAACTGCGGCGTCGGGCCGCCGTGCAAGAGGACCAGCAGCGGATACTTTTTGGCCGGATCGAAGCCGGCGGGCTTCACGATCAGGTTTGAGATTGGCCGGCCCTTGGCGCTCGTAAACTGGAAGCGCTCCACCGCCGGCAAATCGAACGCCGCGAGCGCGTCGTCGTTGAAATGCGTCAATGTTTGCTGGGAGCCGGCGACGACATTGAGCCGCACGACTTCGGGCGGGCGGGCCGCGCTGTCGTAGTTGGCGACCAAGACTTCGCCGCCGCGCGCGAGGCCCGTGAGGCAACCGGCCCGCGGCACGTCGTGCGACGTCACCACACCACCGGCGGCGGGCACGGAAAACAACTTCGTCTGATCGCCCGCCTCGGCGGTGAAGTGAACCGTGCGGCTGTCGGCACTCGCGACAAATTTCACGACTGAGAGATCAAATTTCTCCGTGAGCGTCGCCCGCTTTGCGGCGTCGAACGGCCACGAGAACGACACGATGCGCGTGTGGTGGTAACTCTTGCCGTCGCCCCCGGCCGCGTGCGCGGCGAGAAGAGCGCGACCATCTGGGCGGAACGCGGGTTCGTCGAAACTGCCGGCCTCGTCCGTGAGCTGCACCGGTTCGCCGCCCGCGAGCGCGACGGAGAAAATCTGCGTCGGCGTGCTCGCATAAGCCGCACGTTCGCGCGTGGTGCGGGCGATGAACACGACGGATTTCCCATCGGGTGCCCACGCCGCAGGCAAATTCTCGCTCGTCTCGCCCTCCTTGCCGCCGAAGCCGGGCCGCGCGGCGAGCTTGGTGCCCGCGAGGAGATCGCGGGCCTTCGCGCCGGGCTTCGCCTCCTGCACGAAGAGGTGCGCCTTCTTCTCGTCGAGCCAACGATCCCAATACTTGATCGGAAAACCTTCGTAGACGCGCGCGGAGTATTTCCGGTCCTTCACGGCCTTCGCGGCTTTCTTGTTGGCCCCGTCGTCGTCTGCGCCGGGAAACACTTCGCTGACGAAGAGCAGGTGTTTGCCATCGGGACTCCACTGTGGGGTGCGCGCGCCAGTCGAGAGCGAGGTCACGCGCTCGGCTTCGCCGCCGCCCACGATATCGATCACGTAGAGTTGCGCGGCATCGTCGCCGTCACGTTTGGCGGAAAATGCGATGCGGCGCGAGTCGGGGCTCCAGTCGGCGCCGACCTCGGTGCCCTTCGTGTGCGTGAGCGGGTGCGGCGGCGCACTGCCGTCGAGCGGCACCAGCCAGAGATCGGACGACTGGTCCTTCGCGTCGTAGGCGGGCAGCGTGACGGAGACGACGGCCCACTTGCCGTCGGGGCTCGGCACGGGCGCGCCGACGCGCTTGAGCAACCAGAGGTCGGCGTGGGTGATAGCGCGCTTGGCCGGCGCGGCAAAGACAGCAGGGGCGGCGACGGCAACGAATCCGAGGATGAGGAGAAGTTTTTTCATGAACGGAGAATTTGAAAATCAGGAGCGCGCCTCGAAAGCTCCGTCGGACCGCTTCGCAATCAGGCGTTTCAACTCGAGCATCATGAGCGTCGCAGACAGCGCCCCGGCCGCGAGACCCGTCGCGGCGGCTAGCGCATCGGGCGTGAGGATCGCGCCCCCTCGAAAGCACTCGAACACCTTCGCCTCGTCGCTCGTGAGATTCGCTGGCCGGCCCGCGGCGACCTCGGAAGGTTTTTCGCCAATCGGCGCGGGACGCAGGCCATCGAGATAGTTCAGCTCGTTCAGGATGTCGTCCACGCTCGTGAGCAGCGTCGCGCCATCGCGAATCAACTGGTGGCACCCAGCGCTCGTGCTCTGATCGATGCGGCCAGGAACGGCGAAAATCAACCGGCCCTGCTCGCCCGCAAAACGCGCCGTGATCATCGCACCGCCATCGACATCACTTTCGACGACGATGGTGGTGTCGCACATCCCCGCGACGATCCGGTTGCGCATCGCGAAGGACTGTCGGTCGGCGCGACGACCGAAGGGAAACTCCGAGAGAATCGCGCCGCCTTCGGCCGCGATGCGGCGGTAGAGTTCGAGATTTTCCGGCGGATAAATGATGTCGATGCCACAGCCGAGCACCGCCGCGGTTTTACCGCCGACCGAGAGCGCACCTTCATGCGCAGCCGTGTCGATCCCGCGCGCCAGTCCGCTCACGACGCAGAAACCCAGCCGCGCCAACTCCGCGCCGAATTTTTTCGCCGTCGCCTGCCCATAGAGTGTCGTGCGCCGCGAACCAACAATCGCCACGCACGGCCCGCCAAATTCGTAGCCGCCCTTGCGATAAAGCCCGATCGGCGGGTCGTGGATTTCCTTCAGCAGCTTCGGATAGCCGGCGTCACGCGTCGTGATGAAATCCGCGCCGCCCTGCGCCATCCGGTCCTCTTCGCGCGCGAGATTCACGTGCTCACGCCACGCACCCAGACTCGCGACAATCACCGGGCCCACGCCTTTGACCGACTCGAGTTGGCGCCGGCTCGCCGTGAAGACGGCACGCGGATCGCCGCCGAGTTCTGCGAGCATCCGGTTGAGCGTGATCGGCCCGATGTTGGGCAGCGCGTTCAGAATCAAGAACGCCTGCCGCTCGGTCATCGTTTCCGCCGTGCTCATGCCTCGCCCTCGTTGCCCGCCGAAACCTCGGCACCGGCGGATCGCAATACGGGCGAAAGAAAGTCGAGGAGTTGGGTGACCTGCAGTGTCGTCTGCCCATGCGCCCGCGCCAAAGCATCGGCTGCCAGCCCATGCCACACGACGCCGCGCGCCGCCGCGCGTTGAGGGTCGCCGGGAGTCTGCGCGAGCAAGCCGCCGATCAAACCGGCGAGCAGATCGCCGCTGCCGCCGCGCGCGAGCACAGGGCCGCCGAAGAAGGAGTAATAAGTAGGGCAGGTCTGTGACCTGCCCTTCGGGGCGGGTCGCAGACCCGCCCTACTTTCGATCCGTGTCACCGGTCCCTTGAGCACGATGACGGCGTTTGGAATCGCGGCATAGGAAATCCGCCCCCACTCGCCCGCATGGGGCGTAAGCACACGCGGCATCTTGCCTGCGCACACGATGTCGGGTTGCAGCGCATCCGCGTCGATCACGAGCGGCACCGACGATGTGGCTACGATGCTTTTCGCCAACGCGAGCGTCTCCGGATCACGTCCGAGGCCCGGTCCGACGACGAGCGCGGTTGCGCGCGTGATTTTTTCCCGCAACAAATGTTCTCCCTCCAGCGCGAGTCCGCCCGCGGGCGTCTCCGGCCAGCCGACCCACATCGCCTCGGGCGCACGCGCGGCAAACGCGGCGACCAGCGACTCCGGCACGAAGGCCGTGACGAGGCCCGCACCACTGCGCAAGGCCGCGAGCACGGTCATCAACACCGCGCCCGGATAACGGCGCGAGCCACCGAGCACAAAAACGTGGCCGTAGGTGCGCTTGTCGGAATAGGGCGAACGCAACGCTGCGAGCGGGGCGAGGACCGCGGCCGTAAGCACGCGGTCGGGACATGCGGGCACGGGGACGTGCCCGCCCATCGCGAAAAATCCGAGGTCGAGATAGCGCACGCGCCCCGCGCGGACGGCGAACTCCTCCACCCGCGGCGTCTTCACACAGCCGGTCGCGTAGGTAAAATCAGCGTTGAACAATCCCGCACTGGGCAAATCCACCGCCGCGCGAAACCGAATCGGGAGCGCATTCACGACGGCGATCAGCTTCTCCACCCGTGCGCCGGCCGGCGGGCGAAATTGAAAACCAAAGATGCCATCGAGGCAGAGATCGAACGGGAGCGCGGGCGACTCGCCCACTTCCGGCGACAATGCGGGCGGGCCGCCCGCGCTCCCATGCACGCGCGCGCCAGCGGTGTGCACGAGTTCGCGCCACGCGCGCGCGGCGAGCGGACGCAGCGCGCGTTCGCCAAACGTGAACACCACTTCCGCGCGAGCGGCCGGAAATTTTTCGAGGAACGCCTGCGCCGCGATCAGCGCGTCGCCGCCGTTGTGGCCTTTGCCCACCAAGACGAGCACGCGCCCGTCGGCCGGAAATTCTCCAATCTCCGCGAAGTCGCAGAGCACCGCGGTGGCGAGCGCACGGCCGGCACGCTGCATTGCCGGCCACTCGCGGGCCTCATCGCCGGCGAAAAGTTTTTTTTCGAGGGCGCGCGCTTGGTCGCAACTGAGAATAGGGACGCTTCCGGCGATCATGCGGAGAGGGCTACTTTTTTTCCGACGGCTTGCGGTCAAACATCGGCGCAAGCGGAGCCAGCTCCGGCGGAGAGAAGGTTGGGACCGGTGTCGCGCTCGGACGTTCGGGTGTAGCTAGCGGCACTCGCTTGGCCGGACGCAGATCGAGAACGGGCACCCGCTCGGTCCGGCCGTGCTCCAGCCATTCGCGGTGCTGCTCATCGCTCTGGGTAAATTGCAGCGGCGACTCCGGCCGGGGCTTCCCGTGCTGGATAATTCGGCGCGTCAGCGTCGGAATCGTGCGGAAGTAGCGCGCGGCGCCGATGCGACGGACCTCGTAGAAATCGGAGAATGCGTTGTCGCGGCTGTTCCAGAGTGCGACCTCGGTGACGTTGTCGGTCCAGAGCGCAAACTGCTCTTCGGCCGCAAACACCGCCTCGATCGTCGTAAGCTGCGGCGGATCGCGGGGAGCGGACGGTTGCTCCGGTTCGGGGGCGACGGCGGGGGCGGGCGTGACGGCGGGTTCGTTGCGCACCGACTTAAACGAAACGACAAACGCCGCCCCGAGTAAAAAACCCAGCATGATCCACGAGGGAGTTTTAGACAGCTTCGCCGGCGACAACGGATAGCCTTTCTCCGCGGCGGGTTCGTTATTTTCCATGGCGGAGGCGGTGGGGGAAATTTACGCGCGGACGAGCGCGGCCACCGCCATCGCGTAGGATTCCGTGTGCGAGAGGGTGAGCAGGACGTGCGTTGCGCCGACGTGGGCGAGCAGGGCCTGGCCCTGCGTATCGAGCCGCACGAGCGGTTCATGGCGCGAGCCGTGATAAACGGACGCGGACTTCCAGCCGAATTCCTTGCCGATCCCCGTGGTGAAACATTTCGACACGGCCTCCTTGGCCGCAAACCGCGCGGCGATGTGCTTGTGCGGCGCGCCCATACTGGAGCAGTAGGCCTTTTCTTCGTCGGTGAGGATGCGGTCGAGGAAACGGTCGCCGTGCCGCTCCAGCACGCCGCGGATGCGCTCGACCTCGATGATATCGGCCCCGAGACCGACCAAGATGCCGCCGGGAGGAAGTTGGATGTTCATTTGGTTTGGCCCACGGAACACCCAGAAAACACGGAAACCAAATCGTCGATCGGCGCGGCTTCGCTCTGGCCGCTTTTTCTGTGTGTTCCGTGTATTCCGTGGTTTTCCATCCGTGTTGATCCGTGTTGATCCGTGCGATCCGTGGTTAAGAAATGCCTCGGCTCGGACCGTGCGGCCTGTAGGTTGGTGGCGTGATCGCCGCCGTGCATTTCCGGAATTTCAAGGCCCTGCGCTCGGCGGCCGTGCGACTCGAGCCGTTCAACCTGTTCATCGGGCCCAATGGCAGCGGCAAGACCAGCCTCATCCAGGCCCTGTTGCGTTTGCGCACGCTCGCCGGGTTACCCGTCG
>JANOAF010000388.1:0-16912 GCA_031411015.1 Opitutaceae bacterium | reverse complement strand
GACGCAGAATCGCACCCGCGGCCTCACCGGTCCGAATTCCACCCGCGGTTACTTCACTTCCGACTTCGGCTTCGACGGCTACAACACCGACGGCGTGACCGTCATCCGCGGCGCCAACGCCATCCTCTTCGGCGTCGGCAGCCCCGCCGGCGTGGTGGACTCGACGCCCTCCAAGGCCGATCTCATCCGCAACAAAAACCGGGTTGAATTCCGCTACGGCAACAACGACGCGATGCGCGCCTCCGTCGATTTCAACCGCGTGCTCATCCCCAAGAAACTCGCCTTCCGTCTCATCGCGCTCGAAGACGACGAGCGCTACAACCAGCGCCCCGCCTTCGAAACCAAGAAGCGCCTCTACGGCACGGTAAGCTTCGAGCCCTACCGCACCACGGCCTTCCGCGCGAATTTCGAAACCGGCACGACGCGCGCCAACCGTCCCTTCGCCGTGCTCCCGTTCAACAGCATCTCGGATCAGTGGTATGCGGCCGGCCGCCCGACGTGGGACTGGAATTTCTACGACGACCCCGCGCGCAATGCCGCCGCGGCCACGCAGGATGCCGGCGTGTTTTTCACCGCGAGCCCGACCAGCCGCCTCGTCGGTCAGGCGCAGATTTTCGGCGCCATCGTCACGCCTTTCGCGTCCGGCACCGCCGCCGCGCCCGACCGGAGCTTCCGCAGCACGCTGACGACCGGCGCCGGATTGAACGCGGTGCGCAACGGAATCTTCCAAGCCCAGGTAAACCGCGACGCCACGTTCGACAACGTCGCCTTCTACGAGACGTTCAACGTCGGCGAAATTCCCGCCGGCTACTACGCCGACAACCGCCGCCCCGCCGGCATCAAGTTCCAAGGCTTCACGAATTTCGCCCCCTTCGATTGGAAAAATCACCAGATCGACGAGACCGGCCGCCAGCGCGACAGCTTCCACACCGCGACGTTTTCCTTCGAGCAGCGCGCGTGGGAGGACCGGCTCGGCGTCGAGGCGGCCTACTACGTGCAGCGCTACGACGCCCGCAACCGCAACTCCTTCTTCGGCACGCAGGGCAACGCCAACCACGTCCGCATCGATGTGAACGCCTATCTGCCCGACGGCCGCGTCAACCCGAACCTCGGTCGCCCCTACGCCGTCATGAGCCAGCAGCAATACGGCAACAACTTCACCGACCGTCACACGTTTCGCCTCACGCCGTTTGCGCGTTACGATTTCAAAGACGCGTCGCCCACACTCGGCAAGTGGCTCGGCCGTCACACGCTCACCGGCCTCTACGAACGCGCGTCGGTCGATGGCCTTTCCTACACGACCAAGCTCGCCACCGCGGGCGTGGCGGCGGATCAAATCAGCACCAATATCGCCAGCTTCAACCGCCTCCCCAACCTGCTGGTTTACCTCGGGCCGTCGGTGGTCGGCGGCGCGCCGCTTCAGCTCAACGCCATCAAGACCACCGCGATTCAAAACGGACTCACGACGCCGACTTCGTTCTGGAGCGCGCCCGCCACCGTGCCCGCGACGCAGCAGGCGGACGCCGCCACCGTCGAGACCACGCTGAAGGAGATTTTCAACGGCGGTTCGCGCTTCCGCGAGACGTTCACCTCCGGCGCCGCCGTGCTCCAGAGCTACTGGTTCGACAATCTGCTCGTCACCACCGGCGGCCTCCGCCGCGACGAATCGGATCGCTTCTCGCCCCGCACGAATTTCGCCTACGACCCGCTCCAGCCGGATTCCAACGTGAAGGGCTTGGACGACTACAACGTTTACTCCTTCACCGAGGTAAAAGTTGGCAAGGAGGTCAAAAGCTACGGCGCCGTCCTCCGCTGGCCGCAGAAGGTCGCGCGTCTGCCGTGGGGTATGGACGCGAGTGCGTTCATGAACGCATCGTCGAACTTCACGCCCCTCGGCTCGCGCATCAACTACGTCGGCGATTTCCTCCCGTCACCCCAAGGCAAGACCCGCGAGTTCGGTCTGAACCTCTCCTTCTTCAACGACCGGCTGACCCTTCGCTACAATCACTTCGACACCTCGGTCGTCGGCCAGAGCTTCAATCAACCGTTCAACTACACCAACGCCATCGTGCAGATGACGGGCTTCTGGATCTCCGAGGACAATTCGAACCGCAACCCCACCATCAGCCGCAAAGCCGAGATCGAAAAAATCTTCGCCGCGCTGCCGTCGAATTTTCGCTCGCTCTACGGTTTCACCTACTCCGGGTCCGCGGCGACGAACGACCAGGGCCAGACCGTGACCGGTCTCAGCGGCGTCTCCGACACGACGGACTTCAAGGCCAAGGGCCACGAGCTCGACGTCGTCTACAACCCGACCAAGCAGTGGCGCATCCTCGCGAACTTCGCGACCGGAGAGACGGTGCAGACGAACATCGCCCCGGTGGCCAAGGCCATCATCGCGAAGCTCCGCCCCGTCTGGGACGAGTTGAAAGACAAACCGCGCACCAATTATCCCACGGGCTTCGTGCCCGGCACACCGCTCCCGAGCAGCGTCGAGACGGTCGGCTCCTTCGTGAGCAGCACCGTTTATATTCCGTTCGCCACGATGCTCGCCACCGAGGGCTCCGCCGCCGCCGAGCAACGCAAGTATCGCGCAAACCTCGTGAGCAACTATTCGTTCTCAAAGGAGAGTTTCCTTCGCGGCTGGAATGTCACGACCGGCGTCCGCTGGCAGAGCAAACTCGGCATCGGCTATCCCGCGAAATACAAGCCTGACGGCTCCGTCGATCTCGGCATCGGCAATCCCTACTACGCCCCCGCCGAGACAAACGTCGACCTCACCGTCGGCTACGGCCGCAAGGTCTGGAACAACAAGATCGACTGGAAGGCCTCGCTGCAGGTGCGCAACGCGTTCGCGAGCGGCGGCGATTTGATTCCCGTCACCGTGCAGCCCAACGGGCAGGTCGCATCCTACCGCCTCGCGCCCGAGCAGCGCATTTATCTGACGAACTCGTTCTCGTTCTGATTTGGTGCGGAAGCTTCGTTACGATAAGTCCGAGGCCGGTTGTTCAGCGCCCGTGCTGGCAGCCGGCTTTCTCCTTTCCCCACCCGCGCGAAACGGCCCGTCCCATGATCAACCTTCCCGGGCTCCCCGCGCGCTCACCCTGTTAAACGACACCCCCTACGCCGGTGCCGCGTGCGTGTGGGACGGGAAACTTTCCGCCGTGTCCGGCGATGCGCCGCGCCTAATACCAATCGCCGGATGCTTTTGGGCGATTGGTATAAGCCACGCGTTTCGTCCGTCCGTTTCTCGCTTGCCGGAAAAACCGGAACGGGCCCAGCTCCCACGCACGCTCGATCGCGCGCGAACTTTGCCACCCTTCCCGGTGCGGCGAAGCAACTCGTCGCGATCGGCGACGCCCCCGTCGCCCGCGACCTCGCCGCCGTGGAGCAAGCCGCCTAGACCACGATCTACCTCCGCCTCCTCAACCTCGACGAGACTCTGACAAACTATTTTTCTCACCGGAAATCCCCCCACGAATCATCCCATGGCTACCACCCGCCGCGAATTTCTCGCCACCACCCTTACGACGACCGCCTCCACCTTCGCGGTCCCTTTGATTCTGGCCCAAAGCAAAACCGCGCCCGAGTTTCACGGCACGATCGTAGGCCATGGCGCGCACCGCTACCGCGTCGACAAGCTCTGGAGCAAAGCCGACGCCGCCAAAAACCCCGTCAACAACTGCCACGAGATGGTCCAAGTGCGCGACGGTCGCCTTTTCCTGCTCACCGATCAGGCCAAGAACAACATCCTCATCTACTCCAAGTCCGGCGCTCTCCTCGAGTCTTGGACCCTCAATCTCTCCGGCGCGCACGGACTCACGCTCGCGGTCGAAAACGGCCGCGAAGTTTTCTGGATCGCCGACTACAGGGGCCGCGTCGTCAAAGCCTCGCTCGAGGGCGAGCTGTTGATGGAATTGCCCACCGCCGTGCAATGCGGCGCCTACGCCGTCGGCGAAAAATACGCGCCCACCGAAGTGGCCGTCGGCCCCGACGGCCGGCTCTACGTCGCCGATGGCTACGGCTCGCAATTCATCCTGCGCTTCGACGCCACCGGAAAATACCTCGGCAAATTCGGCGGCAAGAGCGAACTGGCGCCGGGCAAATTCCTTCAGGCCCACGGCCTCGTCTTCGATCCGCGCGGGCCAAAACCGCTGCTCCTCTGCACCGAGCGTATGAGAAATGAATTCCAGTGGTTCACCCCCGAGGGCGAGTTCGTGAAATCCGTTTATCTCCCCGGCGCGTTCATGAGCCGCCCGGTGATCCACGGCGACCTGCTCGTTTCAGGCGTCTGCTTCGGCATGTTGCCGAATGATTTTCGGCCAAAGATGAAGCGCGGCTTCGTCACGATGCTCGACCAACAAAACCGCGTCATCTCCAACCCCGGCGGCCAGCCGCCGCGCTACAACGATCGCGGTGAACTGACGGTGATGATGCAGGACGAGCCGGTGTTTCTGCACGCTCACGACGTCTGCCTCGACGACGAGAGCAACCTCTATGTCTGCCAGTGGAACGCCGACAAAGTCTATCCCTACAAACTCCACCGCGAGGGCTGAGACCAAGGATTTTTCCGCCGCCCTGAACCCGCTACGACCGGAAACTCCGGATCAAGGTCGGCAAGAAACGGAGATGCGCCGGCCTCAGGAGGCGCATCAAGTTCCGCGTTGAACTACGTCCCGGCTTCGCGATTCTTGGTGTAGCGTGCCCCCGCTCAACCCCAACTCCGCTACTGCGCCGAGCCCTGACCTGAAGGTTGGGGCGGCGGCGATGGGCGAGGTGTGGTTTGCCGAGGAGGTGCGGCCCCACGAGGCCGCCCTGCGCGGGCATCTGCGGCAGGCCTTTCCTGCCGTGCGCGACGTGGATGATATCGTGCAGGAGTCCTACCTGCGGGCGTGGAATACGCGCGCCGTGGAGCCGATCAAATCAGTCCGCGCGTTTTTGTTCACGGTCGCCCGGCGGCTGGCGCTGAACACCATCGCCCGGCAAAAAACGGCTGGCACGGATTTCGTAGGGGATATGGCGGCGTTGCCGGTCTTAACTGATGGCCCGGGCGTGGCCGAGCACGTCAGCCGGCAGGAAACTCTTTCCCTGTTGGTCGAGGCGCTCGCCACCCTCCCGCCCCGCTGCCGTGAAATCACCGTGCTCCGTAAACTCAAAAATATCCCGCAGCGCCAAGTGGCAGCCCAACTCGGACTGTCGGAGAAAACCGTGGAAGAGCAGGTCGCTCGCGGGATGCGGCGTTGTCAGGAATTTCTCCGTCGGCGCGGCGTTTCGTGTTTTGAGGAAAAACCATGAATGACTCGGCTCCAGATTCCGGCGGGGAGCGCAATCCCCTCGATTGGGCCCGCGACATCGGCGAGGCCGACCGCGTGATCGCCGACCTCGACCGCTATCTCGCGCGCCGCCGCCGCCGCCTCGGCGCCGCGGCCAGCGCCGCCGTGGTGCTGTTCCTCGGCTCCATGCTTTGGCAACCTTGGCGGACGGGCGCACCGGCGCTCGGCTCGCGCCCGCCGGGTAGCGCCCTGGTTATTCGCCCGGAGGCGCGCGCGCTGTCCGATGGCAGCACCGTAGAATTGAACCGCGGCGCCACGCTCGACGTTGATTTTTCCAGCGCGCGGCGCCGCGTCACGCTGCACGGCGGCGACGGACACTTCAATGTCACCAAAGATCCGGCCCGGCCGTTCATCGTTGTGGCAGATGGAGTGGAAGTGCGCGCTGTCGGCACCGCGTTCGTCGTGGCTCCGTCGGCCGGCCGGGTGGCGGTGGTGGTGACTGAGGGGCGCGTGGCGATTTCGCGGTCGGAAGAAATTTCTCGCACCGGAAGCGACGCACCTCGCACCACCGCGGCCGTCGAACTCGGCGCGGGCGAAGGCCTGCGCGTGTCCACTGCACGCACGGCGAATTCCACCACTGAACCCATGTCCGCCGCGGAGCGCTCCGCGCTGCTCGCGTGGCGCGTGCCCCGCCTGGAATTCTCCGACACGCCGCTCGCGGAAGTCGTCACCATGTTCAACACCCACGGCTCCGCCCGGCTCGCGTTGGCCAACGCGAGCTTGGGTGCGCTCCAAATCAGCGGTGTCCTGCGTGCCGACGATCCGGAATCGCTGCTGCGCCTCCTCGACGCGGAATTTGGAATAACGTCCGCGCAGCGCGAAGGAACATGGCACCTGCGGCGGCGGTGAACACGCGACGACAGCGGTTCCGCCGTGGCTGGCGCACGTGGCTGATTCTTTTTGTAGGGGATGCCGCAGCGTGGCCGGTCTTAATCTACATGACCCCCGCTTTGTCCGTGTATGCCCTGCGCGCACCGCTCGTGGTGGCGGCCATGGCCACAACCCTACCGGCGGCGACAGCCGCGGAGCCGTCCGCGACCGCCCGGCTTTTCAACCTGCCCGCTGATCGGGCCGCGAAAACACTCCGTCTCTTCGCCGACCAGGCGGCGGTCGACGTGGTGTTTTCGTCGGAAGCCACAGCTCACGTGCAGACCCACGCGGTGCAGGGCGAGTTCACCCCCGAGAATGCAATCGGCCGCTTGCTCGCCCGCACCGGCCTGGTGGCCGAGCGCAATCTTCGCACCGGTGCCTTCACCGTGATCCGCGCGGCCGTGCCACCACAGGCCGCCACCCCGGCCCACCCGCCCCTCACGTCCATCTCCTCCCCTATCGAGCCCGAAATTCCGACCCAACCCACCATGAAGACCCCACCCACCAAATCCGCCGGCTGGTTCTCCGCCCTGTTCGCGCTGATCGCAGCGCCGGCGCTCGAGGCCCAGACTGCGGCCACGCCAGCCAAGGACGAAGCCCTCGTCTTGTCGCCCTTCGAGGTCAATGTCAGCGCCGACAACGGCTACGCGGCCAGCGGCACACTCTCCGGCACCCGCCTCCGGACCGACCTCCGCGACGTCGCCGCGTCGAGCTCGATCGTGACGAAGCAATTCATGACGGACGTCGGCGCCACCAACCTCGCCGAACTCCTCGTTTACACGACCGGCACCGAGGTCTCCGGCCTCGGGGGCAACATGTCGAGCTTCGACGTCAGCGCCGGCGGCGTGGATCCGGAACAGGTGAACCGCCAACCCGCGTCCATCGTCCGCATCCGTTCCATCGGCTCGGGCACGAGCGGCTCCGATCAAGCGCGCGACTTCTTCACCACCGAGATTCCGTCGGATGGCTACAACATTGATCGCGTCGAAATCAACCGCGGCCCCAACGCCATGCTGTTCGGGCTGGGCTCGCCCTCCGGCGTCGTCAACGCCTCGCTCATCAAGGCCAATCCCCAGAAAAACGCGTCCTCGGCCGAGTTCAAATACGGACGCTTCGGCACCCTGCGCGGGACGCTGGACCACAATCAGGTGCTGCTCAAAAATAAGTTCGCCTTCCGTTTTGCCACGCTCTCCAGCGACCAGAAGTTCATGCAAAAGCCGGCCTTTGAGCGGAACGAGCGTTACTATGGCACTGCCACCTACAAGCCGTTTGCCTCCACCACGGTCAAGGTCAGCGTGGAACACGGGAATCGCATCACTAACAAACCCGAGAACTGGCTCCCGAATAGCCTGGTCGGAAACTGGATTGCCCTGGGGAAGCCCGCCTACGACCCAACGACGGCGCGCCTATCGTTCCTCGGCACGCCGCCGCCCGTCTTGCTGGCCAACGGCACACTGAACCCATTTTTCCCGGGCTCCGTCGCCACCGTAAACGGAGTGCCCAATACGTGGAATGGCGGGCGAAACGGCACCCTGACCAGCACGTTGACGGACGCCATCTACGTCGTGAACGAGAATCCCAATCTGCGCTCCCTCGGTATCACCGGCTACAAGGAACGGGGCGTCATCGGCTTTGAATTTAACAATGGGCGGCTGCATCCAAATTTCATCACGACCCCCAATGCCACGGATCCACTGGTGAGCGACGCCATGGTGGGCATCGGTAGTCCGCAGGATTTTATCCGACGCCTGAAGACGGGTCTGACGAGCGCGCCCAACAGCACCAATTGGACGACCGCGAACATGACTTACAACTTCTGGAAGGCTCCCCGGTATGTTGATACCGCCGTTTACGACTACTTCACCCAATTGATCGAAGGACCCAACAAGCAGGAGCGTTCGCGGTGGAAGACCTACAACGCCACGATTGAACAACGCCTCGGCTCCCACGCGGGCGTGGAGCTCGCTGCCGACTGGCAGTATATGGACGCGGCGTTCAACAACCCCAGCAACTACACCATCAATGTGGACATCAACACGAAGTTGCCCGACGGCGCGACGAATCCGAATTTCGGCCGCCCCTTTACCAACGCCGTCGGTTGGGCCCAGTCCGAGACGCGCGACCGCAAGGGCGCGCGCGCCACGGCCTACTACGATTTGGATCTTCGGTCCAAGGCCACCGGTTGGTTGAGCAAGGTCCTCGGTCGACATGTCTTTACCGGCAACATCAGCTCGGCGGACTACTTCATCCAATCCTTCGGCGGTCGGCCCCTTTACAGCGGGACGGACTACCTCGATTCGGAACAGGCCAGCAATGTGGGCACGACGAATACCGTGAACCGCGCGTTTTCGGCCGACAAACGCGCGGTCTGGCAGTTTAACTATATGGGGCCGTCCCTGGTCGCATCGGTGGACGGGCGAAACGCCGGCATTCAGAACACGCGCGTGAACACCAGCGCCAACACCGCCAGTTCCATTCTCACCCGCTACTATCAATCGCCCGTCATCAATTCTCAGGCTCCGGCGCAATGGCAGGACAAATCCTTTAGCACGTATCATAATGCCAGTGACTGGGACTTCCAGGACGGGAACGGCCAGTATACGCTCAGCCGCCGGAGCAGCAAGTCGCTCTCCAAGGTGATCATCGCCAACAGCCGTCTGTTGGACGACAACCTGATCACCACGCTCGGCTGGCGCAGCGATGACTTCAAAGCCTACGATGCCGGGGCGCCCAATCGCGATCCGAACAGCAACGTGGCGGCGACCGATTACAAGAATTGGCCCCTGTTGCAGGCGGTCCATACGACCGTGAACACGTTCAACTACGGGATTGTGGGGCACGCCCCGAGATCGTTCGTCGAGAAACTACCCTACGTGGCCGACGCTTCGCTCACCTACAACAAGTCTGACAATAGCTCGCCGACGAGCCCCCGGACCGGTCTGGATGGAACGGTGATCGCGGCGCCGACGGGAAAAACCAAAGAGTTCGGCGGCCGACTGGCATTGTTCAAAGGCAAATTCGAACTGCGCGTCATCAACTTCGAGACCACCGCGGCCAACTCGACCAATAGCAATCTGCGCAATCCGCAAAATGCCATCCAGCGTCAGGTCAACACCACCTACCTGAACATCGCCGCCGGCAATGCGAACCGCGTTTACACGGATCCGCAGCCCTACAACACCGGGTCGCCCAACACCCCGGGCGCGGTCGATGCCCTGAAGGCGTGGAACGATTTTTTCGCGGCCCCCTTTGGGAAGCGTTTCCTCGATACGTTTCTCTACAAAAACGTCGGCACGACGGCGCAGACACACGATGATCGGGTCGATACGGTGGTCTCAACGTCCGATGTCGTCGCCAAGGGTTGGGACTACGAACTGATTTACAACCCGACCAAGCATTGGCGGATTTCGGCCAACGCGTCGCAATCCGTCGCGATCCGGAGCAACACCGGCGCGGCGCTCAATGCGTTGGGCGATCAAATCACGACCCTGATGCAAGGACCGGCCGGCAACATTCCCAACGGGGGAAACTCGACCTCCGCCCTCCGGGATCAATTCGCGCAGCAGGTCGTCGATATTAAGAAAGAACTGGCGCTGGACGGCAGCCCCTCCCCGGAGGCCCGCAAATGGCGTTACAATATCGTCTCCAACTACACGATTCCCGAAGGCCGACTGAAGGACGTGAAGATTGGCGGCGCGATCCGCTGGCAGGACAAAGTCGCGATCGGCTACCCGGTCATCAATGCGCCATCAGGCGTCGTGACCTTCAATCCCATCAACGATGTGAAGCACCCGTATTACGGGCCGACCGAGACCAACTACGATGCTTGGATCGGCTACTCGCGCCGGCTGCGCCACGACATCAAATGGTCGCTGCAGCTCAACGTGCGCAACCTTGGGGTGAACCGGAAACTCATTCCCGTGGCGGCCCAACCCGATGGCTCCATCGCCGTCAATCGCATCGCCGAGCCGATGACGTGGACCCTCAGCAACAAATTCGATTTCTGACGACTGAGACGAAGCAAGCCGCTTCTCCCGCCGGAAGATCCCAAGGACAACCTGCGTTGGAATTCCCAGCTCAACCTATGCGCCCTGGAGTCCTCAGGTTGAGCAAATCACCACAGGTTTCATCTCCATCCCGACTCCCCGAAACATCCAGGCCAGCACGGTTTCTCCCCTCCTCGCCCCGCACGCCTCTGCGATAATGTGAAACTCCTTAGTCCCGCATCCTATCTGCTCCTTGGCACCCTGACCGTTGGCCACGCGGCTGTGTCCTTTTCACCGGCGGACTCGGCCCCGCTGCGTTTTGCCGCGGCGGAAATCGAACGCGCCGCGAGGACCGTGAAACAACCCGTGCCCGAAGTGACGCTCAGCGTGCAAGCGGGCACGGCACAGAGTTATCGCATCGAACGTGACGGCGCGAAGGTGCGCATCATCGGCGGCGATGCGGCCGGCGCGATGTATGGCGCGCTGGATGTGGCCGAGTCGGTGCGGATCGGCGCCCTCGTCACCCTCGCAGCTGGCGAACGCAAGCCGCACATCGAGTTTCGCGGGATCAAGTTCAACATCCCGCTCGATGTTCGCACGCCGAGTTACTCGGACAACGCCAGCGCGTTTCAGGCGAACATTCCCGAAATGTGGAGCCGTGCGTTCTGGGGCGAGTTCCTCGACGAGATGGCGCGGCATCGGTTCAACGTGCTGTCGCTTTGGAACCTCCACCCGTTTCCCAGCATCGTGAAGGTGCCGGAGTATCCCGACGTCGCCCTAAACGACGTGTTGCGGGCCCGGCCGGAGCACTTCGACGAGAAGTTCAGTTTCAAGGGCGACGACATGTTCAAGCCCGCGATGCTCGAGGGCGCGGAGGTCGTGAAGCGGTTGAGCATCGACGAAAAAATCGCGTTCTGGCGCGAGGTGATGCAGATGGCGCAGGACCGCGGCGTGGCGGTGTATTGGTTTACTTGGAACACCTTTCTCCACGGCGCCGAGGGCAAGCACGGTTTGGCGCGCGCCGAGGAAGACGAAAACATGATCCGCTACTTCCGCGCGAGTGTGCGCGAGACGGTGAAGACCTATCCGCTGCTCGCCGGCATGGGTATCACCGCGGGCGAAGTCATGGGCGACAAAATGGCCGGGCGCACGAAAGAGCAGTGGCTCTGGCAGACCTACGGTGAGGGAATTCGCGATGCCTTGAAGGACACGCCGGCGCGGCCTTTTCGCCTCATCCATCGCTTCCATGAGACCGGTATCGAAGAGATTCGCACCGAGTGGAAGGACTACCCCGGCGTGCTCGACTACAGCTACAAATACGCCGTGGCGCACATGTATGCCTCCACGCGGCCGAAATTCATCGACCCGCTCCTCAAGGTGTTTCCCAAAGACCAGCGCACTTGGCTCACCGTGCGCAATGACGACATTTACAGCTTCCGCTGGGCCGACCCCGCGTTTGCGCGCGCCGTCATCAGGCAGATGCCCGGCAACGACGTGGTGCGCGGATTCTACATGGGGCCGGATGGCTATTGCTGGGGTCGGGACTACATCAGCACGCCCGACGGCGAAGGGCCGCCGCCGCTCGTCATGCAAAAGCAATGGTTCAGCTTCATGCTCTGGGGACGCCTGAGCTACGACCCAACGCTCACCGATGCCCATTTCCAACAGGTGCTCGCCGCGCATTTCCCCGGGGTGCCCGTCAACCCACTGCTCACCGCGTGGGGCGCCGCGTCGCGGGTGTTCCCGGAGATCACGCGTTTCCACTGGGGAAGCATCGACCTGCTCTGGTTCCCCGAAGCCAATCTCAGTCATCCTTCACGCAAGGGCTTTTACAGCGTGCGGAATTACGTGGAGGGCTCGACCATGCCCGGAGAGAAAAACATCTCGATCCGCGAGTGGCGCGACCGCCTGCAAAAGAAAATCTCGCTGGACGGCGCAGTCACCCCGCCGCAAGTTGCGGCCAATCTTCGCCGCCACGCCGACGAGGCGCTGGCCGGCGCGACGGCGATCGCCGGTCGTGAAGCCCCGACCGCCAATGCCCGCGAGCTGACCGCCACGCTCGGCGACATCACAGCCTTTGCCCACATTGGCCACTACTACGCGGCGAAGATCGAGGCGGCGTGCGAGCTGGCACTGTTCGACTCCACCAGCAAACCCGAACACCAACAGGCCGCCATCGCCAAACTAGAGGAAGCCCTCGGCCACTGGCGGACCTACGCCGCCGCCTACACGAAACAGTATCGCCAACCTCTGCTCTACAATCGCGTCGGCTGGATCGACATGGTGAAACTCACGGAGAAAGCCGCCGCCGACATCACCATCGCGCGCGAGTGGCAGCCCGGATCGGTGAAATTCAACCCGGCCGGGGCGAAGAAGAGCGGCAGCATCTACGGGCTCTGAACCGCACTGCGCCCATCCGGCTGCCTCAGTCCTCCTATAAAAACACTGGCAGACTTTCTCGCCCCTTACTTAACAAAGGTTGCCCAATTGCTCCGCTTGCTGCCCTCCTCGCCTCTACGACGCGCGGGTTCGCCGGCGCTTTGTCCCGTGCGATGTCTTTGACGTTCGTCGCGACGACGACGGAGCCACGCCGCCTGCGGCCAAGGTAGAATCTAATTCCCCCCCCAGCCCAAACCAACCAACCGCAACTTGATGAAAACCCCACGCACCAAATCCCCCGCCAGCTGGCTCACCGCCATGCTCTCGCTGTTCGCTGCCGCTAACCTTGACGCCCAGACCACGGTCAAAACGACAAAGGTAGAAGCGGACAAAGATGAAGCAGTCGTCCTATCGCCATTCGAAGTCAATGCCGGCGCCGACAACGGCTACACCGCGAGCGGCACGCTCGCCGGCACGCGTCTCCGCACCGACCTCCGGGATGTCGCCGCGTCCGTCACCGTGGTGACGAAGCAATTCATGTCGGACATCGGCGCGAACACGCTCGATGACCTCCTGACCTACACCCTCGGCACCGAGGCGGCCGGCTTGGGCGGCAATTTCAGCAATCACGGTTTGGACGGCGATTTCACGGATTTCTTTGGCAATGTGCGCAGCCCACAGGGGTCGACTCGCGTCCGCGGAATCGGTAGCGCGGATCAGACGCGTGATTTCTTTATCTCCAGCACGCCCATGGATGGATTCAACACCGACCGCGTCGAAATCAACCGGGGCCCCAACGCCATCCTTTTCGGCCTCGGCAGCGCGGCCGGCATCATCAACTCCGGCTTGATCAAGGCCGAGACCAACCGGTCCAAGACCAAGGTGGAAACCCAATACGGGCAGCACGACACCGCCCGCATTGCCTTCAACCACAATCAGGTCTTGCTCAAGGACCGTCTGGCCCTGCGCATCGCGACGCTTTACAGCGACAAGCGCTATCAACTCAAGCACGCCTACGTGAAGGACGAGCGGCTCTTCGCGACCGCCACGTTCCGGCCTTGGAAGGGGGGCGTTCTCAAGGCCAGCGCCGAACAGTCGAAACAGTTTTCCAACAAAGCCTACAATACGACGCCCAGCGATAATTTCACCTGGTGGTGGAAGATCGGCAAACCGGTCTACGATCCCACCACGGGCATCGGCTCCTACTTGGGAACGGTGCCGACGGATCCCAACCTCTTGTCCTTCTCGGCCACGGGCGCAGTGACCGGCTCGCTCCTCGGCGCGTTTCCCCAGAAACCGGTGCTGATCCAGGAAAACGGGGCGGTGGATCGTTTTGGCATCACCGGCCTTGCCGCCTCGATCCAAGCGATCGAGGGGTTTAACAACCGGGTGCATCTTAATGCCGCCGGCACTGCCTATGTGAATGACGGCATGCGCTGGCTGAACAACCCGAAGAACTACACCCAACGCGCCAACTTGGCGGCCAGTCCGGCCCTGAATAATTTCTGGCGCGACGTCAGGCTGACCGACCCGTCGATTTTCAATTTCTACGATCAAATGCTCGAGGGAAACAACAAGCGGGAATGGTCCTTTTGGAAAACCTACAATGCCAGCTTTGAGCAACGTCTCGGCGCCCACGCCGGATTCGAGATGTCCGCCTTCCGGGAGTCGCTGCGCAACGGCTACGTCGAGCCGTTTCAATTCCGCAACCACGCCATCAACATCGATATCAACACCAAGTTGCCCAATGGGCTGCCGAACCCCAATTTGGGTCGCCCCTTCATTACCTCGTCCGACGGTTTCGACAATTTCGTTGAGACCGATCGCCAGGCTTTCCGGGCCACGGCCTACTATGAACTCGATCTCGCCAAAATGAAGCAGGGTTGGCTGGGGAAGGCACTCGGCCGGCACATCTTCACCGGCTCGTTCACGAACCAAAAGAGAAGGGGCGCCAGTTATGGCGGCCGCAATACCAGCCTCGGTTTGGACTACTGGCAGGCGGAGTCAGCCAACGAAACCAAGTCCATCGCCTTGGCCGACGGCGTGCGATTCCTCCAACGGCTGAGCTACATCGGGCCCAGCGTCCTCACCGCCGCCGGCCCGCAGAACACCGGCATCCGGGGCGTCACCGCCAATAACAGCCTCGATGGCGCGACCAGCGTCAACGTTCTCTATTATCAGGCTCCGCCCACCACTCCCGTCGCCCTGTCTCAGTTTCAAGCCCGCTCCTTCAGCCTCCTGCCGAAAGACAAATATGATTTTACCAACGTCAGTATATTTCCCAGCCGCAGCGGCGATGACGTCAAATCACCCGTGTTCGTCACCAATAGTTACTGGTGGGACGGCACGCTCGTAAGCACGCTCGGCTGGCGCAAAGACGCCTTCAAAACCTACGACGCCGGCGCGGCCCTCACGGATCCCGCCACCGGATTGAAAATCCTCGATCGGAATAGCTGGACCTGGACCAAGCCCGCGCTGGATGACTCCCAGCGCTCTTTCTCCTACGGTCTGGTGCTCCACCAGCCGCCGTTCCTCCGGGGCAAGCTGCCGTTGGGCGCCGACATTTCGCTCACCTACAATAAAGCGGACAACTTCCGACCGAGCTCGCCGCGCTTTGATCAGCTCGGCAAATCGATCGCCGCGCCCACCGGTTCAACCAAAGAATGGGGTGCCCTGATTTCGCTTTTCAGCAACAAACTTGAGCTGCGTTTCACCAATTATGAGACCAACGCGGCGCTCGCCACCGCCACGGCCCTGCGCGAACCGCAAAACGTGATCGTGCGCCGCCTCGATAGCCAAATCGAACTCAATTCCGATCCCGTTTATCAGGCCGCGGCTCCGGCTGCGGCCCTCTCCGCCTGGAACCAATGGCTCCAGGGTCCGGATGCGAAGCAGCTCATGTCTCTCTTCAGCTTCACCCCCCGTCCGGGCCCGAACGGCACCACCATTATCGATCACGACGACCGTATCGGAATCGTCGCGGACACCACTGATATTGTCGGCAAGGGTTATGAATTCGACGTCATCCTGAATCCGACCCGGCAATGGCGCATCGCCTTCAACGCCGCCCGCCAGCAAACCGTGAGCGCCAACACCGGCGCCGGCTTCCAGCGCTTGATCAGCCTGCTCGACCCGATCTGGGGCGGCACCGCCGCCGCGCTTCCGGATTCAGCGACGTCGGGCAACACGCTCGGGCAGGCTTACGGCACGGTCAGGACCGACGCGCAAAAAGCTGTGTTGCTCGACGGCTCGCCCTCACCCGAACTGCGCCGCTGGCGCTACAACATCGTCTCCAACTATTCCTTCAATGAGGGTCGCCTCAAAGGCTGGCGCCTCGGCGGTGCGTATCGCTGGCAGGATCGTTCGGCCGTCGGCTACCCGGTGCGGATTCTCCCCGACGGCTCCGGCGTCTATGACGTCAAGCGTCCCTACTACGGCCCCACGGAGAGCAACGTCGATCTCTGGTTGGGCTACAGCCGCAAACTGGGCGACAAGATCCGTTGGAGTGCGCAGCTCAACGTGCGCAACGTCGGCGTCGGCAACCGATTGATCCCGGTGAACGCCCAGCCCGACGGCACCTACCATACGATGCGGATCGCCGAACCGCAGACTTGGCTGCTCACGAACTCGTTCGAGTTTTGAGCGCCGCGGGGACGCGCCGGCGGCTGCGTGGATTTGTGGTGGCCCGTTCACCATTGGCCGCGTGATCCACATAGCCGCAGCGTCGGCTTCACCGGCTGGAACGGTGGCGTCGCCGGCTTCAACCGCGCCCTGTCGGCCAAGGAACTGCAGAAGTTGACCGCCATCGGAACGTTGCCGAGGTTGACTGACATCCGATGAGCCTTCGTTACCCCGGAAACCCGTTTCTCCCCCACTCCCTCTTCGCGGCGGCATGTTTCGCCTCCGCGTCCGCCGCAGTGGGCGCTCAACCGGCTGACACCGCGCTCCCGCCCGGCGCGCCTCTCCTGGCGGAGTCGGCGCTGCCCGAATATGAGAAAGTCATCGATCACCCGCGGCTGATTCGCGGCTGGAACAAGGCCTCGCTCGATCGCGGCGAAAAAATTTACCAACTCGTCTGTCACAGCTGCCACGGCGATCTCAATTTGCCGGGCTCGATCCCGAATGCGCTGCGCTTCGCCGAGGGCAAATTTTTCCACGGGACGGATCCTTTCACGCTCTACCAGACGCTCACGCGTGGCTGGCGACTGATGGCGCCGCAGGTGCAGCTCGTGCCACGCGAGAAATACGACGTCATCCACTACCTCCGCGAAACCTTCCTCGCCGGCCGCAACCCGTCGCAATACATCGCCGTCACCGACGCCTACCTCGCCGGGTTACCCAAAG
>JANOAF010000387.1:0-7170 GCA_031411015.1 Opitutaceae bacterium | reverse complement strand
CGCCGGCTGCTCCGGCGTTTACGTTCTCCGTCCCGTCGGCGAAAAACCCCACGCCCTCGTCGCCGCCGACTGGGAAGGCGTGTGGGTCTTGGACAACAACGTCACCAAAATCACCATCGCCAGCGCCGCCGCCGGCCAGCTCCAGATGGCGTCCATCGGTCGCGACGCGCACGGCCAACCCAAGCTCAACCTTGGCACGGTCTTCATCACGCAGTCGGGCGAAACGCTCTTCGCCAGCTTGCGCAACGAAGAGGACGACGCCGCCAAGCGTCCCTACCTCTGGGCCCGCCTCAGCCGCGACACCGATCTCGTTCTCCTCTGGTTCCCCGACCGGCAACGTTTCGCCGAACTCGTCCGCGCCGGTAAACTCGCCGGCAAGGTCGACGGCGACGACGTCCTGCTCGAAGCCCCTACCGCCGCGCAACTCGCCGCGCTCGTCGCCGGCGAATTCGGCCCGGTGTTCGAGCCCGCCGACTCGCCCCAAGTCCTCCGCCGGGTCGCCCGCTGATGGGTCGCCGCTAATTCAGCCTTTCTCCACGCCCGTGAGCCGCCGCACGAATCTCATTTTCGTTTTCGCCACGCTGCCGGCGGCGGTCGCGCCGTTCGTCGCGTTCACCGGGAAATATGCTCCGGTGGATTTGATCACGGGTGGGCCCTGGGACCCCTTTCTCCTCCTGCTCGCCGCACCGTTCTTCCTCGGTGTTCCGCTCGTGCTCTGGCAGCTTCGCCTCTGCCTCGACCGAGCGAGCGCGCCGTGGGAACGCCGACTCGTCTACGCGTTGGCCACTACATCCGCACTGACGAGCATGTTCTGCTTTGCCTTGTTGCAGTGGCTTTGGCCGCTCGTCGGCCTGCTCGTCTTTCTTTTCCAGACCGTGTGTGCAGCCTTACTCCGGTGGTTGCTCCGAAAAGCGCCCGCCGCCGAAATCCCCTCCGCCGCCCTCGCCCTCGCCTATCTGGCCCACGTCGCGCTGCCCGTTGCGTTGTTCGGCACCGACACGCAGCTGCAAATCGGCTGGTGGCTCACGCTCGTCGCCGCCCTCGCGGTCATCGCGCAGCTTACGCTGCTCGTTCGGCGCTGCCGCCGCGGCGCACCAGCCCCTTGACTGAAAAAATGAATCGCGGATGAGCCATTTGCGCGGACAATCGCGCACTGTCCGGCAACACCCCACGCCCATGACATCGACCCCGCCGCCCGATTCGGAGGAGGAAATCTTCGCCCGCGCCCTCGCGCTCCCCGCAGCCGCACGCGCCGCCTACCTCGACCAAGCCTGCGCCGGTGATGCTGCGCTGGGCGCGCGCGTGGACCAGCTCCTGCAGGCCGATGATTCCTCCGGCTTCATGGCCGTGCCCGCCTCCGGCCTCGACTTCACCGTCGCGCGCCCCGCCCCGCGCGCCGAGGAAAAGCCCGGCGACCGCATCGGCCGCTACAAGCTCCTCCAAAAAATCGGCGAGGGCGGCTGCGGCGTCGTCTACATGGCCGAGCAGCAGGAGCCCGTCGTCCGCCGCGTCGCGCTCAAAGTCATCAAGCTCGGCATGGACACGAAGGAGGTCATCGCACGTTTCGAGGCCGAGCGCCAGGCCCTCGCGTTGATGAATCATCCGAACATCGCGAGCGTCCTCGACGGCGGCGCGACCGAGGCAGGCCGGCCGTTCTTCGTGATGGAATTGGTCCGCGGCGTGCCAATCACCAAATACTGCGACGAACAAAACCTCTCCACCGCCGCGCGCCTCGAATTGTTCACCGCTGTCTGCCACGCGGTGCAGCACGCGCATCAATAGGGCATCATCCACCGCGACCTCAAACCCTCGAATATTCTCGTTACCGTCAATGATGCGGTGGCCGTTCCCAAGGTAATCGACTTCGGCATCGCCAAAGCCACGCAGGGTCGGCTCACGGATTCGACGCTGTTCACTGCCTTCGAGCAGTTCATTGGCACGCCCGCCTACATGAGCCCTGAGCAGGCGTTGATGACCAGCCTCGATGTCGACACTCGAAGCGACATCTACTCGCTCGGCGTCCTCCTTTACGAACTGCTCACCGGCCGCCCGCCCTTCGATCCGAAGACGCTCCTCGCCGCCGGCTTCGACGAAATCCGCCGCGTCATCCGCGAAGTCGATCCGCCCCGCCCCTCCACGCGCCTCTCGACGCTCACCGACGTCGACCGCGCGACTATCGCCAAGCACCACGGCACCGTGCCCGCACAACTCTCCGGACTGCTGCGCGGTGACCTCGACTGGATCGTGATGCGCTGCCTCGAAAAAGACCGCGCTCGGCGCTACGAAACAGCGAACGGCCTCGCGCTCGACGTGTTGCGCCACCTGCACGACGAGCCGGTCGTGGCGCGGCCGCCAAGCGTGGCGTATCGTTTCCAAAAGCTTGTCCGCCGAAACAGACTCGCCGTGGTGGCATCTGTGATCATCGGCGCAACGCTGGTGGTTGGTATCGTAGCTAGCACTTGGCAGGCCGTGCGTGCGACCCAGGCGGAGAAACAGGCGGAAGCTCAGCGCGACGAAGCGACAGCGGCACGCCGCGCGGAGGCGGAAGCACGCCGTCTGGCGGAAGAACGGCGGGCGGATGCAGAAGCCGAGCGGCGGAAGGCACAAAGCGAGTCCTCCCGGAGTGCCCAAGTTGCCCAGTTAATGAAAGAATTGCTCAAGGGGGTTGGCCCAAAAGCAGCGCTTGGCCGGACGTCCGTCCCGGAAATTCTCGAAGAAGCTGAGAAACGTTTCAATTCTGAGTTGAAAGGCCAGCCAGGCATCCTCGCTGAAATCCGGGAGACGCTCGGCGTTGTATATCGTGACTTGGGTGATTACGCTCGCGCGATCGCGTGCCACCGCGATGCCTTAGTCATCAGGCAAGAATTGAACGGGCCAACTCATCCTGATGTTGCCGAGTCGATGGATAGTCTCGGCATCGCCTTGCAGCTTCAGTCTGAACTGAATGAGGCAGAGACCGTATTGCGCGAGGCGGTTCATCTGCGGCGAAAGATTTTTGGTGCGGAACACCCGCTCGTTGTGACCTCACTTTTTCACCTCTCCGAAGTGCTCAATCGCCAGCAGCGGTATGAGGAGAACGAGGTCATGCGGGCTGAAATTCTAACTCTCAGGCGCAAATCATACGGATCGGAACATCCGGAAGTTGCCGAGGCAATGGCCGGGTTGGCGAGCGCCGCCCGCGCTTTGGGTAAAACACCCGAGGCCGAGATCATGTTCCATCAAGCGGTCGCGATGCAACGCAAGCTACTTGGCGCTGAACATCCCGACGTCGCGACCACGCTTCACAGTTTCGCGCTAACCCTTCAACAAAACCGCAAGTTACCGGAGGCGATATCCGTCGCCAAGGAAGTGGTGAGAATGCGGCGGAAGCTGCTCGGTGGAGACCACGCCGATCTCGGTCTCGCGCTATTCCGGCTCGGAATGTGTCTGCGGTTGGATGAAAAATATAAGGATGCGGAAGGTCTCTTGCGCGAAGGCGTGGCGATCCTTCGCAAAGGTCCCGAACGAGCTGAGCTAATCCCTGGGTTAACAAACCTCGCGCGGACCGTGCTGGATCAGGGCGGCCGCGACGGCGAAGCCGAGGAGATTGCTCGCGAAGCGGCCGTAATCAGCTTGCGACTTGCGGGGAAGGGAAATCCTCCGAACAGCACAGCGATCACTATCCTTCGCGAGGTTCTGGCCCGGCGACAGAAACCGGACGACACCGCAGATATGGAGAAAGAGATGCTCGAACAGATAACCCGCCTGCTCGGCCTGGAGCACCGCGTGCGGCTTTCGTTCGTCGGGAACCTGGCTTGGCAGCATTTCCTCAACGCGAATCTGGAAGGGGGAATCCCCATGGCAAACGAAGCATACCTGACGGCACAGGCATCCTATGGGCCGCACGATCGGCTTACGCTGAGTCTCCTTGAGATGCTCGCCGAGTTCCAGTTTCACAGCGGCAATCATGACTCGTCGGCAACGTTGCTTGAACAACTCGTGACCTCGGCAAAGCCTGCGGTAAGCGGCGATAGCGTGATGTTCGCCAACTATACTTACAGCTTGGGAAGTGCCTACCGGGAAATAGGCAGGCTAAAAGAAGCGCGCACATTGTTTGCGGACGCACCTGCGATCTACAAGGAGAAGATCGGCCAAGAGTCGGTTGCGGTCGCAGTCACCTTGAATCAGCAGGCGCGATTACTGCTCGCAGAAAATAACTCGGTGTCGGCGACTGTGGTTCTAGAAGAGGCGCTCGCAATTCTTGAAAGAACCGCGCCCGGAAGCGTTCACCATGCTACTAGCCATGCCCTTCTCGGATCCGTTTTTGCGGCCCAGGGTCGCTTCGTCGAAGCTGAAAAGCTAATGTTTAGAGCCTATGGCGACTTGCACCGAAGTGTCGGTCGCCACTCGCTAATCACACAAGTCGTAGTTTTTCGCGAAACGATGGAACGCCTGGTGCAACTCTACTCGAAGTGGGAACAGGATGCCAAGGCGGCGCAATGGCAACGGACTTTGGACGCATTCGTCAGTTCCGCGCCCGCGTCTCGTGTTCGGATGCTTCCGAAAATAAATTGACCCAATGATCCGACCAGCACCTGCACAGATAACGCTGCCGGGCATGGAACGTCTCGATGTCGCTGTCACGGGGTTTGAGAAGGGACAAGTTATTACAAGACCCCTCTACAACCGGCGATAAACCCACTGCTCGACGCGCCTGCAACCTTTACCCTTTCACGAACATCCTCGCCCGCATTTTTCTGCAAGCCGGCGGATCGCCGAAGTGCCGCTGAGCGCAACGGCACGTATGACCGACCTCACCCAAATCCTCCTCTCCGCGCAAAACGGCGAGCCGCGCGCGGCGGAGCAACTGCTGCCGCTCGTGTATGAGGAACTGCGCAAACTCGCCGCGGCCAAGCTCACCCACGAGCGCCCCGGTCAGACGCTCCAAGCCACCGCGCTCGTCCACGAGGCGTGGCTGCGGCTCGCCGGTCCCGACCAGCACACGTGGAACGGCCGCGGACACTTTTTCGGCGCCGCTGCCGAGGCCATGCGCCGCATCTTGATCGAAGGCGCCCGGCGCAAGCAACGCGTGTGCCACGGCGGCGGACTCGCGCGCGTGGATGCCGACACCGCCGAAATGGTCACGCCCGTCGGAGACTCCGACGAACTGCTCACGGTCAACGATGCGCTCGACCGCCTCGCAGCCGTCGACACGCGCAAGGCCGAGCTGGTGAAACTGCGCTATTTCGTCGGCCTCACGATCGAGGAGACGGCGGAGGCGCTCGGCATTTCCGCGCCCACCGCAAAACGCGAATGGGCCTACGCCCGCGCCTGGCTGCACCGAGAGATCCGCGCAACGCGCGGGTGAAGTTGCACCGGGGCCGGCAGCGTAATCTGTCGGAAAATATTTTCCGTCGGGATTCCGGCTCGTCGTGGGGAGAAATCGCAAACGCGATCCCCGGGCCCGTTTGACCGCTGCATAGCAGTTTATCGCCCGGGTCGGACGGCACCCCGTTTCTCGTCGCTGGGATTACGCGCCGTGCGTGCCCGTCGAAAATTTATCACGCGTGAGCCGTTTCGGGGCGGAGTCTCGCACTGGATTGATGAACGCGAGCCATCACGCGGCGTGATGGCCCGCATCAAGTTTATCAACTCACGCCTCACCGCACAGCCTGCTATCCTCACACCGCCCCGATCGACCACCACTTGTTCTCCCCTCCCCATGAAATCTACCCCCTCGTTCTCCGCCCCGCGCGCGCCGCGCTGCATATTACCCTTCGCCGCGATCATCAGTGTCGCGCTGCTGTTCGCCGGTTGCACATCGATGCAAACGGTATCGCCATCCGGGCTTGGCAACCTAACCGCCGTCGTCCGCGTAGATGACCAAGTAGATTGCACGCTGGCTGACGGCACTCACGCGCGATTCACCGTCACCGCCGTCGAGCCCGCTGCGCTCGTCAGCGGCACTCGCCGGGTGGCCGCCGCGGACATCGTGCAACTCGAGGTCAAGCGCGTGGACGCGGTCAAGACGGCCGGTGTCGTCGTCGGGGTGGCCGGGGTGGCGGCGCTCAGTGCCGCCGCCGCCCACCGGGCCACAAATGGCATCACCATCGGATTTCTCGGCAAGTAAACCGCCGCGGCGTTTTCTCCTATGATCACTTCGCTCCTCTCTCACCCCCTCGTCTCGCTGGGCAAAGGCGTCGCCACCGTGATGCTCGCCGATTTCGTCGCCGGCGCGGTCCACTGGTTCGAGGACACCTATGGCACGGAAAACACCCCCGTCATCGGCCCGTTGCTCATCCGCCCCAACATCGTCCACCACCACTTCCCGCGTTTCTTCACGCGGCTCACGTGGTGGCAGAGCTCGTGGGACCTCCTGCTCGTCTCGGCCGCGATCCTCGGCATCGCGCAGTGGGCCGGATTTCTCACCTGGCAGGTGTGGCTCTTCGCCTTCGTCAGCCTCAACGCCAACGAGGTCCACAAATGGGCGCACCGCACCCGCGCCGAAAACGGTCGCGTGATTTCCTTCTTCCAGGACATCGGCGTCCTCCTCACCCCGCGCCAGCACGCCATTCACCACTCCGATCCGAAAAACACCTACTACTGCCCTGTCACCAATCTGGTGAACCCGCTCCTCGAGCGCATCCAGTTTTGGACGCGCGTTGAACGGCTCATCGAGCGCCTGACCGGGGCCACGCACCGCCACGACACCTCGAACCGCGGCGGCGGCCCCAGTCCCGCGTGGCTCGCGGCGTATCGGTCCGCCGGGCTGAAAACGAATTTTCCGAAAACGCCCGCTGCGGTCGCGACGGTCAGCCCCGTCGTAACCGGCCGGCCCGGCCCCGAACAATCAGGCTACGACCGCGAGGAAGCCCTCTCGTCCACCCGATGAACGCCTCCGCTGCCATCGCCATTCTCTTTCTCTGCGTCGCCGCACTCGGCTCCGGTTGCGCCACGCTCAAGCACACCGCCGTGAACAAACTCGGCGACGCGCTCGCGAGCGGCGGCACCGCCTTCGCCAGCGACGACGATCCCGAGCTCATCCGCGCCGCCGCTCCGTTCTCGCTGAAAATGATGGAGAGCCTCCTCGCCGAGACACCGCACCACCGCGGGCTGCTGCTCGCCGCCGCGAGCGGCTTTACCCAATACGGCTACGCCTTCGTCCAGCAGGATGCCGACGAACTCGAGGGC
>JANOAF010000386.1:0-20447 GCA_031411015.1 Opitutaceae bacterium | reverse complement strand
CGGACGCCGCGCGGATCGCGCTGCAAGCCCTGCCATTGGCATGGGCGCAGCCGCTCTTGAAGCCGCTCGTGATTGAGAGCGGCGACCTGTCGATGACGCTCGCGATTGAAGGCGAGCCCGACGGGAGCCGGGTGCGTATCAAGACGATCGACGCCGTCACCCTGCGCAGCGTGACGATTCGCGATGCCCAGAAGAAAGCTCTCGTCGAAAAAACGACCGTTACGCTTCGGCCCGCCCTCGATTACTCGGCCACCAAGGTTTCCGCTCAACTCGCCGGCATCACCATCGCAACACCCGTTGGCGACAACGCCGCTGGCAATGTCTCGATCGAGGTCACGAACCTAAAAACCACGCCGGTGATCGTGTTTGCTTCGCAGCTCACGGCCAAGGTGGTGACGGCGCATAAACCCTTTTTGCCTGCCGGCGTAGACCTGGGCCCACTCGACGTGACGCTCGCCAGCGAAGGCCGGCACGAGGGCAACACCGTGCGCCTTACGAAATCCGTCGCCACCATCACGCGCGCCGGTGGCACACTGCTCGCCTCGCACGAGTTGCTCCAACCGGTCGAGCTCGATCTCAAGACGCAAAAATTCTCCTTTGCGAATCCCGCCGCCGCAGCGGTGCGGCTGCGTGCCGGTGAGATTCCACTCGCGTGGGCTGAGTCGTTCGTTCCGAAGTCGAAGTTCGGCGGCGTATTCGCCGGTAGCACGCTCGAACTCTCACTGCGCGCGCTCGATGATCTGAGCATCACGACGACGGAACCAATTCTGCTTCGTGGCATCGCCGTGACGATGGAAGGACGTCCGTTGCTTCAAGGCCTCGATCTTGCCGCCACACTCGGCGGGACATTGCGCGGCAAATCCGTCGGTTTCGAATTGAAGCGGCTTGAGGCGCGGCAGGGCGACGCCGTCCTCGCGTCCGTCAGCGCGAACGGCGAAACGACTCTCGCCACCAAAGCGACGCTCACGGCCAAGGGAGAACTAGAGGCCGACGTGGCCGCGCTCACCCGCCAGCCTACGCTCGCGCAGTTTGCCACCCTCGCGCGCGGACGCGTGACGGCAAAGTTCGACGCCTCGATGGCCGATGTCACGACCGCCAAACTCGTCCTCGCCGTCCGCGATTTGGTGGCAAAGCAAGGCAACCAGCCTCTTGGCACCATCGACACCACCGTCAATGTCAGCCTCAAGCCGGACGGCAGTGGCAGCGTAAGCGCGCCCCTCACCCTCACAAACGGCCCGCGCAAATCCGATCTCACGATTGACGGCACGTTCGGCAAAGGCAGCGACAAGCAGACCTTCATCTTGGACGGGAAGGTCAGCAGCGCCAACTTGGTCGTGGACGACTTTCAGGCTCTCGCCGCGCTCGCGCCTGCTGCTTCACCGGAAACCTCTGCGCCAGCACCAAGCCGTCCTGGCACCACGGTCGTCCGCGTGCCCCGCCCGGCGACTCCTACCCCGACGCCGCCTGCGCCCCGCGACACGCAGCCATTCTGGAAAGGTGTAAACGGCAAACTCGAACTGGATCTGAAGCGCGTGCTCTACGGCAAAGACTACGTTATATCCGGGATTCAAGGCGGTGCCACGATCACCGATAGCAAACTGTCGCTCAACAGACTCGACGGGAAATTCAAAGAGACGCCCTTCAAAGCCGCAGCCGGAGTAACCTTTGCCGGTCAGCAGCCCAAGCCCTACTCGCTGACCGGCTCGGCAAATGTTTCGCAGTTCGACGTCGGCGAGTTTCTGCGTGCGACCTCGCCCAGCGAGAAACCGTCGCTCGAATCCAAGGTCACGATCAACGCAAAGCTCAGCGGCACCGGCATCAATCTCGACGATCTGGTTCAGGGGATCTACGGCCAGTTCGAACTCGACGGCACCAAGGGTGTGACCCGGGCACTGGCGCGCAGCGGTGGTGCCGGGCAGACCGCAAGCCTCGCGTCCACCGCACTGGCGATCTTCGGTGAGGCGCGCGGTTCCGATACCGCCAGCGCGCTGGGAAGGCTAACCGCCATGTTAAACGAAATGCCTTTCGATCAATTCACGATGCGGGCCGAACGCGGGGCCGATCTGAATCTGAAAGTTTCTGCCTTGGAGTTTATCTCGCCCGCCATGCGGCTGACGGGAAGTGGCGGACTGACGAAGGCCGCGGGCGCAAACACGCCGATTCAGGATCAGCAGATGAGATTTGATCTGCAGCTGGCGGGGAAGGAAGAGTTCGGTCTTGTCCTGAGCAAACTCGGCGTGCTTTCCGCGAACCAAGACGCCAAAGGATACAGCCTGATGTCTCAGTCCTTTACAATTGGCGGGACTCCGGCAAAACCGGACACCAGTGCGCTCTGGAAGTTTCTCATTGCGCAGAGTGCGTCCCGCGCTGCGCCCGCGCTCGGTGACTTCCTGAAAAAACTCAAGTAGCATTTATCGCGCGCTGGCGTGCGAAAACTCCTCGCAACGCGCCGCTCAAGTCGTCCTGCAACGCCTGCTGCGCGCGGTAGCGAGCGACGTTTTGCTTTTTTGGTGTGCACCGCGTCGCCTCGTTCAATGCGACAACGCCGTCGGTGAAATCGGTGATCTTCGCGGTGCGTTTGCCGTCGCGGCGGGCGACACACCACGCGGCTTGGAGCGCGCCGCCGAGCGCGGCACCCTCGTCCTCGACCATGCCGACGACGGGCACGCCGAAGATATCGGCCATGATTTGGCGCCAGACGGCGGACTTCGCGCCACCACCGGTGAGGCGGATTTCTTTCGCTTTCACGCCGAGGGTGGCGAGGCGGCGCAGGCCGTAGTTCATGCCCATCGTCACGCCCTCCATTGCGGCGCGGGCGAGTGGGCCGCGGTGAAACGTTTTGTTGTTCAGGCCAAGCAGCACGCCGGAGCCGTCGGGGACATTTGGTGTCCGCTCACCGGCAAAATACGGGAGCAGCACGAGTCCCTGCGCGCCGGGCGCGACGCTGGCGACCGCCGCTTCGAGCGCGGCATGGTCGTAGCCAAACAGCGCGCGCACCTGCTCGGTGACAGTGGTGACGTTCATCGTGCAGAGCAGCGGCAGCCAACCGCCCGTCGACGAACAAAACGCCGCAATCTCGCCCGCGGGATCGACCACGGGTTTGTTGGCGTAGGCGTAGATCGTGCCGCTCGTGCCGAAGCTCGCGGAGATCACGCCGGGCGAGACGTTGCCCGTGCCGATCGCGCCCATCATGTTGTCGCCGCCGCCGGCGCTCACGACCACCTCGGGGGAGAAACCATATTTTGCGGCGATTTCCGGGCGCAACGTGCCCGCGGCTTCGTGCGACTCGCTCAGCGGCGGGAGCCAGTCGGCGAGATTTTTGTCGATGGCGTTGACCGCGGCGCGCGACCAAGCGCGCTTGCGCACATCCATGAGCGCGGAACCGGAAGCGTCACCGAACTCCATGAAGTAATTTCCGGTGAGGTGGAAATTGAGAAAATCATGCGGCAGCAGCACGTGACGCAGGCGCTTGAAATTCGCGGGCTCGTGGCGTTTCAGCCACAGGATTTTCGGCGCGGTGAAACCGGGTAAGACGAGGTTGCCGGTTTTGCGAATGGCCGCCTTCGGACCGCCAAGTTTTTTTGTGATAATCGCACACTCTGCCGTTGTGCTGGTATCGCACCAGAGCTTCGCGGGGCGAATCACTTTTCCCGCGGCGTCGAGCGGCACAAAGCCGTGCTGCTGGCCGGACACACCGAGGCCGCGCACGCGGGCACGATCGATCTTGGCGGCGACTTCGAGAATCACGGCGTCCATGGCGTCGGCCCACTCCTGTGGCCGCTGCTCCATATGGCCGACGGGCAAACCGTCGATCAACGTGTGGGGGGCGCGCGCCTCGGCGACGACCTTGCGGGTGTCGAGATCGAGGACGACGGCCTTGACGCTTTGCGTGCCGGAATCGATGCCAATGAAAAGGGACATGACTAAAAATATTAAGAGAGAAGCCAGGAAACCCGGAAGGGTTTATCTCTTCATGCCTGCGGGGCTTCCCGCTTCAAAACCATTTCTGCGGCATCAGGGTGTTTTCTTTTCGCGCTGCCCCAGCCCGAGGAAAAACACGATCGTCGCGCAGACCAACATCGAGCACGCGAGAAAATAGAGGCCGCCGTGATAGGAACCGGTGACGGTTTGCACTTTTCCGATCACCCATGGGCCGAGTTGGCCGCCGAGATTGCCCACGGAATTGATCATGCCGATGCTGGCGGCGGCCGCGGAACTGGTCAGGAAAAGACTCGGCATCGTCCAAAACGCCGGGAGGTAGGCCTTGAGGCCACCGAGGGCTAGCATGAAACAGACGATGGTGAGAGGCAGCACGCCTTGGGTCGAAGGAGCGAGGGCGATCGCCGCCGCCCCTATCAGGATCGGCACCACCGTGTGCCAGCGCCGCTCCTTCATCCGATCTGAACTCCAACCGACGAAAAGCTGACCCGCCAGCGCCATCAAGGCGGGCAGCGTCGAAAGCCAGCCGAGCTGCGCGTAGTTCAATTGATACCAGTCCTTGAGGATGCTCGGCAGGAAAAAGACGATGCCGTAGCTGCCGGTGACGGTGCAAAAATACGCGAACGACAACGCCAGCACCTTCGGGTGGCGCAGGCCCTGCCAGAGCGTCATGTGCGTTTTTTCCTTCGGTTTGTCGCGCGCCAGTTCGTCTTCCAAGGCGATCCGCTCCTCGTCCGTCAGCCACTTCGCCTGGTGCGGTTTGTCGGGCAGCATGAAAAAAATCATGACGCCCAACACCACGGCGGGCAGGCCCCAGACAATGTAAACCCACTGCCAGCCCTCCAGTCCGAGCAGTTCGGCATGATGCACTTTCACGCCGTTGATGACTTCATCCGTGCCGATCTTGACCAAATAGGAGGAGATGACGGGCCCAATGATCTGCGCGATCGGCGTGGCCATGAAAAACAGCGCCAGGGCGCGAGCTCGGTCGCGGGCGGGAAACCAATGGGTAAGAAAAACGACCACGCCCGGGAAAAATCCGGCCTCGGCCAGCCCGAGCAGAAAGCGCACGGCGTAAAATTGAAACTCGGTCACGCCCAGCTTCGCATTGAACGCCGTGTTCCAGACGCCGACGAACCACGTTGAGACGCCGAGGTGGTGGCCGATGAACGCCGTGAGCGACGCCATCATGCCCCACGTGATCATAATGCGCGAAATCCACAGTCGTGCGCTCCAGCGTTCGACGATCAGAGAGCCAGGGATTTCGAGGAGAAAGTAGCCGATGAAGAAAATCCCCGCGCCGAAACCGATCACGGCATTGTCGAAGCCCGGCAGGTCGTTCGTCATTTCGAGCTTGGCGAACGCTACGTTGGCGCGGTCGATGAAGGCGATGACGTAGGCGACGAACAGCAAAGGCAGTAGTCGCCAGTAGGCTTTACGGCGCGCGCGATCGACGGGGGACAGGGCCGGAGCGGGGATAAGACTCATCGTGGGGTGGCCGAAAGCCTTGGGGTGGGAAAACGCGGGCGAGCGCCTACTTTTTCGAATCAGAATTATTGGACTTCAGTGCGTCGAGGAACTCGACCGGCGCAAAATCATCCGTCAGGATGCGGCCATTCCGCACGCGATTCACGGGGATGCCAATGTGTTCCTTGCGAATCACCGCCATGTCGAGCAGCCGGCCAGCGAATTCTGGCGAGCTGACCGCCTCCGCGGTCGGCCACCCGGCGGGATCGGTGATGGCCGGGGATTTGTATTTCACGGCACAGGCAATGACGTTGCCGCGGCCCTCGGTCTCGAAAAGCACGACCTGCGGAAACACCGCCTGAATGGTTTTCAGATCGGAGAAGTAGAGTTCGCTCGACGCGTGGAGGTTGGTGATGAACACGCCGCGATCGCTGAGCCGGGCGGCGCACTCGCGATAGAATTCCTCGGTCTTCAAGTGCGGCGGCACAAAGCCGCCGCGAAACGCGTCGAGGATCAGCCAATCCCATTGCTGCCGATCGCGTTTCACGAACATGCGACCATCCATGATTTTCACCGGGGTGTTGGCGTCGGGCTTGAACGCCATGTGCGTCGAGCAAAGTTCGAGCACCTTGGGATCGAGCTCGACGGTTTGCAGGAGGGAGTTGGGAAACGCTGCGGTAAACAGCCGGTGAAATCCCGCGCCGCCCAAACCGATCATGAGGACGCGTTGCGGTTTGGGTTGGATGAACAAAGCGCCGTAGAGCGAGCGCGTGTAGTGCACGACGAGTTTCTTCGGATCGGTGAGATCGACAGCGGACTCAAGCGCCTCGCTGCCGCGCGCGCGGGCGCGGAGTTCGACGATTTGGCCGCGACGCTCGATGGTCAGGCTGTTGTAGATCGTGTCGTGATGCTCGACGAAGTCCTGCGCCGTTGCCAGCGCGGCCGACACTACCAATCCTAAGAAAAACAAAGGCGGACGTTTCATGAGGACGAAGACGGGACGGGCGCCCGCAGCAGCGCGAGCAGAGCGGCGAGGCTCACCACGGCGACGGCGAGCCAGATGTTCAACAGCGTCGAAACCGGCGCGTGCGGGATAAGAACGAAGGCGGTCAACATCACACCGGCGATGTTACCCAGCGTGCTGATGCCATAGACCAGCCCCGACGCCTTGCCCGGTGGCGTGCCGCGCGACGCGAGATATTGCACGCATTGCGGTGTGAAGGCCGACAGCGAGAGCACCGGCAGGAAAAACAGCACGGCACAGGAAAGCAGCACAGGCAGTTTCCCTGGTTCCAGATTCACCGCGATCGTGTCAACCAAGCCGCGGCCGAAACGAGCGGTAAGCAAGAGCGATAGCACCGCGCCGATGGCGCAGCCAAGTTGCCAGCGCCAGCGCGCCGCGCTCGGAAGATTACTAATCGAACCACCAAGCATGGCGCCGACGCTGAAGGCCGCGAGGAAGGTCGAGATGAGGCATGCCCACACGTCGATGGCGGAGCCGAAATAGGGGCTGAGCAGGCGTGAGGCCAGCAGCTGGAAGCCCATGCTCAGAATACCGAGGACGATTACGACAGCGTAGAAAGCGAGGTGCGTCACGAGGGGCGGGCAAAGTGCGAGACGGCGCGGGCGATGTCACCACGAAAGTCCACGTTGCCTTGCGCCGGGACTCCCGCCACTTCTCCCCTGCCCCATGCATTACTCTCGTTTGCTTCGCCTTTCCGGCCTTGCTGTCGCCAGCTCAGTTGGCGTTTTGTTTTTGTCCGCTCAAACCGCCGCTCCCGCGCCCAAGCCCGCGATGGGCTCGGCCGTCTTCAAATGGGACGATCTCCCCGCGAAGGTATCGCCTAACGGCGAACGCCGCGACGTCGCCAATCACGCGACGCCGACACTCGACGTGTTCGAGTGCCATATCACCACGCTGAATCCCGGCAAGGCCTCGCATGATCCGCACCGCCATCCGCAAGAGGAATTGATTATCATGAAGGAAGGCACCGTGGAGGTGCACATCAACGGGAAGACACAGGTCGCCGGAGTCGGCTCGACGTTTTTCTATGCATCCAACGATGCCCACCGGGTGCTTAATGTCGGCGCAGGACGCGCCACCTATTGGGTGATCAATCTGGCGACGAAGGCGACCCATACACCGGCCGGGCAAAACAAGGCGCCGACGCTCCCTTCGGGTGTCTTTGATTGGACCAAACTCACGATGACCCCGTCGAAGGTCGGCGAGCGCCGCGGCGTGCTCAACGGTTCGACGGTCACCCTCAAGAATCTCGAAAGTCACATCACCACCATAAACGCCGGGGAGGCCGCACACGCGGCCCATCGCCATCCCGACGATGAAATCGTCCTCATCAAGGACGGCACGGTGGAGGCGACGATCAATGGAATTTCAAAGGTGGGTGGACCCGGTTCGATTTTCTTTTTCGCTTCGAATGATCTGCACGGGATGCGCAACGTGGGCACCACGCGCGCCACCTACCACGTGATCCGGATTGTCACGGCGGCAACCCCGCCTGCGGCCCCCGCCGCGAAGTAGGGCCGGGCAGCGAGCGGTTTTCGACGGGCCGAATTCGCTCGATCCCCTGCTCCCGGTGCAGCTCAGGTCCGGCGTGAATAGGCTCAGGCCCTGCGGTCTCCGCCAGAGTGCGTCGGGAGGCGCGAATCAAACCGCAGTCTCGCCGCGCTCGTCGGTGCGGATGCGCACGATCTCCTCCAAGGGGAGCACGAAAATTTTGCCGTCCCCGATTTTCCCGGTCTTGGCGCCCGCGCAGATCGCGTCGATGGCTTTGCCCACGAGTTCATCGCCGACCGCGATTTCGAGTTTAACCTTCGGGAGAAAATCCACGGTGTATTCGCTGCCGCGGTAGATTTCGGTGTGGCCTTTCTGGCGGCCGAAACCCTTCACGTCAGTGACAGTCATGCCCTCGATGCCGACACCGGCGAGCGCCTCCTTCACGTCCTCAAGTTTGAATGGTTTGATGATGGCGATGATGAGTTTCATGGGACGATTGGGTTTCGGGTTTAGGACTTGGCGTCGAAAATGTAAGCCTCTTCGCCGTGATCGCTGATATCCAGGCCCTCGGTCTCGGCTTCAATGGTAGGACGGAGGCCGATCAAAAATTTAACGAGGCCCGCAATAAGCGCGGTGCCGACAGTCGTCCAGAGGAGCGTTACCGCGATGCCCTTCACCTGTTCCAACCACAGGGAAGTGCCGACGATCTTGGACAGATGGGTGGTGAGGTTGGGATTGACGGTCGCAGTCGCGAAAAATCCGGTGACGAGCAAGCCGACGAAACCACCCACGCCATGCACGCCGAGGACGTCGAGGGCATCGTCGTAGCCAAAGAGGCTTTTGATTTTCGTGCAGGCGAAATATGGAACCGCACCCCCGAGCACGCCGGCGACCATCGCCCCGGTGGTATCGACGAAACCGCACGCCGGGGTGATCGTGTCGAGACCCGCGACCGCACCCGTGCAGAAGCCGAGCACACTTGCTTTGCCGCGCGCGAAATACTCGAGCAACGCCCAAGTCCCCGCGGCCACGGCTGCCGCGAGGGTGGTGGTCAGGAATGCGTTGGCCGCCACCCCATCCGCCGCGGTGGCGGAACCGGCATTGAAACCATACCAGCCGATCCAGAGGATGCCGGTGCCGACCACGCACATGAAGAGACTGTGCGGCGGCATGGGCGTGCGGCCGTGGCCGAGCCGCTTGCCGACGATGAGGCACAAGATCAGAGCCGAGAACCCCGAGGCCATCTCGACCACCATGCCACCGGCAAAATCGATCGCCTTGATTCCGGCCGCGGCGTTGAAGACGCCGTTCATGTTGCCGTTTATGCCCCAGACCATGTGCGCGATCGGACAATAAACCAGCAGCAGCCACAGCGTGCTGAATGCGAGCACGGCCGAAAATTTCATCCGCTCCACGACCGCACCGATCAGCACGGCGGGGGTGATGACGGCAAAGGCGAGTTGGTAAACGGCAAACACACTATGTGATACCCACGGCGAATAATCCAAATTGGGTGCACTGCCCACGCCGCGGAAAAAGAAAAATTCGCTGCCGCCCAGAAATGGACTGTTGAAATTCTTTCCAAACACGAGGCTGTAGCCCACGGCCCACCACAACACCGTCACGAGACTGGTGATGCCGAAACACCAGCCCATGACGGAGAGCGCGTTCTTCGTGCGCACGAGCCCGCCGTAGAAAAGACCGAGACCGGGCAGAGTCATGAAGAGCACAAGCGTGGCACTGACCATCATCCATGCATTGTGCCCGGGCCCAGGAACTCCCGAAACGGGCGTCGTGAGACCGCGCGGTATGTTGCCCGCCTTGTCCTTCAGCGCCTCACTGGGATCGGTGTTTCGGATGTAGGCTTCGAGGCTCGCGAGCCGTTGCTCGATGCTCGGAGCCACCGCCGGCTCGGTGCTGGGGGCAGCCGGTTGCGCGAGCAGCAGGGTGCCGGTGAACCACGTAAAATAGAGCCCGATAATCAGGGCGCGAAACGAAAGGCAGGGGCGAGTCATACTGGGGAAGGAGCGATGAGAAGATTTCATCCCCAACACTCAACCCATGAACGCACCGTATTTCAATTATGACACGACCGGACGTCTGCCTCGAGCGACGGACGTAAGGCCGCCAGCACACACTGCACTGACCGAGAAAACAGCGGACAACTACTTCCTCCCGCCGCGCCGACCGAAATTAGACCGCCGACTCACCGCGCTCGTCGGTGCGGATGCGCACGACTTCATCCAACGGGAGCACGAAAATTTTTCCGTCGCCGATTTTGCCCGTCTTTGCCGCCTTCGCGATCGCCTCAATCGCCTTGCCGGCGATTTCGTCGCCCACGGCCACTTCAACTTTCACCTTCGGCAGAAAGTCCACGGTGTATTCGCTACCGCGGTAGATCTCGGTGTGACCTTTTTGCCGACCAAATCCCTTCACCTCCGTCACGGTCATGCCCTCGATCCCAGCGGCGGCGAGCGCCTCTTTTACCTCCTCAAGCTTGAACGGTTTAATGACGGCGATGATGAGTTTCATGGAAGTTGGGGGCGGCTGCGCAGTCTTTTGGTATTGAGCTGCGTGCGGCGCAAGCTTGGCGTGGCACGGGCATCATGCCCGGTTTTGGAAAAGCTTCACGAACTCACGGGCACGCTGCCCGTGCCACGCACTCACTCCGGTCGCACGATCGCGATGTGGAGATCCTTCAACTGCCGCGGTGTGACCGGCGTCGGGCTCTGCGCCATGAGGTCCTGCCCCTTTTGCGTCTTTGGAAACGCGATCACGTCGCGAATGCTCGTCGTGCCACAGAGCAGCGCACACATGCGGTCGAGCCCAAACGCAATGCCGCCGTGGGGCGGCGCACCGTAGGTAAACGCTTTCAGCATGTAGCCGAAGCGGCTCTCCACGACATCGGCTGGAATCTTCAGCACGTCCTCAAAAACCTTCTTCTGCAGCGCCGGCTGGTGAATGCGAATCGAGCCGCCGCCGAGTTCCATGCCGTTCAGCACCACATCATAGTGCTGACCGCGGACGGCTTTTGGGTTCGTGTCGAGCAGCGCGGCATCCTCTGGCACCGGCGCGGTGAACGGATGGTGCGTGGCGACGTAGCGGTTCTCCACCTCGTCGTGCGACATCAGCGGGAAATCGATCACCCAGAGGAATTTCCAGTCGTCGTGGCGAATCGTCATCTTGCCGCGCTTCACCAGGAGCTGCGCCGCCTCGAGCCGCAGCCGGCCGAGAATCGCGCAGGCCTTTTCCCACGGCGCCGCAGCAAAGAAAACCATGTCGCCATCGGCCATGCCGAGCTTCGCGTTCAGCTCCGACTTCTCGGCCTCGGAGAAGAATTTCACGATCGGAGATTTCCATTCGCCGCCCTCGATCTTGATGAAAGCGAGGCCTTTCGCCCCCAGCGATTTCGCGATCTCTTCCAGGGTCTTGAGTTCGCCCTGCGTGAGATCGGCGAGACCCTTGGCGTTGATCGCCTTGATCACACCGCCGCCGGCGACGGTGGATTGGAAGACCTTGAACGCCGAATTCGCAAACGTCGTCGAGAGATCGACCAGCTCGAGGCCGAAGCGCACGTCGGGTTTATCCACGCCAAAGCGGTTCATCGCGTCGTGAAATGCCATGCGCGTAAACGGCGTCGCGATATCCGTGCCGAGCACGTCTTTCCAGAGCTTCTTCAACATGCCCTCGAAGAGCGCGTAGATATCCTCGCGCGTGACGAACGAGGCTTCGACGTCCACTTGCGTGAACTCCATTTGCCGATCCGCGCGCAAATCCTCGTCGCGGAAGCAGCGCGCGATCTGGAAATATTTTTCCACGCCCGCCACCATGAGGATCTGCTTGAATTGCTGCGGCGACTGCGAGAGCGCGTAGAACTCTCCCACGTGAATGCGCGACGGCACGAGATACTCGCGCGCGCCCTCGGGGGTGCTCTTGAAGAGCGCGGGCGTCTCGACCTCGATGAACTCCTGCGAGTCAAAATAGTCGCGGATCGACTTGGCGGCTTTGTGGCGGACTTGGAGATTCTTCCGCATCTTCGGCCGGCGCAGGTCGAGGTAGCGATAAGTGAGGCGCAGGTCTTCGTTGACCTTGTCGCCGCCGACGTCGTCGAGCGGGAACGGCGGCGTGTCGGAAATATTATGGATCTCCAACGACGAGGCCACGATCTCGATTTCGCCGGTGGGCAGATTTTTGTTCTCCGTGCCGGCCGGACGCTTCACGACCTTGCCGGAGATACCAATGACCGACTCCGGTTTCAGGTGCTTCAGTTGCTCGGCGAGATTGGCGTTATCGCGTGGCTCAAGCTGGATTTGCGTGACGCCTTTGCGGTCGCGCAAATCGACGAAGATGATGCCGCCTTGGTCGCGGATCGTGTCTACCCAGCCAAGGAGAGAGACGTTTGCGCCGAGGTCGGCGGGAGTGAGTTGGGCACAGTGATGGGTGCGCTTCATGGTGGTGTCTTTCGGGAGAAACGGATCAGAAAGTCCGACGCCCTCAGCTGGCGCAAACACTAATTCACGGCCAAAAGATCCGGGCGCCGGGTTGTTACTGACGCCAGCGGTTGTGGCTTGCCGGACTGCCACCAACGCTCCTTTCTCCGCTTTCGCTTTTCCCCCGACCCATGCTGGAATCACTGCTGCAATATATCCAAAGTTCGCCGGCCGCGCTTTGGGGACTGTTTTTTATCCTCCTGCTCTGTGGTCTCGGCATTCCCATCCCCGAAGACATTATCCTGATCACCGCGGGCATCTGGGCCACCAGCGCGGGATTCCCGTGGCTCGTCGCCGCGCTCATCATGTATGCGGGAGTGCTCCTCGGCGACTCGATCACCTTTTTGGTCGGCTGGAAATTTGGCACCCGACTCCTCGCCCTGAACGGCATCAAACGGATATTTCCCGCCGCGAAACAAGCTCGTGTGCGCGAGATGTTCGCGCGGCATGGCACCAAGGGTCTCTTCATCGCGCGCTTCCTGCCCGGCCTGCGGGCGCCGTTTTTCTGCACCGCTGGCGCGATGCATGTGCCGTTCCTCCGCTTCGTCTCCTACGACGGTCTCGCCGCACTCCTGAGCGTGCCGGCTTTTGTCTGGCTCGGCCATTGGCTGTGGTCGCGGTTCTCCGAGGACATCGGAGCGCTGCACGACGCCGTTTCCAAAACCCATTTCTGGACCCTGATTGCGACCGGAGCCATCGTGCTGGCCGTTGCGACGTTCGTGATTTTCTGGCGCCGGAATAACCGGTCGCGGACCGCGTAGAAAATTAACGCACGGGCCGAGGGCCGCGCGTTATGAGGGGCAAAAGGCCAAATCGGCCTTTGCCCTAGCGTTATCGGTGCGAATCGAAATTAGCCCTACGCCAACACCAAACTCTCCCCCGTCATCTCCGGCGGCTTGGGCAGATGCATCAACGCGAGCACCGTCGGTGCGATGTCGGCCAGGCGGCCACCGGAGCGCATCTTGGTTTTCCCGGCCACGAGCCCCTCGCCTACCGCAAATACCTCCACGAGGTTCAGCGTGTGCGCGGTGTGCGGTCCATTCACCGTGGAGTCCCACATTTGCTCGGCGTTGCCGTGGTCGGCACAAATCACAGCGCGGCCCCCGACACTCTCCAAAGCGACGAGCAATTCACCCACGCTGCGGTCCGTTGCTTCGACGGCTTTGATCGTCGCAGGAAGTGAGCCGGTGTGGCCGACCATGTCGGGGTTGGCGAAATTCACGACGATGAGCCCATATTTACCGGAGAGGATTGCGGCCTTCGCCGCCGCCGTCACTTCGACCGACGACATTTCGGGTTGGAGATCGTAGGTCGCAACCTTGGGGCTCGAAGGGCAGGCGCGGTCTTCGCTGGGAAACGGATCCTTGCGGTAGTTGTTAAAGAAAAACGTCACGTGCGGATTCTTCTCCGTCTCGGCGCAGCGGAACTGGGCGAGGCCGGCGTCACTCACGACTTTGCCGAGAATATTTTTCAGCGCCTCGGGCTTCGGTGAAATGACGTTTACGGGCAGGCCGCTCTCATACTCCGTCATCGTCGCATAGTAGAGATCGAGCTTCGCGCCGCGGTCGAAGTCCTTGAAGCCATCGATTACAAACGCCTTCGTGATCTCGCGCGGGCGGTCGCCGCGGTAGTTATAGAAGAGCACGGCGTCGCCGTCGCGAATCGTCGCGAGCGGTTTGCCATCCGCACCGGTGATCCAAGTAGGCGGCACGAACTCGTCGCCTTTTTGGGAATCGTTGAGCGGTTTGTCGTAGTAGGCCTGCACGGCGGCGGCGGCGCTCGGGGCGGTGGCGTCAGCCTTTTTACCCGTGAGCATATTGTAGGCTTTGCTCACGCGCTCCCAGCGGTTGTCGCGATCCATCGCCCAAAAGCGGCCGCACACGGTCGCAATCGCACCGATGCCAATCGCGCGGCACTGCGCGTCGACCTGCTGCACATAGCCAAGCCCACTGCTCGGCGGCGTGTCGCGGCCGTCGGTGAACGCATGGATGCACACTTGCGCGCTGCCGAGCCCCTCGGCCTTCGCCTGCCGCAAAATTCCGTAGAGGTGCTCCAGCATGCCATGCACGCCGGCGTCGCTGACGATGCCCATGAGATGCAGCCGCGCACCGGGCCGTGACTTCACGCGCGCGATGGCGGCGCGCCACACCGCGTTCCCCGCAAGCTTCCCATCGGAAAAAAGTTTGTTCAACCGCACGAGCTCCTGATCGACGATGCGGCCCGCGCCGATATTTTCGTGGCCGACTTCGCTGTTGCCCATCACGCCGGCGGGCAGGCCCACGTCGAGCCCTGAGGCCGCGATGAGAGTGTGCGGATACTTGGCGTGCAGGCGATCGTCGCACGCTTTCTTTGCGAGGTAGACGGCGTTGGTATCGTTTTGCGACGGATCGGGATTCTTGCCCCAGCCATCACGGATGACGAGGAGGACGGGCTTGCGCGGAGTGGTCATGTGAAAGGAAAGAACACCGATGAAGCCAGATACGCGCCGACGAAAGGCAAAAAAATCTTCCCGGTGGAGTCGTTCCTCGATCGGTTCCAACCCGGCCAACCACCGATTCCGCGGATCGACGTGGATAAGGACTGCAACGCATGCGGGTTCAGCCGTGCCCTCCGTGGTTAAATTCTTCTGCCCGCTCCAGTCGGTTGCGGCGAAACCGAGCAAGCCATCCGGGGCTAAAATTTTCCGTCGGTGTGCCGATATTGGCAACAAGGCTGCTATTCAGCGTGCCCGAGCGATGCCCCTCATCATTCGAGACCAATTGGTGACACCACCCACGTGGTTCGCGTCGTTTCGTGACCTGACGCTTTACTGCCACATCTTCCTGCACGCTGACATCGTCATCGAGTCAGAAGACCCCGATCCCTACTGGCGCTGGATGCGAGCGCGCGGCGGAATGGATTTCGTGGAGGATTTTGTGCGCCCCGGTTCCGAAGCAGGCGTTCGCCTCGACGTAGAGCCCAACTACCCGCGCTCGGTAATCACCGACCGCATCGCCCCGGAAAATGTCCACCGCCTTATCGCGCAACTAAAATTCTGTGGCGGGCTGGAATGAGGCTGACGCTTCCCTTGAGCGTCAGAAATTCCACGTCGACGAATGCCTGACGCCCCAACCGGAGTAACGACGGCCGTCCCCGAACTTCCCGTTGAGGCCGAGCCAAAGCGTTTTCAAGACTTCGAAGAAAGCGCCCGGCCCGGCCAGGCCGGGACCGAAACTGCCCGGGGTGTTTTGATGAATTGAGTGATCAGGCCAAGACGCGCGAAAAATACGTCGGCGCCGAGTTTGAGCCGCGGATGAATGTCGTGGGTGAGCAACTGTCCTACTCCCTACTCCGAAACGGACTGTGGAGCGGCGGCGACCCGCGCGGCGCGACGCGACGCCCGGTCCTCCGTGAAGCCGCGCACCACCACGTAGAAGACCGGCGTGAGCAGCAGGCCAAATAACGTCACGCCAAGCATGCCCCAGAACACCGCGGTTCCCAGCGCTCGCCGCATCTCCGCACCCGCGCCAGTCGCCAGCGCCAGTGGCACCACCCCGAGGATGAATGCGAGCGATGTCATTAAAATCGGCCGCAACCTCAACCGCGCCGCCTCGACCGCCGCCTCGAGTCGTGACTGCCCCTGATCCTGAAGCTGCTTGGCGAACTCGATAATGAGAATGGCGTTTTTGCTCGCGAGACCGACGAGCACGACGAGGCCGATTTGGGTGAAGATGTTGTTGTCCTGCCCCGCCAGCCATACGCCGCCGAGCGCGCTCAGCAAGCACATCGGCACAATCAAAATCACCGCGAGCGGCAGGCCCCAGCTTTCGTATTGCGCCGCCAGCACCAGAAATACGAACAACACGCACAGCGGGAAAACGTAAACGATGCTATTGCCAGCGAGGATTTGTTGCAGCGTGAGGTCCGTCCACTCGAACGTGAAACCCGCGGGCAGCTCTCGCGCCGCGATCCGCTCCACCGCTGCGATCATCTGGCCGGAGGAGACGCCGGTCTGCGTGTTGCCGGTCACGTCCGCGCTCGTGAACATGTTGTAGCGCTGCACGCGGTCGGAGCCGCCGATGCGGCGCACACTCACGATGGAGCCGAGCGGCACCATCCGGCCATCGCGGTTGCGCACCTGCAACCGAACGACGTCTTCCGGTGCGTCACGATACTCCGCTTCCGCCATGGCGAACACCTGATAGGTGCGGCCGAAGAGGTTGAAATCGTTCACGTAGACTGAGCCGAGCGATACCTGCAGCGTCTCGTTCAGGTCGGTCAGCGAAACACCAAGGTTCTTTGCGGCCGCACGATCCACCTCGACGAAGTATTGCGGCGTGTTCGAACGGAAACCCGTGAGCAGCGAGGTGAAGCCCGGCTCCTGCGCGAGCGCGTCAATCAACTTCTTCGTCGCTGCGTCGAGCGCGGGCAGGCCCGCGCCGTCGAGATCCTGCACCTGAATCTTGAAGCCGCCGGAGTTCCCGAGACCGCGCAGCGGCGGTGGTGGTAGCACGAGAATCCGCGCTTCCTTGATCACGGCGAATTTCTTCCTCAGCGAAGCCATCATCGCCTGGGCCGTGAGGTCCGCACCTTTGCGTTTAGAAAAATCAGCCGGAATCACGAACGCTGCGCCGACATTCGACTGATTGGCCTGCAGCACCGAGGAGTAGCCGCTGATCGCGAACGTGTGCGCCACGCCGGGCTCCGCCCGCGCAATCTCGTCGACCCGCCGCACGACTTCGTCACTCCGCGCGAACGACGCGCCGTCGGGCAGCTGCACCACGACGAGAAAATAGCCCATGTCCTGCACCGGGATGAACCCCGTCGGCACGCGCGTAAAGGTGAACACCGTCAGTCCGATCAGAGCGACATAGCCGGCGAGCGACCAGCGAGTGTGCCGGACCAGCCCGCGCACCACGCGGCCGTAAATCGCAGCCAACCGATCGAAGCGGGCGTTGAACCACGCGAAGAACCCGTGGATCGCCCGCAGCGGCAGGGCCTCACTCGGTCGGTGGTCTTCGTGCTCCCGCAGCAGCAGCGCGCTCAAGGCGGGCGAAAGCGTGAGCGCGTTGAAAGCCGAGATCACTGTCGCGGTCGCGATCGTGAGCGCGAACTGCCGATAGAACTGCCCCGTGATGCCACCGAGAAACGCCACCGGCACGAACACAGCGCAGAGCACGAGTGCGATCGCCACCAGCGCGCCCGAGACTTCGGCCATCGCCTTCAGCGTGGCGTCGCGCCGCGTCAGCCCCTGCCGGAGGTAACGCTCCACATTTTCCACCACCACGATCGCGTCGTCCACGACGATGCCGATCGCCAGCACGAGGCCGAAGAGCGAGAGGTTGTTCAACGAGGAGCCGAGCAGCTTCATCACCGCTAGCGTGCCGATCAGCGAGACCGGCACCGCGATGAGCGGGATGATCGACGCCCGCCACGTCTGGAGGAACAGAATCACCACGAGCACAACGAGCGCGATCGCTTCGACGAGGGTGTGCATCACCGACTGGAAGCTTTCCCGCACAAAGCGCGTCGGGTCGTAGTTGATGCCGTAGTCCACCCCGGGCGGGAAGCGCTGCTTCAATCGCGTCATCTCCTCGTAGACGGCGTCCGCCGTTTCCAGCGCGTTGGTGCCCGGTAGCTGGAAGACGCGCAGCGAGACCGCGTTTTTCCCGTCCATGTAGCTCTTGACCGCATAGTCGCGCGCGCCGAGTTCCACCCGGGCCACGTCGCCCACGCGGATCACGTCGCCGTTTGCGCCCGTGCGGACCACGATCTGACCGAAGTCCTCCGGACGGGTCAGCCGCCCCTGCGCGGTCAGCGTGTATTGGAAATCCGTGCCCCGCGGCGCGGGCTCCTGGCCGATCGTGCCGGCCGCGATCTGCACGTTCTGCTCGCGGATCGCGCGCACGACGTCGCCCGGGGTCAGCTCGCGCGCGGCGAGTTTGTTCGGATCGACCCAGATGCGCATCGTGAACTCCTGGCCGCCGAGCATGCTGACATCGGCCACGCCGGGCAGGCGGGCGATACGGTTCTGGATCTGGAGGGCGACGTAGTTCGCGAGGTAGAAAGTCTCACGCGATCCGTCGGGCGAATAAAACTGCACCGCGAGCGTGAGGTCAGGTGACTGCTTCTTAGCCGTGACCCCGAGCCGTCGCACATCTTCGGGGAGCCGAGCGAGCGCGGCGTTAACACGATTCTGCACTTGCACCTGTGCGTCATCGAGATTGGTGCCGAGCTTGAACGTCACGACGAGCTGGAGGCGGCCGTCGCTCGTGCCCGACGAAGACATATAGAGCATGTTCTCGACCCCGTTGATCTCTTGCTCAAGCGGGGCAGCAAGCGTGTCGGAGACGGTCTGGGCGTTGGCGCCGGGATAGGACGCCGACACCACCACGGTGGGCGGCACCACTTCCGGATATTGCGAGACGGGCAGTTGAAAATAGGCCAGCGCGCCCATCAAGGTGATGACGATGGAGAGCACGGCCGCGAAGACGGGCCGGTCGGCGAAAAAGCGGGGGAGATTCATGCGCTCAGCGGGCCGCAGCCGAAACCGGTGCCGGGAGTTTCATCGCGATCTCGTCGGCCTCCACGGCCGCGCCGGGCCGCACCGCCATCAATCCGTTGATCACCACGCGATCGTTTGCCCTCAGCCCTTCGCGCACGACCCGGAGCCCCCCGGCGAGCTGCCCGATCGTGATCGTGCGCACGGCGGCCTTGCCGTCGGCGCCGATGACATAGACGAAGGGTTTGCCTTGGTCGCTGCCGATCGCGGAATCCCGCACCAGCATCGCCTCGTAATTGCCGGAGCCGGGAATACGCACGTGCGCAAAAAACCCGGGGGACATCAGCCGGTCCGCGTTGGCAAATACTCCGCGCGCCTTAATCGAGCCCGTGGTTGCGCTGATCTCGTTGTCGACGAAGTCGATCTTCCCGAGGTGCGGAAATCCCTCTTGGTTGGCCAGGCCCATTTCGGCCGGGATGCTCTGGTAAAGCGCGCTCTCCCGTTTGCCCTGTCGGGCCAGCTCGCGGTATTTCAGGGCCGAGCGCTCATCGACGTCGAAGTAGCAATAGATCGGGTCCAGCTGCACGATCGTCGTGAGCACGGAGACACCGCCGGAGATAAGATTGCCCTCCGTGATCAGTTTGCGGCCCACGCGGCCGGCGATCGGCGCCGTCACGCGAGACCAGTCGAGGTCGAGCTTGGCTTGATCGAGCTGCGCCTGGGCGGCGGCGAGCGACGCGGTGGCGGTCGCCCGGGTCTTGAGTTTCACCTCCGCCTCCTCGACCGAGATGGTCTTGGTCGAAAGAAGTTTAGCCGCGCGCTCGGCCTCCGCGATCGCCAGGTCCTGCATCGCGCGCGCGCGCTCCAGTTCTGCCTGGGCCCGGGCGTGTTCCGCGGCGTAGCGGCGCGGATCGATCACGAAGAGCAGTTCACCCGCCTTGATGTCGCGGCCCTCGGCGAAGTGCGTGCTCTCAAGGAAGCCGCTCACCCGCGCTCGCACCTCGACCGAGGCCACCGCGCTCAAACGCCCGGGAAACTCGTCCCACTCCGTCAGCCGTTGCGGGATCGGCTTGGCCACGGTGACTTTGGCCGGCGGATTGACGGACGCGGGCGGTGCCTTCCGGCAGGAAACGCTTCCGCCCGCCAGCACAGCGGCGAGCAGCAGGGACATGGATTGACGCGGGTTCATGGAGAGAGTCTTGAGCGGCATCGCGCGGTTCAGGGGCGAGGATTGCGGGCCCGACTGATCCCGCGGTTTTCGCCCAACGCAAACCTCGCCGTCATTTCGGTGCATCGCATCGCCACAGATTCGACGCACCGCCGCGGGATTCGCTCCGGTGGAAACGGAAGATTTCCTGACAGTGCCGGCGCGGCGGACCAGACACACTCCCCCCACGACCTTCACTAGCCGCCGTTTGACTTTCCTTGCGGAGGCCGACCAATTTTCCCGCTCCATGCCGAAACGCGCCGTCCTCCTGCTCAACCTGGGTTCGCCCGATTCCACCGCGGTGCCCGATGTGAAGCGCTACCTGCGCGAGTTCCTCGGCGACGAGCG
>JANOAF010000385.1:0-8308 GCA_031411015.1 Opitutaceae bacterium | reverse complement strand
CGCTGCGCGAGGGCGTGCAGACGGAAGCGGTGACGTAAAAATTCGTCCCGCGCACGCCCTCGGCCGCCATGCGATCGAGGTGCGGAGTGACGAACTGCTTCGAGCCGAAGCAGGCGAGGTCGAAGCCCTGATCGTCGCTGACGATGTAGATGAGGTTCGGCGGGCGCACGGCTGCGGCCGCGGCGCACGCGGTGAGCAAGGCGCAGGCAATCACGGGCAAACAGGCTCTTGCAACGAGCAGGTGGGCGCGCACCGGGATCAGTTCCTCAGGTTGGCGCCGAAGAAGAATTGCGGGCGCATGAGGTGCGTGGTCTGCGGCCGCCCATAGCCAAATTCCGTCTGCCGATCCGGGTTCGTCAGGATGTTAACGACGTCGAGGTAAATGCTGATGCTGCGCGAGACGTTGTAGAGCGTCTTCACATCAACGACCGGCCGCGCGTGCGCGTAAGTGGCGCGTGATTCGTTGGCGTTGAAGCCGGTCAGGTAACTCCCGCGGTAGTTGTAGCTGGCGCGCAGGCTGAGTTTGCTGCGGATGTAGGAGATACCGACATTCGCAATGAAGGGATTGAAGCCCGCCACGCGCGGATTCGGAGCGAGCGCGATCGCGGACCCGGCACCGTAGTTACCCTCCGCCTGCATACGCGTCAGGTTGGCGTAGGCGCCGAGGCCCTTCCAGATGCCGGGCAGAAACGTGAACTGCTGGTTGTAGCTCAACTCAAGGCCCTTCACTTTCGCAAAGCCGCCGTTGGCCTGCGTCGAGTAAGTGAAGCCGGCGTAGTCGCCGTTAAAGCCGTTGTCCGGCCCCGAGCCCACCACGGTCGACGGCGAGTTGTAGATGAATTTTTTGATCTCCTTGAGGAAGACACCGGCGGAAAACATGCCGGCCGGCTCGAAATAAATCTCCGTTGTGAGATCGAAATTTTGCGCGGTCTGCGGCTTGAGACTCGGGTTGCTGGAGGAGAGCGTGTTATTGTCGAGATTGACGGTCGTGCGCGGGATGAGCTGGCCGATGCCGGGCCGGCCGATGTTGGTCGCGTAGCTGAGGCGCGTGACGATGTTGGGGCTCACGTTGTATTTTAGGTGCAGGCCGGGAAACACGCTGCGGTAGTCGCCCGTGCGCGTCTGCCGGCGGCCGAACTCCTCCTCCGTGCGGCGGCGAATTTCCGTCTCGGTGAGCACGCCGACAATCGCCGCGCGGCGTGCCTTCTCCTCCGGGGTAACCAATTGCAGCGCGCCCTCGCCCTCCGTTTCCGTCTGTTCCACGCGCAAACCGGCGAGCACCGAGAAGCGACCGAGGTCGACATTCCCCATGATGTAGGCGGCGCGGATGTCTTCCGTGAATTTCTGGTGGTTCACGAGCGCAGCTTGAAGATCGTTGGCCACCTGCCGTTGAAAATAGGAGGGATTCGCCGCGATGAAGCCGTCGATGTCGTTCGGGCGACCGACGGCCTGCAGCGCTGAGAACGGCAGGTTGCCGTAGCGGCGCAGACTGGTGTCCGGGAACGGTCGGTTGAGGAGGCCGAATTGCGCGAGGTTGTCGTCGTTGCGCCCGCCATTTGCCGCATTGGGACCCATCACGCCATCGGGGCCGACGTAAACGGTGCGATACGGCGTGTTGTCGAGATTGCGCGTCTGCTGCCGCAGCCGGAGTCCGGTCTTGAGGTAGGCGGGCACCGGCGCGCGAAACGATTTCTTAAGATTGATCGCCGCGCCGTTGTAGCCGTCCCACCCGACCATGCGCGCGCTCGCGTAGAGATTGTCGGTGTAGTTCGCGAGGTTGGTCCAGTCGGGCCCGGCGGTCTGCGCCACGTCGGGGAACAGCCGGTCGTTTTTCGTCAGCGTGTAGCCGATGTTCCGCAGCGTGAACGTGAAATCATTGTTGCCGGCGTAGTAGGCTTTTGCCTTCGAGGAATACGCATCGTAGTCGAGCAACCACGTGGGGTGGCGGTGCACGGCGCCGACATTGAGCGTCATCGTCTTTCCATCCTTGAAGGCGCTCTGCGACGCGATCGCGATCTGGCTACCGGCGACGGCGCGCACTTCGGTCCGAGCATCGGTGTAGCCGGGTAGGATGCCGCCGGTATTAGTGAAATTTCCCGCGGCGTCGCGCGTGGCGACGGTCTGGCCGGTGGACCACGTGGCTTGGCTGCCGTCGAAGTGCTCGATGTGCTTGTTGAACTCCCACTTCACAAACGCCCGCGCGGTGTCGCTCAACTTGTAGTCAAGTTTCACGCTCGCGCCGGAGCGCGTGCGGACGTTGCGAAAGTCCTGCGCCGTGAGCTGGTAGGTGTAGGCCGGACCGACGACGCCGAGGGGCAACTGTTCGTGCGCCTGCGTCGTTATATCGATGATCGAACCATGCGGACGGTAGGCGAGATTCGCTGCCACGCCGAGCCGGCCGCCGAACACCTCCGAGTAGGACAGCGAGGCGTTGCCACGCGCCTTGTCGCGCGGATCGCTGACGCGCCAAATGCCACCGACGGAGCCGCGAATGCGGCGCTCGGGCGAACTGTCGAACGCACTCTTCGAAACCAGATTCACCGCGCCCCCAATCGAGTCGCCATCCATATCGGGCGTAGGCGACTTCGTTACCTCAATGCGTTCGATCGAATCGGAGCCGACCGTTTGAAACTGAAACTCGCGTGTCGCGCCGCCCGAGGCGGCGTCTGCGATGCGGTTACCGTCCTGCGTGATGGTGCTGAGATTCTGGTTGAGCCCGCGGATGCGCAGGTAGCGGTTGTCGCCGCCGACCGACTCGCCCTCGACGCCCGGCAGCCGCATCACGAGATCGGCGGGGTTGCCGGCCAGACCGCCAAACGCGTCGGCCGATACGATGCTCTTTACGCCGTTGGACTGCCGCTGCAGCGTGATGGCCTTGGCGTTACCCTCGCGCTCGCTGGAGACGACGAAGTTACTCAGCTTGTAGATATCCGCCGTGAGCCCGACATCGCGCCGCGTCGCGCCGCTCGCGGCCACGTTGACCGCCATCTCCGTCACGGAGAGTCCCGTGTAGGAAACGATGACGACGGCCGCACCGGGCGCGACATCGTCGAAACGATAAACGCCCAGGTTATCGCTCGTCGTTTCAACGCCCGCGCCCTTGAGCACGACGCGCGCGCCTTCCAGCGTGGCCCCGGTGGCGGAGTTGGTAATCGTGCCCGAGAGGGAGCCCTGGCCAAAGGCAGGGGAAACAATCGCCATCAACAAGAGCAACGCGGCGGGAGCCGCGGACCGAAACGGAACATGGCCAAACATACGGATCTTCATAGTTCGTGGATTGGGCCGCAGCGCGGGGTCAGGCGCAGGCGACAGATTGAACAAGGCGCAGTAACTGCTCGGTTATCTCCCCGTAAAGGCAAGAATTTTTCCGCGCACTCGCGGACAAGATTCCATCGCCAACCCCGGCGAATCTCCTTCCGCTCTCCGGCCTCGGCACGGTGCCTTTCCCCGTCCGCACCAGCCCCGCCGCCATGACTCCCCGCGAATTCTCGCTCAACGCCGCCGACTACGGCCTGCCCACGCGCGACGAACTCGTCGCTCTCCGGATTTGGGACACGCATTTTCACGGCTTCTGGGGCGCGGCCGATCCCGTCGCCCAATACCGCTCGAACCAATTCTACGTCGAGCGCATGGGCATTGAGCGCTCCATCTCCCTCGAGATCGGCGGGACGCTCGCGAATCCGCTCACGCCCGCACCCTTCGACGACGCGCTCCGCGGCCTCCTCAATACCGAGCGCGCGCACCTCTCCGGTATCACACCGATCGATCCGGGGTTTCCCGACGAGAGCTGCGCGAAAATGGAAAGATGGATCCGCCAGGGACCATGCATCGGGATCAAATATGTCGGCGGTAACAAACTCGGCGTCGTGTGCAGTCATCCGAACAACGACCCGATCATTCGGCTCGCCGCCGAACTCGACGCGACGATCTATATCCACACGTGGCTCAAGGTCGGCGGCACGCCGCGACTGCCCGGCCGCGACAACCTCCCCGGTGAATCCACGCCGATGGACGTCGCCGCCCTCGCGCAGCGTTTCCCAAACGTTCGCCTCATCTGCGGCCACTCTGGTGGTGACTGGGAGCTTGGCGTGCGCGTCGTGCGCCCGCACAAAAATATCCTGCTCGAATTCGCCGGCTCCGATCCACACTCCGGCGCGGTCGACTACGCCGTAAAGGAACTCGGCGCCGACCGCATCGTGTGGGGCGGTCATGGCCCGAGCCGCAGCTACGCGACCGAACTCGGGAAGGTGCTTGACGCCGATCTCTCGCGCGCGGACCGCATGAAAATTTTCGGCGGCAACTTCCGAAAGCTAGCCGCGCCGATTTTCCGCAAGCAGGGTTTCAAGCTCGACCTGTAAATTCTCCCGCCATGCCACCGCTGAATCGCCGCGAATTCCTCCACCGCTCTGCGCTCACCGGAGCGGCGCTCGCGCTCGCCCACACCTCCTTGGCCGTCGCCGCGACGCCGAGCACCGACTCGCCCGGCATCATCGACACCAACGTAAACCTGTTCCGCTGGCCGTTTCGGAAATTGAAATACGCCGACACCGCCGCACTCGTCGCGAAGCTGCGCCGCCACCGCGTGATCGAGGCGTGGGCCGGGAGCTACGAGGCGCTCCTCGATAAGGACATCGCCGGCGTCAACGAACGCCTCGCCGCCGAGTGCCGCACCCACGGCGGCGGTCTGCTCCGCCCGATCGGCAGCGTGAATCTCGCGTGGCCTGACTGGGAAGAAGACCTCCGTCGCTGCCACGAACTTTTCAAGATGCCTGGCGTGCGGATTTTTCCCGGCTACCAGCCCTTCGATCTCGGCCACGCGGATTTTCCCCGGCTCCTCGCCCTCGTGCGGGAGCGCGGGCTGCTGTTGCAGGTCGTGTTTTCGATGGAGGACTCACGTGTCCACCACCCCGCGATCACCCCCGCGCCCGTCGTCGCCGCGCCGCTCGTCGCCGCGCTGAGGCGTGAGCCGCACGCCAAGGTGCAAGTCCTCCACTTCGCCGGTAACGCCCAGGGCTCTGACCTCGTGGCGCTCATGCGCGAAACAAGCGCCGCAATCGACATCTCACGCTGGGAGGGCAACGGCGCCGTCGGCCGCATGGTCGGCACGCGACCGGAGACGAAGACTCCGCGCGTGCCCGTCGAGCGCGCGCTCTTCGGCTCACACGCGCCTTACTTCCCGCTGGAGACGGCGATCCTGAAGCTGATCGAGTCGCCGCTGGATGCCACGCAACTCCACGCCATCATGCAGGGCAACGCACGGCGGCTGCTGCCCGCCGCGTAACCCGCAGCTCAGGACGTCAGGGCTCCGGCCAGCCGAGCTGCTCGTGCAGAAAGCGGAACGTCCCCACGCCATTGATCGTGTGGGGGCCGGGGAAAAATTCGATGCGCGTGCGTTCGGGGATTTTCAGGCGACTGTAGAGCCGGTTTACCTTCGCATATTCAAACGCGACCCACTCGTCAGTGCCCACGCCGTCGTCGTGACCGCGCTCGACCATAAAGGGCCGCGGCGCGATCAGCGCCGCCATCTCCGCGTAACCAAAGGTGCGGCCGAGATCGAACTCGGGCATCTCCCACTCCTTGGTGAACACGTAGCTGCCGGCCCAGCTCGTCGTCGCGTTTTTCCCAATCCACTCGTTGAAATCCGCCGAACAGATCGACAGGGCGTAGCCGTCGATCAGCGCCGGCACGCGCATGGCCGTTTTTCCGCCATAGGAGAGGCCGTAGAAACCGATGCGTGCCGGATCGACATTGGGCTGCGTCGCGAGCCAGCGCAAAATCGCCTCGTGCTGCGCGAGGATGATTGAGAAGAGCGATTTCCCGAGCGGGTTGGCTTTGCGCTGTAACAGGCGAAATGCGTCCTCCCCCCGATACGGATTGTGCGGCGCAAACACGATGAACCCGCGCTCGACGAGCCGCGCCGCGAAGGCCTTGTAGGAGCCGTAGGTGCGCGTCGTCTTGTCCTCCTCCATCACGTCGCCGGGCAATCCCTCCAAACCGTGCTGCGCGACGACGACGGGACGGCGCTCGCCGGGCGTCAGGTTTTTCGGCCGCAGCAGATAGCCCCACGCAAAAACCTCCGGCAGCACATCGAGCACGACCTCGTGCGCCACCCACGTCGGCCGATCGAAAAGCGGACGCGACCGGGGATTCGGTGCCACCGTGCCCGAGGGGAAACGTCCGATCACGTCGTCCCAGAATTTTTCGCGAAAGGGTTTCATGGCCTCGCGCCACGCCTCCGGCGTCGTGACCGGCACCTTCTTCCATAAAAAATTATCCCGCACCGCATGCGAGGCCGGGATCAGATTTTGCGTGAAACGCTCCAAATCCAAAATCTGCCGATGCTGCCGCGCCGCCGGATCGAAGTTGGGCCGCGCGTCCTTCGGCTCCGCGCCCGGTGCCGCGATCCTGGTTTCGCTGCCCGTCAGCCGCCGCAGAAATTCCGCGCGCGTCGCGTCGGGAAAAATAGTCACCGCGCTTTCGGTCAGCGCGATCGCACCGGCAAACGGCCCCGCGAGCCGCTGCGCCCGCTCGACCTCGGCGCGCACGGCCCCCAACCCCGGCGTCGTGATGCGCCCCGGCGCGGCGCCCGTGAAGCCCGCACGCGGCGCGGGCGGACCCGACACCTCGGGCGCACGAGCGGCCTCGATCACGAGTCCGCGCGGCACGACGAGCTGCGCGATCTCGGCGTCGCCGAATTCGCGGAGCAGCCCGAAGAGGTTGCGATAGATCGGTTCCCGCCAGAGTTCTTCGCGCGGCGAAAAATATCCGCTCACCGCCGCCACCGCGATCCGCGGATCGAGTGCCGCGCTGTAGAACGCGAGCAGCCCGCCTTCGCCCCAGCCGGCGACGCCGACCGGCACACGCGGCGTTGCGCCCTCGCGCGCGCACCAATCGACCGCGGCCAGAATCTTCTGCACTTCATAGCCGATCGGGTGCCGGCCGAGCACGTAGGCCTGCCGGTAAATCCACTCGCGGTGCGGCTGGTTCGTGCGGCGGTTGAGGGCCACGCTGCCCGCGTGCTTGTCCGCGCGGTCGAGCAGCGTGGGCACGACGACTTCGCAGCCTTGCTCCACGAGCCGACGCGCAAACTGACTCGCCGCGGCCAAACCCGGCGCGAGCCCGCAAATCATTTCCGGCGTCTGATCCGCATCCGGCACCGCGACGACGCGCGCGATTGCTTTTCCCTTCGGTCGCAGCAGCAGGCCTTCGCCCCACACGCCCTCAAGCACAGGCCAGCGCACCGCATGGGCGGAAAAACGATCTGTCTCCGCGACCAACGCAGGCGCGTTCTCGGTCGCCACAAACTCCATCACCGGCGCCACCACCCGCGCATCCGCCACGCCGATCATCCGCGCGAAACGCGCGCGGTTGGCCGCGACAGATTTCTCGTGCGCCTCCGCACTGGACGAATCAATCCGCCAAAACGCCGCCCGCCCCACCATGGACGCGCGCGTCTCCGCGTCGAGAAACCGCCCGATCCCCGCAACCATCTGCGCGGAAAGATCGCCGCTCATCGTCAGCGGCTGCGCACCCGGTAGGGTATCTTGCGCAGCCGCGCCCGCGGACAAAAATATTGCGGCGAGGAAATTTGCCCGCCGCCCAGAGCAGCGGCGCGGTGAAGCAGAGTTCATGGGGAATGAAACGTAGGCCCAACTGACGCAGCCTGTTTTTGGCGAAGCAACCGGCCGCCACGCAACGGCCAAAACCGGCGCGCAAAAACCGTCGCCCCGGAGGATGTGGAAATTCGTCAGACGGATGTGTGAGGCCCGCCCCTGAGCTGTGAGCATGCAAGCGCCAAATCCCTCCTGCCCCGGTAGTGTCCGAAAAGTTCAGGAAAAAGACGGATCATGGTAGGTGGTTTGGTGCTGAAGCCAAAAACCACGAACCAAGGAAAAACCATGACCCATCCGACCAAGCACATGACCAAAACGATGACGACGCGCGAGCAAATGCTGGCGCTTTTAACCGGCGACGACGCGCTGCGGGCGTTGCTTGAGACGACCGTGCAAGAGGTGCTCGAAGCCGAAATGGACGAGGCGCTGAGGGTCGGTAAGGGCGAACGCTCGAGCGAACGCCGGGGCTACCGCAGCGGCTACTACGGCCGGAAGCTGACGACGCGGGTCGGCACGCTCGAACTGCGGGTGCCGCAGGATCGCGGCGGGCTGTTTCGCACGGAGGTGTTTACGCGCTACCAGCGCAGCGAAAAGGCGCTGCTGCTGGCGCTCGCCGAGATGTAGGTGCAGGGCGTCTCGACGCGCAAAGTGCGCGCGATCACCGAGGAACTGTGTGGCCACGGTTTCAGTGCGAG
>JANOAF010000384.1:0-2812 GCA_031411015.1 Opitutaceae bacterium | reverse complement strand
TCTATGTTTGGTACCACAAAAAATGCCGACTAAATTTCGCGTGATTCGTCCCTTTGGTCTGCGCGCTTGCGCGCGCGCGGGGGGGGGGGCGCGAATGCGCGCTGGCCTACCCAATCCTCGCTACTTCACCCGATGATTCCCGCCACCCTCAACGGCTACCTCGCCATCGCGGTCGCGCTCTTCGCGATCGGGCTCATCGGCGTGCTCGTGCGCCGCAACACCCTCGTCGTCTTCATGTGCCTCGAGCTGATGCTCGTGGCCTCGACGCTCGCGCTGGTCGCGTTCTCGCGTTTCAACGGCACGATGGATGGAAACGTCTTTGTGTTCTTCATCCTCACGGTGGCCGCCGCAGAGGTCGCGGTGGGTCTCGCCATCATCGTCGCGCTCTTCCGCAAGCGGCAGACGATCCAAATCGATCAGCTCAACACGCTGAAGAACTGAAGTCATGACGATGCTCCAGCACGCCATTTTGGTTCTCGTTTTGCCGCTCGTGTCGGCGACGATCATCGCGCTCTTCCTGCGCCGCGCGGGTGGTGCGGCGGCGATCGTTTCCACGCTGACCGCCGCGGCCATCGCGGTCATCGCGGTCATTCTCGCGCTGCATCGCGAGCGGTTCGAGGGCTCGGTCGAGTGGCTGAGGCTCGGTGACTTCGTTCTCTCCCTCGGCATCAAGTTCGACGACCTCGCGGCGCTGATGCTCCTAATCGTCGGCGTGGTGGGCATCTGTGTGCACGTCTTCTCGCTCGGCTACATGCACGACGACGAAAACCGCGCGCGCTACTTCGGCGGGCTTTCGATCTTCATGTTTTCGATGCTGGGGATCGTTTTCGCCGACAATCTCTTCATGATGTTCATCTATTGGGAGCTGGTCGGTTTCAGCTCCTGGCTGCTCATCAATCACTACATGCACAAGCAGTCGGCGGCCGATGCGTCGAAGAAGGCCTTCATCGCGAATCGCGTCGGCGACTTTGGGTTCCTGCTCGGCATTGTCTGGTGCTACGCGCAGTTCGGCACGACCAACCTCACGGAACTCGGCAAACTCGTCGAGGGTGGGGCGGTGGTCGCGGCGGGAATTCCGCTGCTGCTTTTCTGCGGCGCGGTCGGCAAATCCGCGCAGCTCCCGCTGCAAGTCTGGCTACCCGACGCGATGGAAGGCCCGACGCCCGTCTCCGCGCTCATCCACGCCGCCACGATGGTAGCGGCCGGCATCTACATGCTCTGCCGCATCAACGCGCTCATGGTGCCCGATGCCCTCAGCGTCATCATGTGGGTCGGCACTGCGACCGCGCTCTACGCCGCGCTTTGCGCCATTGTGCAGAGCGACATCAAGAAGGTCCTCGCTTACTCCACGCTTTCTCAGCTCGGCTACATGGTCGCGGCGTTTGGCCTCGGTTCGGTGAACAGCACGCATATGCACGGCGACACGCCGCACACGGTTGTGCTCCAGGCTGGCGTGGGCGCGGCGATGTTTCACCTGACGACCCACGCCTTCTTCAAGGCGCTGATGTTCCTCGGCTCCGGCTCCGTGATTCACGGCTGCCACCACGAGCAGGATATATTCAAGATGGGCGGGCTCGCGAAGAAAATGCCGCTCACCTTCGTCACCTTCACGATCGGGGTGCTCGCGATCATTGGCACGCCGTTCCTCGCCGGCTTTTTCTCGAAGGACGCGATTCTGTTTCTGAGCTACGTCGTCGACCAACGCGTTTTTGCCCTGCTCGTGCTGACCGCGATTTTGACGGCGTTCTACATGGTGCGCCTCTGGAAAATCACGTTCCTTGGCACGCCGCGCAGCGAGGAAGCGGAGCACGCGCACGAGGGCGGGCTCACGCTCACTGCGCCGCTCGTGTTGCTCGCCGTGCTCTCGGTCGTCGGCGGCTACCATTGGTTTTACGACAAGATTTTTGGCGGAGCCTTTGAGGGCGTGCTGGAACTCGTGCCCGAACCGAACGAAGAGCAGCACTTCGAGCACATGGTGATTCTCGTGACCAGTGTCGCCGTGCTTCTCATCGGCGCGCTGTCCGCCCTTGCGCTCTACAAGCCGGCGCCCACCGACTCGCTCGCGAAAAAAGCGCCCGGGCTCTTCAACCTGCTCACCGCGCTCCGCAGCTCCTTCGACCGCGCCTACGACTACTACGTCGCGAAAGTGCAGCAGCGCTTCGCGATGTTGCTCAACTTCCTTGAGCAAATCCTTCTCGCCGGTCTAGTCGTGCGCGGTCTGTCGGCGGCGGTGGGATTCCTCGGACTCGGTGCGCGCGCGCTGCACGTGGGCAATGTCAACGCCTACGCCTACTGGTTCCTCCTTGGCGCCGCGGCGCTCTGGGCCTTCGCCGCGGGCTGGATCACTTTCTGATTTTGCGATGAGCCCAATGCCTTTCGATCCTCTGCTGATTGCCATCGCGACGCCGCTCGCGCTGGCCCTGCTCATCGGCCTCGGCCTGCCGAAACGCTGGTCGGTGCGGCTCGCCTATGTCGCTTTTGCGGTGCCGCTGCTGATGGCGCTGCACACGTGGTGGCATTTTTCCACCGCGTCACAGACGAGCGGCTATGCCTTTCTCACGCGTTACTCCACCGGCCTCGAAGGCCTCGGCATTGCGCTGAAGCTCGGGCTCAACGGCATCTCGATGCCGCTCTTTGCCATGGCGGGCATCGTTGGTTTCGCCGCCGGACTTTACGCCATTCAGTCGCAGGCGGAGCGGCTGAAAATATACCTGATGCTGCTCCTGATCATGCAGGGCGGACTGATGGGCGTGTTCGCGAGCGTGGACATTTTCTATTTCTACTTCTTCCACGAACTCGCGCTGATCCCGAC
>JANOAF010000383.1:0-7554 GCA_031411015.1 Opitutaceae bacterium | reverse complement strand
CTCCAAGGAGATTCTCGTCCTCGCCGGCAAATTCATCATGGCTGCCGCCCGCGCCCACGGCGTGAAGCTCCTCCCCGTGGACAGCGAGCACAACGCCGTTTTCCAATGTCTCGAAGGCCACCCTCAGGCCGGCGTGCGTCGCATCGTGCTCACGGCCAGCGGCGGGGCGTTTCGTGACTGGCCGGTGGAAAAACTCGCGCACGTCACGCCGGCCGACGCGCTGAAGCATCCCAACTGGGCCATGGGCCCGAAGATCACCGTCGATTCCGCGACGCTTGCCAACAAGGGCCTCGAACTCATCGAGGCGCAGTGGCTCTTCGGTTTGAAACCCGCGCAATGCACCGCGGTGCTGCACCCGCAGAGCATCGTGCACTGCCTCGTCGAGTTTACCGACGGCGCGATGCTCGCCCAGCTCTGCCCGCCCTCGATGACGTTTCCGATCCAACACGCGTTGCTGCACCCGGAGCGCGCGCCGGGCGTCGATGCCGCGCTCGACTTCACCCGCCTGCTCGGGCTGGAGTTTCGCCCCGTGGACGAAGGCCGATTCCCAATGCTGCGGCTCGCGAAGGAAACGATGGCGGCCGGAGGCGTGGCCCCGGCCATCTACAATGCGGCCAACGAAGTGGCCGTCGCCGCCTTCCTCTCGGGAAAAATTCCCTTCCTTGCGATTCCGCGCGTGGTCGAACACAGTCTAGGCGCCATTCACAATTTTGAACCACTCGACCTGCCCGCTGTCCTGACCATCGACACCGAAACGCGCCGTATCGCTTCCGCGCATCTCGCAACGCTCTCGCTCTAATCCTCGCCGATCCTCGTGGCCGAACTCCTGCAATCCCTGGCATCGAACCTCTGGTCGATCTTCCTCGTCATCCTCTTTTTCGGCGGATCGATCTTCGTGCATGAACTGGGGCACTTCCTCGCCGCCCGCGCGCGTGGAGCCGTCGTCGAACGCTTTTCGATCGGGTTCGGTCCGGCGATCTGGTCGCACCGCGGCAAAGATGGCGTCGAATACCGCCTGGCGTGGTTCCCTCTCGGCGGCTACGTGCTCCTGCCGCAGCTGGCTGATCTCGGCGCCGTCGAGGGCGAGAGCACAACGGATCTGTCGAAACATCCGCCGGTCAGCTACGCGACCAAGATGATCGTGTTTGTGGCGGGCGCGACCTTCAACGTCATCTTCGCCTTCTTGCTCGCCACAGTCGTGTGGGTGATGGGCCAGCCCGAGAGCAGCGATCAGGCAACGACGCGCATCGGCTACATCACGCCGACACTCGAACTGCCCGACAAAACCAAAGTGCCTAGTCCCGCGCTCGTGGCCGGGCTGAAGGTCGGCGATATCATCCGCACCATCGACGGCGAAGAGGTGGATGACTGGAGCGACATTCAAAATTCCCTCGTCCTTGGCTCGGGCCGCAGCACGGGCGGCTCACCCCAGGTGGTTTTCGGCGTCGAGCGAAACGGCAAGCCACTCGAGATCACGGTCAATCCCCGGCTCGCGACCGAGGAGAAAATCCGCAAGGTCGGCATCTCGCCCGGCTTCGAACTCATCGTCCAAGGCGTGGGGACCGGATCCACTGGCGCATCGGCCGGGTTCAAGCCCAAGGATGAAATTTTGTTTTTGGATGAGGAGATGATTCTGAGCGACGCCACGTTCCGCGTCTTCCTCGAATCAGCCGCTTCCCGCACCGTGACAGCAACCGTGCGCCGCGAAGGTCTGGAACAAAAATTGTCGATCGCGCCGCGGCCCGGAGCGAAAGCAGGCGACCTCTTGGGACTTACGTTGCGCACCGGCTATAAAATCGTCCACGTGCCGCCCCACGAGCAAATCGCCGATGTCGCGCGTTGGACGCTGCGCACTTTCAAGAGCCTCGTGAGCCCGAATTCCGACATTGGCCTCAACAAAATGTCCGGCCCCGTCGGGATCGTGCGCGTGCTGCACACGGCCGCCGAGATCGGCATCCGCGCTGTGTTCATGATCACGATTCTACTGAACGTGAATCTGGCGATTTTCAATTTACTCCCACTTCCCGTGCTGGACGGCGGGCAGATGTTGTTTGCCACCATTGGCCGCTTGCGTGGCCGCGCGCTGCCCGTGAATTTCATCATGGCGGCGCAGAGCGTGTTCTTTGTCCTGCTGCTCTCTATGGTCGCCTACGTTACGATTTTCTCCGATGTGCCGCGCATGATCCGTGAGTCCCGCACCGAGGCCCCGGCCGCGCCGGCCGCACCGGCCAAAGCCGCAAAGTAGTCTTCGGGAATCTTCGCGCTCCCTGGCGCGCAAAGCAGGTTTGCCATTCTGGCTCGGGCCATCGTCATTGGAAATTTCTCTGATGTCCTACTGCGCTTCGCGTTTTCATACTGTCCGCCGTCACACCCTTGAAGTAAACGTGGGCAGCGTCGGCGTCGGCGGTGCTCATCCGCTTCGCCTGCAGTCGATGACGACGAGCGACACGCAGGACATCGCCGCCACGGTGAAGCAATCGATCGGGCTCGCCGAGGTCGGGTGTGAGATCGTGCGCATCACGGCGCCCAATGTCGCTGCGGCCAAGTGCCTCGCAGACATTCGCGCCCAGTTCAGTGCCGCCGGCTTCGGGCATGTGCCGCTCGTGGCCGACATCCATTTCCTACCGAGCGCCGCGATGGAGGCGGTCGAGCACGTGGAAAAAATCCGCGTCAACCCCGGCAACTACGCGGACAAAAAGAAATTCGCGGTCCGTGAATATTCCGACGCCGCCTACGAGACCGAGTTGCAACGGCTGCACGATTCGTTTTCGCCGCTGGTAAAGCGCTGCCAGGAGCTCGGCCGCGCGATGCGCATCGGGACCAATCATGGCTCGCTCAGCGACCGCATCATGAACCGCTACGGCGACACGCCGCTCGGCATGGTGGAGAGCGCGCTGGAATTTCTCCGCATCGCCGAATCGCATTCCTACCGCGCACTCATCCTCTCGATGAAATCGTCGAACCCCAAGGTGATGATCCAAGCCTACCGGTTGCTCGTGCAGCGGATGGCGCAGGAAAATATGCACTACCCGCTGCATCTCGGCGTGACCGAAGCCGGCGACGGCGAAGACGGCCGGATCAAAAGCGCCATTGGCATCGGCTCACTCCTACTCGACGGCCTCGGCGACACCATTCGCGTCTCGCTCACGGAGGACAGCGTTTATGAAATCCCCGTTGCCCGCGCGATCGCCGACAAGGCGATGAGCCTGTGGCGGGCTCCCGCCCCCGACGCTCAGCGCTCAGCTCCCAGCTCGGACGCCATCGACCCCTATCGTTTCACGCGCCGCGAGACCGCTACACTGGCATTTTCGGACACGTGCAGCGTCGGCCCCGAACAACCGCCGCGCGTGATCGTGCGCGTGGCTTCAGTCGCAGCGCTCATCGGCGCGGCAACGGAACTCTCTTCGCCGAAACTCAAGGACACTCCCGCCGAGGGTCTGCTCGTGCCGATCGCGAATGCCGGCGATCTCGCGGCGCTCTGCGGTGTGGCCGCGACGACGGCGCTGCCGGTTAATTTTCTCGCGCTGGAGGTTTCGCCGACCCTCACGCATGACATCCTTCAACCCCTGCTCGCGCTGAGTCGCGGGCGTATCGCACTCGTGCGGACGTTCGCTGCGGGAGAAGACGAGCCGCTACGGGCCTTCGCCGAGCTCGTGCGCACGCACGGGCACATTCTCGCGTGCGAGCTCACTCCCGGTGACGCAACCGCACTGGGCGAGACCATCCGCGCCCTCGGCGACGAGAATCTGTTTTTTTCCCTCAACGCTCAGCCTTCAACGCTCAATTCGCCGACGCACAGCGTCGGTGCCTATCGCGCCCTCGTCGAAGCACTCCGCACCGCGGGCTCTCGCGCCCCAATCTGGATTCGCAACACCGCGGCCACGGCGGTGCGCGGCGACGCCAGTTTTCTCTCCAAGCTCATCGAGGCGTCGTTTCTCACCGGCAGCCTCCTGTGTGACGGCGTCGGCGATCTTGTCAGCGTCGAGACCGAGACCGATCTCACGCGAGCGACGAAGCTTGCCTACAACGTGCTCCAAGGAGCGGGCGCGCGCATCTCGAAGACCGAGTTCGTCGCCTGCCCGAGTTGCGGCCGCACGCTCTTCGATTTGCAGACGACCACGCAGCGCATCCGCGCGCAGACCGGTCACCTCAAGGGCGTAAAGCTCGCCATCATGGGCTGCATTGTGAATGGCCCCGGGGAAATGGCCGACGCCGATTTCGGCTACGTGGGTGGCGCACCGGGCAAGATCAATCTCTACGTCGGAAAAAATTGCGTGCAATACAACCTCCCGCAGGCCGAAGCCGACGCCCGCCTCATCGCGCTGATCAAGGAGCACGGCAAATGGATCGAGCCCGAGCCCATCGCGAAGTAGCCCGACGGCGTGGTTGTATTCGGAAGTCTCGCGCCCATTTCCGTATCGTGACGAGCCCCACTCTGGGGAAGTGGCTTCCGAAGCCACTTCTTCCGAAGCGTAGTCGCGCGAGGCTTACGAAAATCATCGACCGAGGCGCGTCACCTGATTGTCACGGTCCGTGGCAACGAAAAAAGCGAAAAACTTATGCTCAGAACCGATGTGAACAAGTTGTGGGAAACTTCGCCTTGAAATGGTTTTTTGGTTCACAGTTACTGCGCCTTCGTCCACTTCTGATTCGTCTTCGGATCGTTCTTTCCCATGTCAGTTTCCCGTTTCCGCAGAGTTTGCCGCAGCGCCGACCATTAACCCTCGGCCACCAATAGCTTACAATCACACTTTTTACCCCTCCCTCACCTTGGTGGCCCGACCTAAATTTTGTTGCCGTATGACGACGCAGGACGGCGATTTTGGCATGATGGAGAATACTTCGCCGGCGCAGTGTGAATAAACCTGCCCATCACCGCTCGTCCATGCCCTCTCCCACCCTCACCCCCAGCCTCTGGGAAACGGTGAAATGCGACTTCAAGTCGCTTTTCCCCGAAGATGTTTTCCAAATGTGGTTCGAGCCGGTGGTGTGCTTGGAAACCACGGCCGACTCAATCACCCTCGGCGTTCCGAACGACTTCGCCGCGATCTGGATTCACGACAACTATCTCGACCTGATCACGCAGCGGTTGCGGATTACGGCCGGCCGGATGGTGAATGTCACGTTGCGCAAGACCGAGTCCGGCTCCCGCGCCGGTGTTTCCGCCGCTGGCAGCCGCGCCGCCCAACCCGATCACGCCGCTGCCGCGCGCAACCGCACCGCGGCGCAAAAGCGCACGACACGCTACGACGAACGCGGCCCCACCACCGGCCCGCTCAATCCGCGCAACACCTTCGAGACCTTTGTCGTCGGCTCCAACAACCAGATGGCCCACGCCGCCTCAATGGCCGTGGCGCAGGCGCCCGGTCAGGCCTACAACCCGCTTTTCCTCTACGGCGAGACCGGCCTCGGCAAGACGCACCTGATGCACGCCATCGGACACACGGTCATCCGCCATAACCCGGAGGCCCGCGTCGCCTACCTTTCGACGGAGAAATTCACCAACGAGTTCATTCAGGCATTGCAGGAAAACGCGCTCACCAAGTTCCGCCAGCGCTACCGCCACGTCGACATCCTCCTGATCGATGACGTGCAGTTCCTTGCCGGCAAGGAACGCATTCAGGAAGAATTTTTCCACACGTTCAACGACCTCTTCGAATCCGGAAAGCAGATCGTCCTCACCAGTGACCGTCGCGCCAGCGAGATTGCAAAACTCGAATCCCGCCTCGTGTCGCGCTTCGAGTGGGGCCTGCCCGCCGATATTCAGGCCCCCGACCTTGAGACCCGCCTCGCGATTCTTCGCACCAAGGCCCAGACGCTCAATTGCCAAGTGCCCGACGCCATCCTCAATTTCATCGCGCAGAACATCACCAAGAACATCCGTCGCCTTGAGGGCGCGCTGCTCAAGGTCTCCAGCTACTCCGCGCTCACCAGCAAGCCCCTCGACCTCGCGACCGCCGAACGCCTCCTGCACGACGTGCTGATGGAGCAGGCGCAGAACATCCTCACCATCGAGACGATTCAGAAACGCGTCGCTGATCACTTTCAGATTCGCCACAGCGACATGACCAGCAAGCGCCGGCCCAACAACATCGCCATCCCCCGCCAGATCGCGATGTATCTCGCCCGCACGCTCACCAAGCATTCCCTCCAGGAAATCGGCGACCTTTTCGGTGGCCGCGATCACGGCACCGTCATCCACGCCTGCAAGGCCGTGGACAACATGTGCGAGCAGGACGCCACCACGCGCGGCAGCGTTGAGTTTCTGAAGGCGCAATTGTCCAAGTAGGCCAAAAAAGCGAAGAGTCTAGCGCTGAGAGCCCGGAAATGGCTTCCGGGCTTTTTTGTAACAAGCTCTAGACTCCGTGCTCTCAGCTCGTAGCTTTTCCGTCATGCCGTTAACTCCCGATCAAAAAGCCGCCGTCGCCTCCTGGGTCGTCGCGGGCGACAACCTCTCCACCGTGCAGAAGAAACTCACGGAAAAGTTTCAAGTTTCGCTGACCTACCGGGACGTGCGTTTCCTCGTCGATGACCTGAATCTTGAGCTCAAAGACCCCGCGCCAAAGGTCGACCTCAGCGACGTCTCCAAGACCCCGCCCAAACACGCCGACGCGACCGTTCCCGCCCCGCGGTCCGCACCGCCGGAAAAAAAAGGCTTCTTCGACAAGGCGAAGGAGAAACTCGGACTGGCGAAGGATGATTCCGCCGCCGATCCCGAACTCTCCGACGGTCCCGAGCCGCTCGACGAAGACGACCTCGACAACCTCCCGCCCGCCGGGGCCTCCACCGTCAGCGTGGGCGTGGACAACATCACCCTGATCCCCGGCGCCATGGCCAGCGGCACCGTGACGTTCAGCGACGGCGTCACCGGCAAATGGGTCGTCGATCAACACGGCCGCCCCGGCTTCACGCAGGTCAGCAAAGACGGCTACCGCCCGACCCCGGAAGACGCGCAGGCTTTCATGCAGGAACTGAGCACGCAGCTGCAGAAGCGGGGATTTTGAGCTGGATTGGGCACCGCTCTCGTCGGGCGCGATGCCCAGCTTGACGCCGACGCCATCGCCGCGATCATTGCATCATGTCGTTGCTTGAGCTGAAGCAGGAAATCTCGCGGCTTTCGCTGCGCGAGCGGCGCGAACTGAACGCCTACATGATCCGTCTGCGCCACGAACGTCCGGAATGGCGCAGAATGATTTCGAAGCGCATGCGGGAGATGGACGCGGGCAAAAAAATTTCGCTGGAAGAGCTGGAGCACCGGCTGGCCGCGCGTGAGTAGAGCCGTTTATCGTCCGGTTTTCGCCGAGGGCGCAGCCGATTTTCTGGTGCAGATTCCGAAACGACGCCGACAGCGAGTTCTCGCGCTGGCGCGGCAATTGGCGACCCATCCGCACATCCGAAGCGACTATGCCTTGCCGGACGAATCCGGGCGGCAGATTGAGCATCTCATGATCGAAGACTACGTGTTCGCCTACTGGCTGGACCATGCGGTCCGCGAAGTTCGCATCACCGACATCGATGACGCCTCATAGCGGTTTGCTCGGGCCGGCGTCGCCC
>JANOAF010000382.1:0-15558 GCA_031411015.1 Opitutaceae bacterium | reverse complement strand
AAAAAAGGGGCGGCGCGTGGAGTTCGAAGAGCGCAGAGTGAGGAAGCCGAGAGTGGAGAGTCCAGACCCGAGACTTCTGCGATGAGTAGGCGCGAGCAAGATTGTTTGCGGCGAAAGCGAGCCAGCGCGCCGCAACCTCTGCCGGCACAAATTCAGATTGCATGCCGGGAGGCGGACCGCATCACTCGGCGCGACTTTACCGCATGGCATTCAACCTCAAAAAAGTGCTGAAGGCGCTCCTGCTCTCATCGAGCCAGCCGCTTTCGATCAAGGATGTGCAGGCGGCGTTCACGCGGTTTCACGAGCAGGCGTTGGCGCTGCCGTTGCAAACGACGCCCGTGGCGGAAGCCGTGCCGACGACAGACACACCGCCTCCGAGCGAGCCCGGGGCCTTGCCCGCGGAGGAAATCGTGGAGGTGATCGAGGAAGCGCCGCTGGACCCGGAGTTGTATAGCGACGTGCCGTCGCTCATCACCGCGACGCAAGTGCGCGAGGTCATGGACGAAATCGCGGCGGAATTACGCGTGAGCGACGAGGGCCTGCTGCTGATTGAAGGTAATGCGGGCTACCGACTCGTGACGCATCCGCGCTTCGCTCGCTGGATCCGCATCCTCCGGCAGGAACCACCCCCGGTGAAGCTGAGCCAATCCGCCATCGAAACGCTCGCGGTGATCTCCTATCGGCAGCCGGTGACGCGCGGTGAGATTGAAACAATTCGCGGCGTCTCGGCCGAAGCGGGCCTCAACAAATTGCTGGAACGCGAGCTTGTTTACATCGTCGGCCGCGCCGATTCCCCTGGCCGCCCGATCCAATACGGCACGACCGATCAGTTTTTGGAGTTTGTCGGCATCAAGTCGCTCGACGAGCTGCCGGCGTCCGACGTGTTGTCGTCGCGGCAAATCGACGAATGGCTGAAGACGTCGACCAATTCACACACGCCGACCGACACGGACATGGGCCTCTCGGACGAGCAACTGCCGTTGGAGGCTGCAAGCATCGTGCCGGCCACGGTCGTCGAACTCGACACCCCCGCGACCCCCGGAGCCAATTGACATGAATCTCGGCCCCATTCGCGAAAAGATCGACGTGCTCGACAAGCAGCTCGTGGAATTGCTCAACCAGCGCCTCGCGCTCGCCGCCGAGATCGGCAAGGTGAAGCGGAGCGAAGGCGGACAAATTTACGTCGCCGAACGCGAAGATGCGGTCCTCCGTAAAGTCACGGGTCAAAACCAAGGGCCGATCAAGAACGAGGCGCTGCGTGCCATTTACCGCGAGATCATGTCGGCCGCGATCGCGCTGGAGAAGCCGCTCGTGATCGCCTACCTCGGGCCGGAGGCGAGCAACACGCATGCGGCGTCGCTGAAAAAATTTGGTGCGAGCGTGAACTATCACGCGATGGCGACGGTAAGCGACATCTTCACTGCGGTCGAAAAGGGCGAGACCGACTACGCGGTCATCCCGATCGAAAACTCCACCGAAGGTTCCGTGCGCGAGGCGCTGGATAGTTTCGTTGAGAGCGACCTGAAAATCGTCGCGCAGATCTACCTCGAAATTAATCACGCGTTGATCTCGAACTCGCCGCTCGAGAACATCGAGCGCGTTTACTCCAAGGATCAGGCGCTCGCGCAGTGCCGGCATTGGCTGCAGCGGCATCTGCCGCACGCGCAGTTGGTCGATGCGCCGAGCACCTCGCGTGCAGTGCAGCTGGCCAAGCAGGAGCCGGGCACGGCGGCGGTCGCGGGCGAACTCGCAGCCGAGCACTACGGCATGCCGGTCGTAGCGCGAAACATTCAGGACAAGGCGGACAACACCACGCGCTTCTTCGTCATCGGGAAAAAAGCCTCGGGTCCTGTCGGTGGCGGCAAAGACCTCACGAGCCTGCTCGTCTCGCTCGGCGACGAGGCCGCATCGCACTCGGGCGCGCTTTTGAAGATGCTCATGCCGCTCGCCCAGCGCGGCATCAACCTCTCCAAGATCGAATCGCGGCCGAGCAAGAAACGGCCGTGGGACTATTATTTCTTCCTCGATGTCACCGGGCACTTCGAGGACGCGGCCACAAAAGACGCCATCGCGGAACTGAGGAAATTTTGTCCGCTCGTGAAGTGGCTCGGCAGTTATCCGGTGGCGAGTTGAGGCGGCGTGCCCCGCGCCCGCGCGCTCAGCGGGAACGGAGGGAAAAGTAGAGGATGACGACCACTGCCGCCAGCAGCAGCAGAGCCGCGGAAAAATAGATGGCGCAGCCTTTCTTCACGTCGTGCTTGAGCGTGTCGGAACCGACGCGATAGCGCGCGATAATATCTTCTTCTACCGCGGTCGTGGCCGTTGTCGGCGGCGAAGCGGCCGGTGCCGCAGCGGCATTTTGCAAGGCGACGGAGCGTGCGACCGGAGCCGGGCTGACTTCGCCGCCGGCTTCGGCCGACGCAATCTCCCGGTTGATCCATTCGAGCTGCTCCTGAACGAGCGCACGCTGCCGGCGAAGTTGCGAGAGACGATCGGGCATGGGGATGGCGGCGAAGGTGAGCGACGGCCGGCGGTCGAGCAAGCCACCGCTGGGCGCAAAAAAGGCCGGTCACTAGGACCGGCCGAAAGTGTGTGCGGAGCGTCCGACGATTAAGCGGTGACGACCGACACCATGCGGTGCGGTTTGTCGTATTTCACGTGACCATCCTTGAGCGCGAAGAGCGTCCAGTCGCGACCGACGCCGACGTTCTTGCCCGGATGGAGCTTGGTGCCGCGCTGGCGGACGATGATGCCGCCGGCGAGAATCGCCTCACCGCCAAATGCCTTGATGCCGAGCCGCTTTGAGTGGCTGTCCCGGCCGTTCATTGATGTGCCCTGACCCTTCTTGTGCGCCATGGTAGTAGTCTCCTTTAAGGTGGATTAAGCCGTGATCGATTTGATCTTGATGACCGAGAGCTCCTGGCGATGGCCGCGTTTGCGCTCCATGCCCTTGCGCTTCTTCTTCTTGAAAACGATGACCTTGTCGCCGCGCTTGTTCTCAAGAATCGTCGCGGAGACGGACGCACCAGCGAGGAGCGGCTTGCCGACGCGATAGGAGTCGCCCTCGCCGGCGGCGAGCACGTCCTTAATCTCGACGGTCGAGCCCTTTTCGGTGCCCGGGTAACGGTTCACAATGAGAATATCACCCTCGGACACAGTGAACTGCTGGCCCTGAGTTTTGATGGTCGCTTTCATAAATAAAAGGGCGGACTAAGCGGTTTTGCAGGAGGCAAAGCAAGGATTTATTTGAAAAGACGGAACGATCCAACGGCAGAAAGGCTTAGCCCAGACAATGTCAGGCTGGTGGCGCGGTCGCCAAGCCCGAGTCCGTCCACCTATTTCTGCGCTGGATTGGGAAACTCGGCGATGCCGGGATGGCCGGCGTTGGCGGCGGCCGAGGGCAGGGACCACGCGACCGCGTCGCGCCAACTCAGGCCTTGGTGAAAGCGTGCGTGCAAAACGCACGCGAGCATGACATCGCCCGAACCGGTCGGGGAAACTTGGCGCACATTCGGTGGCGTGAGCGTTTCGGGATCGTGGTGCTCGTCGATGAAACAAACCGGTGCCGCGCCGTCGGTGATAACCCAGCGCCGCGCGCGAAAGCGATCGCGGATACGGCGGAGCAGTTCGCCGGTGGGGGACTTTTGTTCGTTGGGCGGGACGAGCGAAATGAGCTCGGAGCGATTGATGCGGACGAGTGCGGCGGTCTCGTTGACCAGCCACTCAAGGGCTGGTCCATAGCTGTCGACGACGAGCGAACCGCGCTCCGGCCAGCGATGGAGCGCATCGCGGAGCACATCGAAGTCGGCCGAGCTCCAGCCAGGAATGCTGCCACAAACCGCGAGCACGCCCGCGGGCCGGGTGTTGATGAATTCGGCACAGGCCTGGATCGCGACGGAGTCGGGCGGCGTGTCCACTCCGAGGAAAGTCGTCTCCAGGTGCCCGCTGCGAACGACCGTGCCGCCACGCGTGGCTCGAGTGGTCGGAAAAATCTGCAGCGAAAAATTCTTCGCCCGCAGCCAAGCCTCGCATTCGGCACCCGGCGCGCCGCCGGCGAAGCAGAGCGCGGTATTGGGTGCGCCGAGCCGGTTGAGCATTTTCGAGACGTTGATGCCCTTGCCGCCGACTTGAAAAGATTCCGCCGTGGCCCGTTGCGTCGCGCCGGGGGACCAGCGCTCGAATTCCAGCGTGCGTTCGGCGAGCAGATTGCCGGTGAGCGTGAAGTGGTGAGGGGGCGGGTTCATTCGTCGTCCTTTTGAGAGCGGTAGAAAATGTAGTTCACAAGAAAACTCAGTCCAAAGACGCCGCTCAGCGTGCGAATGTTGCGCATCGCGCCAAACACCATCGTGAGCGGGCTGGCCCGCGGCTCCTCGACGCGCAGCAGGAGCATGCAGCCGAGAAGCGCGACCACGGGCTGCACGACGAAGCACGCGTGATGCACGGCGAGCGCGTTGGGCCATCGCACCAGCGCCCACGTCAGCACTTCTCCGCCTGTGATGGGCGCGATGGCCGCGACCAGTGAGGTCACCGCGAGGTTCACCCCAATGGCCAGATTCTTGGCTTCAAGGGGAATCAATTTCAGCAGCAGCGTGAACTGACCAAGGATAAAGCCCGCACTCACCGCGCCGCCGAAAAGCCACATCGCGAAAAGCATCTGCCGGTTTTCCGGCGTCAAAAAGCACCAAAGAAAATTCTGCATCTGCCACAGAATAAGCGAGACGGTCATCACTGATTTGTTGCCGAAGCGGTCGAGCATGCGGCCCCAAGCGGGAAACGACAGCGCGCCCGAGAGCTGCGCGAGCATCGAGAGCAGGCTGACGTCGAACGCGGACATCCCGAGCTGCTCGAACATGAACACGTGATAGAACGGCCCAAAGCAATTTGCGGCGAAGGACCACACGGCGCCAAACGCGATGAATCCGAGCAGTGAGCGCGAACCGAGCACGACGCCGAGCTGCATGCGCAACGGCAGCGCGGTCACCGGCATCGCCTTTCGCGCTTGGGCGGGACTGATCCACTGCCAATACAACGAGAACAACCGCATTACCACCGCGCCGGCGATGATGAGCTGGAAGGCCGGAATGGCGTAGCTCCAATGCGCCAGTGCCCACCCGGAAACGAAAAGAAAGGTGAGCGTGGAAAATTGCAGCGTGCCGTTGCGCCGCCCGAAATATTTTCCGCGGATGCGATACGGCACCCAATCCTGAATCCATGCGTTCCACGACACGCCGGCAATTGCGCCGAAGCAACTCGTGGTGAGAAACCATACGATCAACCAGCGGCCGGCCGTCGCCGGATCGTCGCGGGGCACGAACTGCAGCAGCGCGCCGAACGCCGCCCAGCAGAGCACGTGCAGCGCCGCCGCGCCGAGCATGATGATTTTCGGCGGCCGCCAGCGGGCGAGGAACGGTGCGACAAAAATTTGCAGGAAATTTCCGAGGAAAGGGAGCGCGCAGATGAGCCCGATGGTCGTCTTCGGCAGCGTAAACGCCTGCGTGAGCAGCGCGGTCAGAAACACGCTGACCGGGAGCGACATCGTCACGATCGGCATCGCCATCACCCCCTCGGCGGTGCAGAGGGTGAGCGCGCGGAGGAGATTGGCTTTGGCTGGTCGGGCGGTTGCGTTCACAAGGCGATCGAATCGAATGAAGGACAGATCCGGATGATTGTTGAAGCGAAACTATTGCAGCGGAAGAAAACGGTCGCCCTCGCGCGATGGTTGCTGGGAAAGCACCTCGTGCGCCGTTTCGCGGACGGTCGGGTCGAGGCACGGATGATCGTCGAGACCGAAGCCTACGACGGCGAACGGGACCTCGCTTGCCACGCGCGCGTCGGCCGCACCGCCCGCACCGAGGTCATGTATGCGGTCGGTGGCGTGTGGTATGTCTACCTCTGCTATGGGATCCACGAGATGCTAAATCTCGTCGTCGGCCCTGCCGACTGGCCGGCCGCGGTCCTGATTCGGGGCGTCGAAGGTATCAGTGGTCCCGGGCGCCTCACCCAGACGCTGGCCATCGGGCGGAAAATTAACCGCACGACCGCGACGCATGAGACGAGCGGATTGTGGCTCGAAGATCGCGGCGGGCGAGTGCCGCGAGGAAGCGTGACCGCGACGCCAAGGATCGGCGTGGACTATGCCGGGCCGATCTGGGCGAAAAAAGCGTGGCGGTTCACCTTTGTGCCGCCAGCAAGTTCGCCACGGTGTCCTGCACCTCCGCGAGCGAAATTGCGTCGAGCGTCGGCCCGCACCTAAGCACGCGGGTGCGGGGAGTCGGTGGGGCCCAAATGGCGGGCTCGGTCGGACCGAAGAGGAGGAGGCTCGGCACACCGCAGGCCGCGGCGAGATGACTAATCCCGGAATCGTGGCCGAGGAACAGCCGGCACGCGGCCAGTTTCTCCACCAGGGCTTCCAGCGGTTGTTTGACCGCCAGTTCGACCGTCGAGGGTAAGGGGAAATCGCGCCAGCGGTCGGCTTCCGCTTCGCCGAGGATAACGCAGACGGGACCCGGTAGCATCGCGATCAAGGCGCGCCATTTTTCGGCCGGCCAATTTTTGCTCGGCGATCCGCTGCCGGGATGCACCGCGATGAGTTCCGTGGCGTGCGGCGATGTTAGTTGGAAACAGAAGTCGTCGACCTCGATTCCCAGTTCCCGCAGCGGCGCGCAATAGTGCGCGGCCGCCGGGGAACGTTGCGGCAACGCAGCGGCCGTGATGAACCTCTGCCCGGCGCGCAGCGGAAACCGCCGCGACAACTCCGCCTCGGGATCTGGCCAGAAGTTCAGGATCAAATCGAACTCCGTCAGCCAAGCGGCAAATTCCCCGGGCAACGTCGCATGGGCGTAAAGCGCACCCCAGCGCGCCTCGTGCTGCGAGTGCACGGCGTCGAGCAATCCACGCGAGCGGGCGAGTTGCCCGGCCGTGGCGTTGCCGGCGAGCTCGATGCGCGCGTCGGGCCAACGGCGGCGCAGCGCGGCGACAGCGGGCAGCGTGACGATGAAGTCGCCCAGCGCGCCGCCTCTAAGGACGAGGATTTTTCGCATCTTAGGCGGCGATAAGTTTAGCCGGAACAATGCAGTTGAAGGTGGAGCGCGTTGACCCAACGCGCTGGTTTGAGAACGGAGCGACTGAAGCGCCTTGAGGTCAAGTCGCTCCACCTACGCGCGGGGTGGTGGCGGGTGAAACGTTGATCGCCTGAACACTTCCGGCTTCGTGCCATTCGTATCGTGGCCCGCGAGGACTGTCCGCTGAAGCACCGCGGCACCCCAAGGCCCGTCGTCAGTTTTTTATCCCGGGCTTGGTCGTGTCCTTGGTCTTGGTCGCCGGAGCCGGCGCGTCGTAGCGCGTGAGCGTGGCGACGCCGGTGCCGACCTTGAACTCGACTTCAAATTTCACGGGCAGCCGGCGCTCGTCCTGCGAAATCCACACTCGCGCGGTCGAGCCGCGCTTGAACATTCCCTTGGGTGGCGTCTTGTCCATGCGCGGCTCCAAGACCAGGGCCTCAAATTTCCCGAGCGACGTGCGCACTTCTTCGATGCGAGCGGCATGAATCGTCAGTTCGTAGAAATCGTCGTCGAACAGCACGAGCGCGTCGCGCTTCTCACCGGGCTTGAGATCCCATGAGCGAGTTTGCACGAGGCTGGTGATTAAGTCCATCGGATCGCCGGCGGGCATGGGCAGGGCGCGCGGGGCATCGGTGGAGCCGGGCACCGAGTAGTGGGCTTGCGCCGTGGCATAGTCGAACGTCACCGCGTGCTCGGATTTTTTGCTGCGCTGGGTGTTCGACTCGGTGAGCGCCAGCAGGCGTCCGCTCGCAAGATCGAAGGTTGATTCGGCCGTGGCGTTGAAGGGAAACAGCACGCTGGCGAGGCCGCGCGTCTGAGTCGTCGTGGTGATCCGCAGTCGCGGAGTGGGGCCTGTGGCATCAGCCGCGGCGAAAAACTTGATTTCGCCGGCGCCGGGCAAAACCGCCCACGAAACTTTGTAGGTGAACGTCTCGCCCTCGCGCACCGCCAGCTTGGTCTCCGCTGCGAGTGGCAGCGTGGCGAGCAGGAGCAAGGGCAGTTTGGTGAGCATGGCGAGCGCGCACAAAAAATGATCCCATCGGCTAGAGCGATGATGAAGTGCGCTAAGTTGGGAGCGGAAACTCCAATTGGTTCGCGTGACCGAGCGCGAGGGCTTCGATGCCGCGGGCGCGAAGCGTCGCCGCGAACTCGCGGGCGAAACCGTGGAGAGTGAGCACGCGCTTGGGCTGCACGAGTTCGACAAAGCGGAGCAGGCTCGGAAAGTCCGCGTGATCGGAGAGCGGAAAGGCCGCGGTGCAGCGATGGCGGTAGATGGCCCCGGCATCGAGAGCCCAGCCCGTGATGACGGCCGTGCGCGCGCCGGAGAGGCGACTCAGGAGGCCTTGGGCATGCGGCGGGCAAATCACGACGTGACCGGCGACTTCACGCGCGTCGTATTCGCGGAATGATGGAAAGGTGACGCCGAGTTTTTCATAGATGCGCGTGAGACGCAGCGTGTCAGCGTGGAGCATCACTGGCAGACCGGCGGGCGCGAGGGCGCGCAGCACTTCCTGACTCTTGCCGAGGCTGTAACAGAGCAGCACCGGCGTCGCGCCATCGGCGAGCGATTGGTGACAGAACGCGATGATTTGGGCGATGACCTCCGCTTCCGGCGGCATGACGTAGCGCGGGAGCGCAAACGTTGTTTCCATGATCAGCGTGTCGGCCCGCGGCGTCGCGCACGGCTCGGCGGCGAGGCCGGGGCGCAATTTGAAATCGCCCGTGTAAAGCAGCGAACCGTGCTCGGCCGACTCGAGGAGAATCTGGCTGGAGCCGAGAATGTGACCGGCCGGATACAGCGTCGCGGTGACGCCAAACTCCAGCGCGTGCGGCTGGCCAAACTCCAGCTCGGTCATGATGCGTTTGCCCGGCAACCGCGCATGGAGAAAGCGGGCGGTGCCGGGCGTGCAGAGCACTTCCTTGTGGCGCGCGATGTGATCGCCGTGCGCGTGTGAGATGAAGGCCCGCTCGGTGCGCGACTGGGCGTCGAGCCACCAACCGATTTGCGGCAGATGGACGCCTTTGCGGAAGACGACTTCCCACGGCGTGGGCATCAGCGAAAGCGAATCATACCGAGAATCAGTGCGACGATGAGCGCGGCTCCGACCACGAGCCAATACCAGCGCGGTCCCGCGTGAGGACGTCGTCGCGATGCGGCCCGAGCCGCAGACTCGTCTTCGAATGCCGAGTTAGGCAAGTCGAGGCCGTCATAGCGCGTCGCATCGTTTTCCCGCCAGCCGGTTCGTTCATCGGCACCGCATTCCGGGCAGGAACGGGCGGAGCGGGAAATCGTCGCGCCGCAGTTGGCACACTCGCCGGGGGCCGACGGCTCAGGCTTCACTCGCGTTGAAATATTTCCGCTTCGCGAGCCGCCACACGGTTACGAAGAAGGCCGTCAACGGCACGGCGAGCAACATGCCGAGGATGCCGCCGAATGCCGTGCCCCAGAAAAACACGGCGACGATGATCGCGACCGGATGCAGGCCGGTGTGATGGCCCATGATTTTCGGCGTGAGAAACCAGCTCTCCACGCATTGCACAATGACCTTAACGAGCAGCACGAGCCCGAGGAGCTGCCAGCCGCCCGCGGGTTGGAAAAACGCGAGGGGCAGGGCCACCGCGAGGCCAAGGATGGTGCCGAGGTAGGGGACGATGTTGAGCACGCCCAGCGCGAGGCCGATGAAGAGTCCGAATTTCAGGCCGATGATCGTGAAGCCGGTGGCGAGCAGCGCGCCCATGCAGAGTCCGATGAGCAGTTGCCCGCGGAAGAATGCCTCCACGATGGAGACGAATTCACTCGCGAGAAACACCACATCTTCGCGCACGCTGGGTTTGAGGAACGGCAGATGCCGGCCGAGTTCGCCGGTCGGCTCGCCGCGCATCAGCAAAAAGAAAAACAGGTAGACCGGAATAATCGCGAGGTGGGTGATGAAGGCGAAGACATCGATCATCCCGCCGAACGCCGCGCGGACTGAGGGCATCGCGTGGGTCAGGAACGCCTTGCTTTCGCTCGCCAAGCTATCGACCAGGCCCTTCACGCTCGGATTGGAAAGATGCTTCTGCGCGAGCGCGATCCAGTCGGGGTAGTGGGCCGTCACATAGTCCGACACGGATTCCCACAGCGTCGGCAGGTAGGTGAAGAAATCGATCAACTGCGTGATGAGGGAAGGAACGACCATTAACAATACACCCGACGCGAGCAGCACGACGGCGAAATAAAGCAGGACGACCGCGGTTGGGCGTTTCAACCGGAGTTTTTGCTGCAGCGCCTGCACCACCGGGCGCAGAATCAGCGCCAGCACACCCGCCACCGCGAGCGGCCAGAGCACAGCCGAAAAGAAAGACAGCAACCGCCCCAGCACATACACCGCGACGATGATCAGGGCGATTGACCCGAGAAAAGCCAGTAGGGTCAGCGCGGAGCCGACGACACGGCGCTGGCTCTCGTTTAAGATGGGAAGGCGAGGCTCGGCGGACACAGCCAGAGACGAGAGCAGTCCGAGCTCGGTGGCCAGAAAGATTCTCAGCGCCGCGGAAAGGGAAACGGCGCCGCCGTCCGGCCGGTGTGGTGCCGCCAGAACCATCGCGCCATCGCGGGCAGCAGGAAGATCGCGCCGGCCATATTGACGAGGAACATGAAGGTGAGCAGCAGCCCCATGTCCGCTTGAAATTTCAGGTCGGACATAACCCACAGGCTCACGCCGATCGCGAGCGTGAGCCCGGTGAAGACCACCGCGGCGCCCGCATCCTTGAGGGCGCCATACATCGCATCCTCGAAATATTCGCCGGCATTCAGCTCCGCTTGGAGGCGCGCGAAAATGTAGATGCCGTAGTCCACGCCGATGCCGACGCCGAGCGCGACCATCGGCAGCGTGGAGGTTTTCAAGCCGATCCCGAGATAGACCATCAGGGCGTAGGCGAGGTAATTCACGATCGCGAGCGGGACGACGATACAGAGCGTGGCCTGCACCGAACGGAACGTGATCAGGCAGAGCACAATCACCGCCCCGAACACCCAGTAGAGAATCGGATGCTCGGCCGCGCTCACGACTTCGTTGGTTGCCGCCATCACGCCGGCGTTGCCGCTGGCGAGGAGGAATTTCGCCTTCGGGGAGGGATGCTGGGAAGCAAAGGCTTTTACGGCGGATGTCACTGCGAGGAGCGTCTCCGCCTTGTGATCCGTTAGAAAGATCATCACGGGCATCACGCTGCCGTCAGCGTTGAGCAGGCCGGTCGCGGTCTCGATGGGCGAGACCGCCTGCGCGAGCGCCTGCTGGTTGCGCGGGAGAATGCGCCATTTGAGCGAGCCCTCGCTGTAGCCGGCATTCACGAGCTTCGCCATCGCGGGCAGCGAAACAACCGATTGCACGCCGGGCACGAGCCGGATGTGGCCCTCGAACTCGTCCATCAATGAGACAACCTCGTGATCGACGCAGCCATTGGGCACGGTCTCGACGATGACGGAGAGGATATCCACCCCGATGCCAAACTTAGACGTGATGACGCGCGAGTCCGTGTTGTAGCGCGAGTTTTGCCGCAGCTCCGGCACGCCGGCCTGGGTGTCGCCAATGTGAATCGCGCCGGCCGTCCACGCGCCCCACGCCCCGAGCGCAAGGCCGATGGCGATGATGATTTTTGACGGCTTCGGCTTCATCCCGTGCGCGAGCCGCTGCCAGAGGCGGTCGCCCCTCGCGCGGCGCTGCGCCACCCAGTCTGCGTAGGACGGCGGCAGGTGGAGATAGGAAAGCAGGATGGGCAGGAGGAAAAAATTCGTGATCACGATCACGCTCACGCCGAGGCTGGCGGTGATGGCGAGTTCCTGAATCGTCGGAATCTTAATCACGAGCATTGTGATGAAGCCGACGGTGTCGGTCATCAGCGCGACAATGCCGGGCAGGATGAGCTGCATGAAGGCCGCGCGTGAGGCCGTCGGACCATCCAGCCCCTTGAACACTTCGTTGCGAAACGTGCAGATCTTCTGCACGCCGTGGCTCACGCCGATGGCGAAGACGAGAAACGGCACGAGAATCGAAAACGGATCAATGCCATAGCCGAGGGCGGTCAGCGCGCCGAGCTGCCAGACCACGGCGACGAGCGAACATAGCACCGGGGCGAGCGCGAGTTTCCAGCGGCCCGCATAGTGCCAGACGAGGAGCGTGGTGACGAAAATGGAGACCCCGAAAAGCGTCAGCACGCCGCGCGCGCCCTCGCTCACATCGCCGATCACCTTCGCGAAACCGATGATGTGGACGCGCACGGCCCCGCCGTTTTCTGCCTCAATGCGCGTGCGCAGCGCCTCTAGGCCCGCGGCTACGCGCGCGTAGTCGATCTTCGCGCCGCTGCCTGGATCGATCTCAAGGAGCTGGGCGCTGACGATGGCGCCGGTGAAATCGTTGGCGACGAGCTGGCCGAGTTTGCCGGACTTAGTGATGTTCTCCCGCACCTTGGCAAAGGCCGCGGGCGACGGCGCAAAATCCGCCGGGATGACGTTGCCGCCGGCAAACCCATCTTCAACGACTTCGACGTAACGCACGTTCGGCGTGAACAGCGACTGCACCTGGGCGCGATCGACCGCAGGGAGAAACGTCACCTCATCTGTGACCTTTTTCAGTTCGGCGAAAAATTCCGCAGTGAAAATGTCGCCGCTTTTCACCATGAGCGCGATGAGCACGCGGTTAGCTCCGCCGAAGTCGCGTTGGTATTTCGTGAACGTGCGGATGTAGTCGTGATCGAGCGGCAGTGATTTGTTGAAACTGGCATCGACGCGCAGATTCGCCGCGTAGAATGCCATCACCGCCGTCAGCGCCGCGAAAACGCACACGAGCGGCGTGCGAAACCGGAACATCCACACGGTGAATTTCTCAAGGAGCATGACGCGAGAAGTGCAGTGGTCAGGGGGCGCGTGGGAATGCGGCCGCGGCGGCGGCGCTGAAGCGGCTGGCTTCGAGGACGGTGACACCGGCCTCGCCGAGCGCGAGCAGGTTGCCGTCCGGCAACGCGAGGAGTCGGGCGATTCCGGCGGGCAGGCAATCGGGCACGGAAGAAAACGTGGCTCCGTAGTCACGACTCACGAGCAACGATTGCGACTGTCCACCGAGGAAGAGCGCACCGCTTTTCAGTTTCGCTGTGGTGGCCAGCAAGACGGGTTCTGGCGTCGCGACGGGTTGCCACGATTTACCGTCGTCGGCCGAGCGAAAAACCCGGCCGCGCAATCCAAACGCGAGCAGCACGCGGCGCTCGGGCGAGGTGAGGCCGTAGAACGAACCCTCGTAGGGGGTTTTCAATGCCGACCATTTTGCGCCCAGATCGGCGGAGCGGAGCAGGGTGCCGTGCTCACCGGCGAGGTAGAGCGTGTTGCCTTCACCAGCGCTGATGCGATTGAAATGGTAGTCGTCCTTGCTGAGCTTCCGGCGCGTCCAGGTCTTGCCCCCGTCGGCCGTCGTCACGTAGAGCCCATAGGCACCGACCGCGATCGCGCGCTGGGCGTCGAGTGTGACTACGTCGAGAAAGGAATCCTGGAGGCTCTCGCCTTGATAGCGGGTCCCCCAGGTTTTGCCGCCATCCGTTGTGCCGACGATGAGTGCGTCGTGTCCAACTGCCCAGCCGATCTGCGTGGCGGGTGGTGGAGCGAAACTGATGCCGGTGAGCGTTGCCTTGGCGGGAGTGGCGAGGCGGTCCCACGTGTGGCCGTTGTCGGACGACCGAAGGATCGTCCCGCGTTCGCCGACGGCGAAGACGTTCGAACCGCTCACCGCACCGTCGAGCAGCAACATTTTCGGTGTCGCAGCCGCCGCGAAGAGAGCGGCAGGCAAACCGATCAGCGCGATGCCGAGGGTAAATCCAGGGCGTGTTTTCAAAATGCTAGTCGCACAAATCGAGTTTGGGTAGGTCAGCTCGCATACGAGCGCGGATTGGGCGCGCGCAATCGAGCTGCCCTACGCAAACCGACTTTTGAAGCCTCGGTCTCGTCACGGCGAAAAAGGGCGGAACGACGACCGCCCTGCTTGCTGTTACCGCACGCCTTCGCGGCGCAGCGAGTCGGGGGTGTAGTCGGCGGGTGAGCGCTTCACGTTGAAGTCATACATCGCATTCTCGTTGTCCAAACCGACCGCGAGGTAGCGACCGTTTTGCAGATCGAAATGGACCTCAAGCGTGCTCCAGAAGGTTAGCGCGTCGTAATAGTTGATGCAGTGGGCCTCGGAGACGCGCCACATCTGGCCGCGCCCGTCGTATTGATCGGCGGCGAGAATCTGCCACGAGTCCTCGTCGATGTAGAAAGTTCGGCGCGCGTAGAGGTGTGACGTGCCGGGCTTGAGTTTTGCCTCGACAACCCAGACGCGGTGCAATTCGTAGCGCGTAAGGTCCTGGTTGATGTGCAGCGGCTTTAGGATGTCGGAGTTCTTAACTTTGTCGCTGTGCAGCTTGTAGGAGTTGTAGGGCACGATCATCTCCTTCTTGCCGACGAGCGTCCATTCGTAGCGGTCGGGCGCGCCGTTATACATATCGAATTGATCGCTGGTGCGCTGGCCGTCGGCGGCGGTGCCGGGATTGTCGTAGGCGACATTGGGAGCACGTGTCACGCGGCGGCGGCCCGCGTTGTAGACCCATGCGCGGCGCGGCTCCTTCACCTGATCGACGGTTTCCTGCGCGAGTAGAATACTACCGGCAAGGCGCGCCGGTGCGGTCACGGCCTGCTTGTAGAAAATCATCGTGTTGGAATCCTCCAGCTCCTTGGTCGTGATGTCCGGCAGCGTGTAGTTGAACAGAAACTCGTCCTCAAACTTCACGAGTTGATAGCCGCCGCCGCGTTCGACGGCCGCCTGATCGATGTGGCGCACGGCCGCGACGCCGCGGTAGCGCGTGAGGAAATTCCAAACCACTTCCAGTCCGGTCCCCGGGATCGGAAATGGCGCGCCCCGCACGGCGCCGCTGAGGCCGTTGCCGTTGGCGACGAGCTTGCCGGTTCCGGCGTTTTTGCGCGTGGCGTCGTAGATGTTCTGCGGATTTGAGAAACTTCGGTGCGTGGGATAGACGATCAGTTTGTAGTCGGGATAGGCCTTGAACATCGCGAGCTGACCCGCGGTGAGCTGGCCCGCGTATTGGCCGGAGTTGGCCGCTGTGATCGTGAAGCGCGGCTGATCGCCGGCAAAGGGGTCAGGGTGGTGGGCGCCGACTTTGTATCCGGCCGGGGCGGATTTGATCCCGCCTTCCCACGCGGGGATCGTGCCATCGGCATTGCCCTTCTTTTCGGCGCCGAGGGGAGTGAGGTCCTGGCCGAGCCGGGCGGCTTCGCTTTCACCGACGGCACCGTGCGCGGCACCGACGGCGAGGAGAGTAGCGAGGAGAGGGAGGAAAAGTTTCATAACAGGAAAACTGGGTCAAAGGTGGGGTTCTTGGGGGTTGTCAATCTGAGCGCAGCGAAGAATACAGCAGGATGTTCGCATCGTGAAATCGCGGTTGAATTCCAATTGGATTATTAGCTGCGCGAACAATTACA